>NZ_JBHSLU010000007.1:0-451221 GCF_042655245.1 Allobosea massiliensis | reverse complement strand
AGTGGCTGGGGTCCACATCGCTCGCTCCAAGATGGCCTGAACAACCCCTTGGAATCACGAGTGCCCCAGTCGCTCAACCCTTTCGGGACGGGCTCTTAGACTTAACCGATCGTGTAAAGATTTGCTTAAGTTCAACGACTTTCGACTGATCTAATCCATTCGGTTCCAGATGAGACTTGTATAAGTCTGGCAGGCAACACCGCAGATCCAGCCCGCCGCCGCGTTGCCCCATCTGTTGCCGAGACGTCACAGCCCGTGTCTGCCATCATTCCGCCATATCGCGTTCACCTCGCGGCCATGCGATGTGACTTGAAGGTTCATGTGGCGTGACCCGTGGAACGCCGCAGCCTTTCCCTCGTTGTTCAGCCGCGTCCGCAAGATCAATAAAGCAGAGCCCAACTTCATGTCCGTCGAGAAGTCCGCCGTCCGCTCCTCTCTCTCCGCGCTCGCCCAGCCGTCGCGGCGCGCGACGCTGTTCCTGCTGCCTCTCGCGCTGGCGGGTTGCGTGTCGCGGCCGCAGGAGCCTTACGAAGTCGTCAGCACGCGCGGCTTCAACGTCAGCGCGGAATATCTCGCGATGTATGGCGAGCGGCCCGACGAGCAGTTTCCGCTGCCGGCGACCGATCTTTCCGAGGTCGACCCGCGCTATCTGCGGCGCGAGGTGGCCTATCCGACGCGCGAACAGCCCGGCACGATCGTCATCGATACCGACAACCGGTTCCTCTATCTGGTGCGCGAGAATGGCCGTGCGATCCGCTACGGCATCGGCGTCGGCAAGCAGGGCATGTCCTGGCGGGGCCGCGCGACTGTCGGCCGCAAGGCGGCCTGGCCGCGCTGGACGCCCACGGCCGCGATGATCGCCCGCGATCCGGAAAAGAACGGCCCCTGGGCGGGCGGCATGGATGCAGGCCTCGACAACCCGCTCGGCGCCCGAGCGCTTTATCTCTATCAGGGCGACCGCGACACGCTGTACCGCATCCACGGCACCAACGAGCCATGGTCGATCGGCCAGTCCGTATCGAGCGGCTGCATCCGCATGTTCAATCAGGATGTGATCGATCTGCATGGCCGCGTTCCGACCGGCACGACGGTGGTGGTGCTGAACCGCGGGCAGTTGCTCACGCCGCAGCCCGGCGAGACCTTCGACGAGTTCACCTCGGAAGGCGCCAGCATCTGACGCGTCGGCAGGAGCGTTCTGGTCGCCTGCCGCCACGCCTTGATACCGTCACATGCAGGTCCCACCTCTTCGTCAGGCGGCGCATCCGCACCGCCCGACACAAGGAGGAGATGACGATGACGCCGCAGGAACGCGACGTGATCGCCGGGATTTTCGACCGCCTGAAACAGGCGGCCAATCAGCCCCGCGACCCCGAGGCTGACAACTACATCGCACAGCGGCTGCGCGAGCAGCCCTATGCTCCCTATGCCATGGCCCAGGCGGTCTATGTGCAGGAGACCGCACTGACCAATCTGCAGGCGCAGGTCGAGGAGCTCCAGGCCCAGCTGCGCGAACTGCAGAGCCGGCCGGCCGAGGCCCCCGCCGCGAGCGGCGGTTTCCTGTCCGGCATCTTCGGCGGCGCTGCTGCCCAGCCGGCGCGGCCGCGCTCGGTGCCGTCTTTCCCCTCGCGCGGTCCCGATGCGCCCTCCCCGGCCTGGACCGGGCAGCAGCCGAACGCGATGCAGGCCGCGCCCGCCCAGCCGGGTCCGGCGCAGCAGGCCCCGGGCCCCTGGGGTAATGCCGGCCAGCAGACGCCCGGACGCGGCGGTGGTTTCATGGCCACGGCCTTGACCACGGCGGCCGGCGTCGCAGGCGGCATGATGCTCGGCAGCGTGCTCAGCAACGCCTTTGGCGGTGGCTCGGCCCAGGCTGCGACCAAGCCGGCCGAGACGGCGCCGCAGGGTCAGGACAACGCTGCGGCGGACGCCCAGCCTGCCGGCTATGACGATGGCTCGTCCAACGCCGCAAACTATCAGCAGGCAGCCCAGGCCGAACCGATGGATGCCGGCTACGACGACGGCTCCAGCATGTTCGACGGCGGCGAGGACGACAGCTGGGCCTGAGCCCGGTGATCACCACCCGCGACCCTCACGATCCGCCCGGCCCAACCGGGCGGATCTTTTCGTATCGACTCATCAATGGGCCAGTTTTCAGATGACGAGCACCTTGGCCCCGACACGGACCCGCTCGTAGAGGTCGGTGACGTCGTCATTGGTCATGCGGATGCAGCCGGAGGAGACGGCCTGGCCGATGGTGTGCGGCTCATTCGTGCCGTGGATGCGATAGAGCGACGAGCCGAGATAGAGCGCGCGGGCGCCCATCGGATTCTCGGGACCGCCCGGCATGAAACGCGGTAGGTCCGGCCGGCGCTTGAGCATCTCCGGCGGCGGCGTCCAGTTCGGCCATTCGGCCTTTCGGCTGACCGTTTTCATCCCGGCCCAGGAGAAGCCGGGCCGGCCGACGCCGATGCCGTAGCGCAGCGCGCGGCCGTTGGGCTGGACCAGGAAAAGGAAGCGCTGCGGCGTATCGATGATGATCGTCCCGGGCTTGTGCGGCCCGTCATAGGCGACCTCCTGCTTGCGGAAGCGCGGATCGATCACCCGCTCGATCGAGCGCTCCATCTCGAGCGGTTGACCGAGCGCTGCCACGCGCCCGCCGGCATTGACTCCGCCCCTTCCCCGCCCGACCGCCTGCTCGAACGGATCCACCTCGTAGCCGGCGGCAGGCCGCGCGCTCTGGCCATAGGCCGAATAGCCGGGGCGGTTGTAGACGACGCCTCCGCGCGACGGCGTCGGGTCCCGGCCCGTCATCAGCAACTCGATGAAACCGCCGCCGTAATTGGGGCGCGCATTCGAGGCGGTGGTCATCGGGTCGTCGACAGGAGCGCGGCCATACCCCTGGGCGAGCGAAGGGCCGGCCGCGAGGGAGGCGACGGTCAGCGCAAGCCATGAAACGCACAGACGGGAACGCATGACGCAACTCTCTCGACTTCGATCGGGAAAGTCTGGAGATGGGCGTTAAAAGGAATGGTAAATCGAGCGCCGCAACTGCGCTTGCGCCACAACGATCAGCAGCATTCGAGAGATTAACCTTATCACCACTTCAACAGACAGGGTGAAGGAAAGGTTGCGGCCCGCTTTGGAGCGGACCAGGTCAGTTCCGCCGGCTGCGGCGGACCGTCCACCAGAGCCCGAGCAGGGTTCGCCAGCGCGCGACATCGCAGGCGAGAATGACGCAGCCATAGACAAGCGCTCCGAGCCCGACCTGAAGGCCGAGCTCGACGACCGCCGGCAGACGGTTCTGCAAGGGCCAGATCGCCAGCGCCATGGCAGCAACCGCCAGCAGCACGGCGCCGCAGTCGCGCAGCGATGGCCACACCGGCAGGATGCGCAGCGCCGCCCAACCCGTCACGACCAGCACGACGAGGAAGGCGGACATTTGCGCCCAGGCGTAGAGGCCCGGCGGCGCGCCGCCAAAGGCAAGGATGATCCCGAGATTGGTGGCCAGCCCGGCCAGGGCCGCCAGCGTGGCGACCAGCGTGCGCTTCTCCAGCAGGAAGGCGGGATAGAGCCCTGCCTGGAAAATGGCGAGCGCGACGAAGCCGGGCAGGAGCGGCGCCATAAAGGCAGAGAAGGCCCCCTGAAAGCTCGGCGGCACCAGCAGACGGTCGAAAGCCGGCAGTGCCAGGGCGAATCCGACCGCGGCCGGCAGGGCCACCGCCAGAACGATCACCAGATTGGCGGCCATGCGCTTTTGCGCCGCGATGCGCCCGCGCGTCTCGTCGAGCCGGATGACCTCGCGCAGCAGCACGATCTCGAGTGTCGCGCCGAGCGTTCCGAAGAGGCGCAGTCCCATGTCCGAGGCGAGGGAGAAGTAGCCGGCCTCGGCGAAGCCATGGGCGCCCGCCAGCAGCGAGCGGTTGAGCAGCGGAATCAGCGAGTAGATCGCATTGCCGGCGACGATCGGCAGCGCGTATTTGGCAAAGGTCCAGGCGAGATCGATGCGGGCGCCGCTGAAAGACAGGGGTGCATCGGCGAGTTTTCGGCGTACCGACATCAGCGCCACCGCCACGCTGAGCAACCCGCCGAGCAGCACCACCGTCGGGTCGCGCGTCCACCAGGCGCCGCCGACCATGAGCAGGAGCGCCATAACGTTCTTGACGATGACCAGCCGCGCATAGGCGGCATCGAGAAAGCGGGCGCGGGCGATGGCCCCGTGATAGTCGAAAAGCCCGGCGCCGATGCCGGCCAGAACCGCAGCCGCCAGCATCATCGCCGGCATCCGCGTATCGACACCGGCGACGATCGCCGCGACCAGCAGCGCGCAGAGCGTCACGCTGACGCCCGTGACCAGCACATCCAGCGTTGCACGGATCTCGGGCTCGGTTTCGCGCGCCTTGAGCGAGTAAAAGCGGACGGCGGACAGGCGGATCCAGTCCATCAGCGCCGTGTTGACGAGGACGATGATGGCGGCGCCGATCGCATAGCGGCCGAACTCGGCCGGGCCAAGAAAGAAGGCGATCAGCAGCCCGAGAACGAAGTTCAGCGCAGCATTGACGACGAAGGGCAGAAGGACCGTCATCGCGTCTCGATCATCCGTGCCGGGTCCCCGCTTGGCTGCAGCGCCGCCCGGCGCGACTCACGGAGAAACCGACCGGGCTGCGGCTTCGGGGTAGCGGGGCTCGCGCGAATCTCCAAATCGCAACGGTTTCTCAATCTCTCGAACCGGAGATGGAGGAGGCGTTTTGACTTTCGCAATCTTTCTGTCGCGAACTTCTGCCGGCGCATCCCGTTGAGAGAGCAGTTCCACCGCGCACAGGCACGTTCATGACTTCAGCCCCTCTCTTCCAACTTGTCTATACATCGATCTACCGGGCGGGGCGTGTCTCCAACGAGCTTTCGGCCCTGCGCTCCATCCTGTCCGCCTCGCGCCGCAACAACCAGGCGGCGGGCGTCACCGGGTTCCTGATCTTCGACCGCGACAGTTTTCTGCAGGTGCTGGAAGGCCCCCGCGATGCGCTGGATGCCACGATGGGCCGGATCACGCAGGATGATCGACACCGCGATGTGTCGGTGCTGGCGGTCCGCCCGGTGGCGCAGCGCGCCTTTCATGCCTGGACGATGGGCGGCTGCCGCCGCACCGCGCAGCAGGATCCGATTTTCGCCGCCTATGGGATGGCGGGCGGCATCGACCGATCCAAAGCCGATTTCGACACGGTCGTCGCACTGGCCCGCGACCTCAGCGCACAGGCCTCCGCCCCGGCCTGACGCGCCGCCCCATGCGCGCGCCGAATGCGCCCCGTCGCCGCCGCCGCTATCGCATCGTCACGGCGGCGGCTATGGCGATGGAGCCATGACATCGTCCAGCCTTGCGATCCGTCCGGCCCGGGACAGCGACTCGGAGCCGCTCGCGGCGCTGATCGCGGCGAGCTTCGCCGAATATCCCAATTGCCTGTTCGAATGGTCGGAGTTTCCGGAGTTGCGCCGGCCAGCCAGCCATTTCGCTGGGAAGGGAGGACGGCTCTGGGTGGTGGACGCGCCGGACGGCGGCATCGCCGCTTCGCTCGGCGCGACGCCGGTGCCGGAGCAGAACGCGGTCGAGATCACCAAGGTCTATGCCGCACCGGCCTTCCGCGGCTCGGGCCTGGCCCAGGCCCTCTTCGCCGAGGCGCTGGCCTTCGCGCAGGACGGCGGCTTCGACGCGATGATGCTGTGGTCCGACACGCGCTTCGCGCGCGGCCATCGCTTCTACGAGAAGCTGGGCTTCCGGCGCTGGCCGGGCGAGCGCTACCTCGCCGACGTCTCGGCGACTTGGGAATATCATTTCCGCCTCGATCTCACCGGCGCGCGATGAGCCTCGGCCCCGCGCTGCGCGCCCTGCTCGGCATTGCCCTGCTGACTGCGATGGACGCGGTGGTGAAAGCGCAGATGCAGTCGCATCCCTTCATCGTCGCGCTGTTCATGCGCTTCGCCATGGGCGGCGTCTGCGCGCTCGCGGTGCTGGCCGTGCTGCGCCCGCCGGTCCCGACGCGCGCCAGCGTGATCGGCAACAGCATCCGGGTCCCGGTGGTGGTGCTGACGGCGGGCAGCTTCTTCTATTCGATCTCCGTCCTGCCGCTGGCGGAGGCGCTGACGCTCGCCTTCCTCGCCCCCGTTTTCGTCGCGCTGCTCGGCGGGGTGCTGCTGAAGGAGAAGCTGGACGCGCGGATCTGGCAGGCGCTCGGCTTCGGCATCGCGGGCATGCTGGTCATGGTCTGGCCGCGGCTGCAGGGGCAGGTCAGCGGCGCCGGGCTCGGCGTGGCGGCGGCACTATTTTCCGCCGTGACCTATGCGTTCAACCTGATCCTGCTGCGCCGGATCGCGCTGAAGGAGCATCCCGCGGTCATCGTCGCCTTCCAGAACTGCGGTCCGGCCCTGCTCCTGGCGGTGCCCGCCGCGCTCGCCTGCGTGCCGCTGACCGGGCATGACGTGCTGGTTTATCTCGCCGCCGGTGCGCTCGGCGTCGCCGGGCATCTGATGCTGACCTCCGCCTTCGCTCGGGCGGAAGCCTCGCGGCTGGCGCCGCTCGAATACACGGCGCTGATCTGGGCGAGCCTGCTCGGCTATGCCTTCTTCGACGAGGTGCCGCTGATCACGACCTATGCGGGCGCGGTGCTGATCGTCGCCGGCGCGATCGCGATCAGCCGGCGGTAATGCCACTCAGCCAGCACCCCGCGCCGGGAAGATGACGCAGGTCTCGGTGCCATGCGCGAGCAGCTTGCCGCGCGCGTCGAGCAGCCGTCCCTCGCTGGTCGCCACCGTGCCGCCGCGATGGATGACCTTGCCCTCGCAGCGCACGGTGCCGCTCTCGGGCATGACCGGGCGAACATAGTTCAGCTTCATCTCCAGGGTGGTGTAGCCCTCGCCGGGCTTCAGCGTCGCATGGGTGGCGCAGGCCATGGCGGAATCGAGGATCGTTGCCGTCCAGCCGCCATGGACCGTGCCGAGCGGGTTGAAGAAGCGCGCCGAGGGACGGCCGGTGAAGACGACCCGGCCCTCCTCCACCTCGACGAGATCGAGATCCATCGCATCGGCGAAGGGCGGGCCGGGATGGCGGCCCTCGACCATGCCGCGCAGGAAGTCGAGACCGCTGCCCGCCAGCAGGGTCTCCCGGGATACCACTCCGACGTCGCGCGCCATGGCCGGCCTCCCTTTCGTGTATTTACACGATAGATGGATGCCGATGGCCCGGTCAAGCGGGTCAGCCGCTCCCGCGCGCGACGCGCCGGAGCGCCTTCAACCGGTCGCGCATCTGGCTCCAATCCTCCTTGCCGAGCCCACCCTCGATCCGCTCCTGCGCTGTGCGCCAATAGGGAATCGCCGCCTCGATCGCGGCGCGGCCCTTCGGCGTCACGCCATAGATCGACGCCCTGCCCTTGCAGGCGACCGGCTCGATCAGCCCCTCAGCGGCGAGGAGCTGCAAATTGCGGGTCAGCGAGGTGCGCTCCAGCGCGAAGCGTTCCGCCAGTTCTGTGACCGAGCGCCAGGCGCCGGTGCTGAGCGCCGAGAGCAGGACGAACTGGGTGATCTTCAGGCCGCTGGAGCGCATCGCCTCGTCATAAGCGCGGGTGACGGCACGCGCCGTCATCCGCACATGCAGCGCGACGCAGCTGCGGGCGATGTCGTCGAGGGTTTCCGACGTGGCAGTAGGTAAAGACGGGGGCTCGGACATGGCGGCATGGTAGCGGGTTCCGGCGCCCTTGGCAGCCATGCCGGGCAGGCCGCGCCGATTTACTATCCACGTGATGGAAGTCCGTTCCGGGATCCCCGATCCTTGACTCCCGCCAAGCCCGGCCCTATCTCCGCCGCATCCGTTAGCACTCACCCAAGGGGACTGCTAACGGGCGTCCAAGCGGGCGATCCGGGCCCGCATCGAATTTGTACCGAGAGGAAGACAGAACCATGAAGTTCCGTCCGCTGCATGACCGCGTCGTGGTCCGCCGCCTTGATGGCGAAGAGAAGACCAAGGGTGGCATCATCATCCCCGATACCGCCAAGGAAAAGCCCCAGGAGGGCGAGGTCGTCGCCGTCGGCCCCGGCGCCCGCGACGAGGCCGGCAAGCTGGTCGCGCTCGATGTCAAGAAGGGCGACCGCGTCCTCTTCGGCAAGTGGTCCGGCACCGAGGTGAAGATCGATGGTCAGGACCTCCTGATCATGAAGGAATCCGACATCATGGGCGTCGTCGGCTGAACGCCTGAGACCGCCCGTTCCTCGAAATCCTAAGGAGTTGCTCTCATGGCAGCCAAAGACGTCAAGTTCTCCTCCGACGCGCGCGACAAGATGCTGCGCGGCGTCGACATCCTCGCCAACGCCGTCAAGGTGACGCTCGGTCCGAAGGGCCGCAACGTCGTGATCGAGAAGTCGTTCGGCGCTCCCCGCATCACCAAGGACGGCGTCACCGTCGCCAAGGAGATCGAGCTCGCCGACAAGTTCGAGAACATGGGCGCCCAGATGGTTCGCGAAGTCGCGTCCCGTCAGAACGACCATGCCGGCGACGGCACCACGACCGCCACGGTCCTCGCCCAGGCCATCGTCCGCGAGGGCGCCAAGTCGGTCGCGGCCGGCATGAACCCGATGGACCTGAAGCGCGGCATCGATCTCGCCGTCGAGGCGATCGTCGCCGACCTCAAGAAGAACGCCAAGAAGGTCACCTCGAACGCGGAAGTCGCGCAGGTCGGCACGATCTCGGCGAACGGCGACGAGTCGGTCGGCAAGATGATCTCGACTGCCATGCAGAAGGTCGGCAACGAGGGCGTCATCACGGTCGAGGAAGCCAAGACCGCCGACACCGAGCTCGACGTCGTCGAGGGCATGCAGTTCGACCGCGGCTATCTCTCGCCCTACTTCATCACCAACTCCGAGAAGATGATCGCGGAGCTGGACGACCCCTACATCCTGATCTTCGAGAAGAAGCTGTCCTCGCTCCAGGCGATGCTGCCGATCCTCGAGGCCGTGGTGCAGACCGGCAAGCCGCTGCTCATCATCGCCGAGGACGTCGAGGGCGAGGCTCTCGCCACGCTCGTCGTCAACAAGCTCCGTGGCGGCCTGAAGGTCGCGGCTGTCAAGGCTCCGGGCTTCGGTGACCGCCGCAAGGCCATGCTCGAGGACATCTCGATCCTGACCGCCGGCCAGATGATCTCGGAAGACCTCGGCATCAAGCTCGAGACCGTGACCCTCCAGATGCTCGGCCGCGCCAAGAAGGTGCGCATCGAGAAGGAGAACACCACGATCATCGACGGCGCCGGCAAGAAGAAGGACATCGAGGCCCGCGTTTCGCAGATCAAGGCGCAGATCGAGGAGACCACCTCGGACTACGACCGCGAGAAGCTCCAGGAGCGTCTGGCCAAGCTCGCCGGCGGCGTCGCGGTGATCCGCGTCGGCGGCGCGACCGAGGTCGAGGTCAAGGAGAAGAAGGACCGCGTCGACGACGCCCTGAACGCGACCCGCGCGGCCGTCGAAGAGGGCATCCTGCCGGGCGGCGGCGTCGCCCTGCTGCGCGCGCTCTCCTCGGTCAAGTCGATCAAGACCCAGAACGACGACCAGAAGACCGGCGTCGAGATCGTCCGCAAGGCGATCATGGCTCCGGCTCGCCAGATCGTCGACAACGCCGGCGATGACGGCGCGGTCGTGATCGGCAAGCTGCTCGAGTCCAAGGACTACAGCTTCGGCTACAACGCCCAGACCGGCGAGTACGGCGACATGGTCAAGTCGGGCATCATCGACCCGGCCAAGGTCGTGCGCACCGCCATCCAGGACGCCGCTTCGATCGCGGGCCTGCTCATCACCACCGAGGCGATGATCGCGGAGCTGCCGAAGAAGGACGCCCCGATGCCCCCGATGGGCGGCGGCGGCATGGGCGGCATGGACTTCTAAGGAAGTCCAGACGCCCAAGACCTCAAGGTGCTGGAACCGGGCAAGCCCGGTTCCAGTGGCGGCATGGACCTCTGAGGACGTCCAGACGCCCAGAGCGCCAAAGTGCCGAAACCGGGCAAGCCCGGTTTCGGTGGCGGCATGGATGTCTGATCCACGCAGCCTTCGCTTCAGCGAAGACAAGGAAAGGCCCGGCTCCCGCCGGGCCTTTCTGCGTCTGGGGAGCCGTGGAAGGAGCCGCGCAGAATGGGCCGGAGGCTCATCATCAAAGAATACGGGTTTGCGAAAGCAAACCTCAATGATCGGGGCGCAAGCTTGCCTTGGGGCAATCTGGATGCCGATGATGCCGAGATCCTTGATCGATCGTCTGGCGCGGCCGCTTCGCAGCAGCGTACGCCTTCGCTTCCAGGCCGCCTGCGCCCTGCTCGTCGTTCTGGTTCTGGCGTTGACGACCCTCTCGGTCTCCTCGCTCCACCAGCAATCGCTCTACCGGGAGCGTCTCGGTAATGCCACGCAGGGCGCCATCCACGCCGAAAAGGCCAATGGTCTCGTCTTTGCCGCCGTCATGGAATCGCGTGGCGTCTACATGTCGACCGATCCGGTAATGGTGCAGCGGTTCAGTGCGGCTCTGCTGCAGCGCAACCGCGAACTGGCCCAGCAACTCGATAGCTGGCAGCGCAGCATCCGCCCCGAAGACCATGCGCTGTTCAACCCCGTGCGGGCGCGGATCGTGGACTTCATCCGCTTCCGCAACGAGTTGGCCCGCCTCGCGACGACCGTCGGCCCGGAAGCGGCCCGCGACTGGGGCGACAACGAGGCGAACCGCGCGGCGCGCGCTGCGCTGAATGAAGGTCTCGAGGGTCTCGCCGCTCTCTACAGCGAGCGTGCCAACGGTCTTGCCCGCATGGGCGAAAGCATCGAACTCACCAAGCTGATCCTGATCGCGCTCGGCAGCTTCGCCGTTGCCGTCGTCGGCCTGACGCTGTTGCTGCTGAAGACCTCGCTCGTCGACCCTATGCTCCACATCACCGCCGCGACGGACGGCATGGCGGCGGGCAAGCCCCTCCACACGGTCCCGCACATCACCAGAGCCGACGAGATCGGCAGGTTGGCGAGCTCCGTGCAGCAGCTTCAGAAGGTCGTCGAGCAGAACGAAAAGCTCAGGAAGAGGGAACGGGCGGCGCAGCGCGAGCAGGCGGCCTTCAAGGACAACGAGGCCCATTTCGTGGCCGCGATCAACAACATGGCGCAGGGGCTCGTGATCCTCGACCCGCAGACCAATGTCGTTCTGATGAACGACGCCTACAAGAAGATCTACAAGCTGCCGGACAGCATCACGGACAAGCCGTGCAGCCTGAGCGACATCCTGCTTCACCGTGCCGAAGCCGGCCTGTTCTCAGGCGATGCGCCCGGCCACGTCAAGGCGATCCAGGCCCGCATCGCGGCGGGCAAGCCGACGACGAGCTTCCTCCATCTGCAGGACGGGCGCTGGATCCGGGTCGTCGGACGATCCATGCCGGGAGGCGACTGGGTCGCGACCCATGAGGACTTCACCCGGCTGCATCAGGTCGAGCAGATGCTGGAGCGGATCGAGCGGCTGTTCGGCACGGTCGCCGAGAACATCGGCGAGGCGATCCTGGCGCGCGACATGAGCAACGACCGCTATGTCTTCGTCAACCGCGCCGCCGAAATCCTGTTCGGGATGCCGCGGTCGGAGATCATGGGAAAGACGGCGCGCGAGATCTTCGACCGGGACACGGCCGCAAGGATCGACGGCCCGGCCAAGCCGGGGGCGGCGAAAGAAGGATCAGGAGAGGCCGTTCAGAGCATCGTGACACCGGGCAACGGCACGCGCATCGCGGGCATCCGCCATATTCCCGCATCGGACCTGGAAGGCGCGACGCATTGCATGGTCACGCTCATCGACGACCGGACCGGCCGGCCGGAGCAGGCGCGCAGGCTGGCGAGCTGAGCGGGATCGACGGCGCGCCGCTGCCGGGCCTTTTCGCCGGGCCAGCGGCTGAACTCCGAGAGTGGCCCGACAGCCCCTCCCGACGGCCGGCAACCCGATCCGCGCGCGACCGGCGGTCTTCGGAGACGAAACCGACATGCAAACGTCGCCGGAGTGCCATGTGCTGCTGGTTTTCTCGCCGCCACGGGGAACACCACCATGCTCACACGCCGTCACCTGCTCGCCGGCCTCGGCGGCTCTCTGACCCTGCCGGCCTCGGCCCTTCCGGCCCTGGCCCAGACGGACTGGCGCCAGACCATCAAGGAGATCCGCTTCGGCGTCTCCTCGGCCGAGAACGAAGCGGCCGCGCTGGCCCGAACCCAGCCCGTCATCGACTATCTGACCAAGGCGCTGGGCGTGCCGGTCAAGCTCTACCGGGTCAGCGACTATGCCGGCCTGGTCGAGGCGATGCGCGCCGACCAGCTCGAATTCGCCCGCTTCGGCCCTGCCGTCTATTCGCTCGGCCGACGTGTGCTCGGCGACAAGCTGCAGCCGCTGTTCCGCGACGTCGACAACAACGGCCAGGAGGGCTATTTCTCCGTCATCGTCGTGCGCGCCGACAGCCCCTACCGGACCGTGGCCGACCTCAAGGGCAAGAGCTTCGCCTTCGCCGACCCCAACTCAACCTCGGGCTACGCCTTCCCCTCCTATTACCTGCGCAAGCAGGGCTTCGACCCGGCCGCGCATTTCGGCGGCACGGTCTTCTCCGGCGGCCACGACAATTCGGTGATCGCGCTGGTGCGCGGCCAGTTCGATGCGGTCGCGACGTTCCAGGTCAACGAAAACTCCGGCGTGGTGCAGCGTCTCGCCGCCCGCGCCATGATCCCCGCCGGCTCCACGCGCGTGATCTGGACCTCGCCGCTGATTCCGGCCAGCCCGTTCTCGACCCGGGCCAATCTGCCCGAGGGGCTAAAGCGCGATTTCGTTGCGGCGATGATGGCGATGCAGACCGACGCTCCCGAGGTCTTCAGGACCTTCACCGACGGCCAGGTCTCGGGCTATGCGCCGGCGAAGCACGAGGACTATCTCGACGTCATCGCGGTGACCGAGGAACTCGAGGCGCGGCGCAAGCAGAAGCCCGGCGGCTGACCCTTTGCACATCGACGGCACGCCGGGTGGGGCGCCGGCCGCGCCGCCGCTCATGACGGCCGGGCCATCGCCGCATGACAATTTGCTCATCTTGACGCTGCGCCATTGAACGGCCGCATCCGCTGCGACATGGTCGCGCTCGCGGGTTTCACCGCGATTCCAGCCCTGGTCAGGATCAGCCGATGCGTCCGTTGAGTTTCGCCGTCGCCGCGCTCGCCCTCGTCGCGCTCGTCGTCGGCCAGCAGAGCAGCAGCGCAGGCACGATCGGAATGGGCGTGGTCGGAGTGCTGCTGGCTCTGGCGACGTTCCGCGCGCAGACGATCGCCACCTTCCTGCGCATCTTCTCCGTGATCTTCGCCGTCGAGTACGTGCTGACGGGCTCCGCCGCGCTGCTCGGACAGGCGGGCTACTGGCCGGCAGGACTGCGGGCGCTGATCCCGCCCCCGAGCCTGCCGATCACGATCGGCGTCTTCGGCATCATCGTCTACGCCATCTCCTTCGTGCCGGCGATCCAGCGCATCGCGCGCCTCGCCTCCCCCTTCTTCGAGGAGACGGAAGCCACCACCGCGAAGCTCTGGCCGATCGGCCCGTTCAGCATCGCCACGGGGCGGCTCGGCGTGCTGCTGCTGGTCTTTCTCGTGGTGCTCAACCAGGTCCAGGTCGGCATCTCGCTGCGGCTGTCCTTCTTCAACCGCGATTTCTACAATGCGATCCAGGAGAAGGACGCGGCGAGCTTCTGGTACCAGCTGATCTATGTCTTCAGCGTCTGGGCGGCGATCTTCATCGTCTCGAACCTGATCGAGATCTTCGCCAATTACACGCTGCTGATCCGCTGGCGCCGCTATATGGCGGAGAGTTTCAGCCGCCTGTGGCTGCGCGACGCCAACCATTATCGGGTCGCGCTCGCCGGCAGTGCCGACAACCCCGACCAGCGCATCGCCGAGGACACGCGCGCCTTCGTCAACCAAACCTATAATTTCGCGCTGCCGCTGCTGACGCAGATCTCCACGCTGGTCTCCTTCTCGATCATCCTCTGGTCGATCCCCGTCGCCAGCGTGGTCCCCGGCACCGACATCTCGATTCCCGGCTTCATCTTCTGGATGGCGCTGATCTACTCCATCGTGGCCACCTGGATCGCGCATATGATCGGCAAGCCGCTGATCACGCTCGAATTCGAGCAGGAGCGTCGCGAGGCCAACTTCCGCTTCGCCCTCGCCCGACTGCGCGAGTATTCGGAGCAGATCGCGCTGATGCGGGGCGAACACTCCGAGCAACGCCACCTCAGCGCGCGCTTCGGCGATATCGTCGAGAACTTCTACCGGCTGGTTTGGGCCAGGCTGCGGCTGGGAACCTTCACCTATTCCTTCAATCAGGCGAATGTGGTGGTGCCCTACATCCTGCTGGCGCCGCATTACTTCTCGGGCCGGATCACGCTGGGCATCATGACGCAGGTCGCGGGCGCCTTCGACCGCGTCCAGACGGCGATGTCCTTCTTCATCGACCGCTACCAGGCGATCGCCTCCTACATCGCCTCGATCAACCGCCTCACGAGCTTCGAGGCGGCCATCGCCCAGGCTCAGGCCGCGACGGCCGGCGAGGCCGGCCTGCGCCGTGCGACCGGCGCGGACGGCGACGTCCATGTCGGCGCCACGACCCTGACCCTGCCCAATGGCGCGCCGATCGTGCGCGTCGAGAGCCTCGATCTCGGCGCCGCGCGCCGCACGCTGGTGGTCGGCCCCTCGGGCTCCGGCAAGTCGACGCTGTTCCGCGCGATCTCGGGCATCTGGCCCTTTGGCGAGGGCCAGGTCGGCATCCCCGCGAAGGCGGAGATCATGCTGCTCCCGCAGCGTCCCTATCTCCCGCAGGGGACGCTGCGCTCCGCCCTCGCCTATCCAGCCGAAGCGGACGCCTATGACGACGAGACGATCCGCCAGGCGATGGACCAGGTCAGGCTCGGCCATCTGCGCGACCGGCTCGACGAGGTCGATCTCTGGGGCCAGCGGCTCTCGGGCGGCGAGCAGCAGAGGCTCGCGGTCGCGCGAGCCCTGCTGGCCAAGCCCGACTGGCTCTTCCTCGACGAGGCGACCGCCTCGCTGGACGAAAAGCTCGAGGGCGAGATCTACGCTACGATCGACGAGGCTCTGCCGAACACGCGCGTGGTCTCGATCGGACACCGCTCGACGCTGCGCGAGATGCACGATGCGGTGGTGACGATGGAGCCCAATGCCGACGGCACCTTCACCCCGCGCATGACCGCGAAGGTCTCCGAGAAGGCCTGAGCGCGCGGGTGGCGCGTGAACGCTAATGCGAAGGGCAGAACGCCGCGTCCGTGACAGGCGCGGCCGGCGATCACCGGGTCAGAGCGCGCGGTCGAAGCGCAGTTCGCCGGCCGCGCCCTTGAGGACGAGCTTGCCCTCGACGAGATCCCAGTTGCGGGTGCCGCGCAGCGCCGTGAGATAAGCGCGCTCGAACTCCGACAGGCCCTTGTCGCAGCTGCGCTTGGTCAAAGCGAGCGGACCGACCGCAAAGCCCTGCGAGCGCAGCGGGTAGGCGGCGGCGGAGAAGGTGTTGCAGCCGCCGAAGCCGGTGCCGCGCAGATTGGCATCGACCATCAGCGTAGCGCGACGATCCGCGACGGGTTTGCCGTTGAGCGAGATCACGGTCCAGGCCGCGCCGAGCGGGAAATTCTTCTCCTGCTGCTGGATCGGCGCCGATTGCGGGGTGCCCAGTTCCTCGCGCGAGGGCATCTGGTTGCGACGCTGAGCCTGCGCATCGGTCGGCACCAGCATGGGCGCGGCCATGGCGGCGAGGATGGCGGCATAGCCAAGGCGTCGAATCATGATCGTCTTACCCGGTCGTCGAACCTGAACATCGGCGCGGACCCTAGCGCATCGCCGGCCGCGTGGGAAAGCGCGTAGCGGCCTATTGTCCGGCGATCAACCGCCAAGGTGCCGCGACGTCCGTTTCCGCAGCCACTCTGTCGCCCGAAGGCGGTTTTTCGGCGGCAGCCTGCATCCGCTACGGGCCGTGCCGCGTATCAGCCTCCGGGAGCGCATCCGCGCGACCTCAGCCTGTGGCCTCATCCCCCCCGAGGCCGCAAGCGATGGCGAGGCCGCCTTGCCCCCCATGGCGGCCTCGCCTGAGGCGTGTCTTCGCCTTAAAGGCGCGACTGCAGGCGCTCAATCAGCGGATTGGTCTTGCGGAAGACATAGGCCGGTGCGGACACCGTGACGTCGTCGGCGCCGGCGGTGGCGAGATGCTCGACCAGCGCGAACACGGCCTTTTCCGGGCAATGCACCGTCAGCACGCCGCCGGCCGGGCTCGCGCCGAAGGGCAGACGCGCGCCGAACAGCGCGCCGAGATCGCCGAGCGTCTCGGACGCGGCATCGATCCGCGCCCGGATTTCACGCACCGAGCGCGCCTCCTCCTCGGCCGCGATGCGCGACAGGATGGCGTTGGCGGCCGCAAGCGCCCGCTCGCTCCAGGGCGCACGCACGGAGGCGACGAGATTGGCTTCCGAGGCCAGCATGACGCCGTCATCGAGGATCTTCAGCGCATTGGCGGCCAGCGTCGCGCCGGTCGTGGTGATGTCGACGACGATCTCGGCCGTGCCCGCGGCCGGAGCGCCTTCGGTCGCGCCCAGGCTCTCGACGATGCGGTAATCGGCGAGCCCGTGGCGGGCGAAGAAGCGGCGCGTCAGATTGACGTATTTCGTGGCGACGCGGAGCTTGCGGCCCTGGCGGCTGCGCATGGCGGAGGCGACGTCGTCGAGATCGGCCATGGTCCGCACGTCAATCCAGGCCTGCGGCACGGCGACGACGACATTGGCATGGCCGAAGCCGAGCGGGGTCAGCATCTCGACCGCGGCATCGGCGTCCGCGACCTGCTCACGCACGAGGTCCTCGCCGGTGATGCCGAGATGAGCGGCGCCCGAGGCGAGCTGCGCGACGATCTCGGACGCCGAGAGAAACGCGACCTCGGCGCCCTCGACGCCGGCGATCGTGCCGCGATAGTCGCGCTCGCCGCGCGACTTGACGAATTTCAGCCCAGCGCGACCAAAGAAGGCGGTCGCGTTCTCCTGCAGCCGGCCCTTGGAGGGCACGGCGAGAACGAGCGGGGCGTCGTTGACGGACGTGTCGGTCATGCGGCGTCTCCCGCCAGGCGCTCGAGCCAGATCGAGGCGCCGACGGCCGGAATCGGCGCGGCCGCACCGAGGCGCCCGAGCACCTGGTCGTAGCGACCGCCGCCCGCGACCGGCTTACCGTCGGCGCGGCTGTCGTCGTGCAGCTCGAAGATGAAGCCGGTGTAGTAGTCGAGATTGCGGGCGAAGGCGGCCTGGAAGCCGATCGCGCCGACATCGACGCCGCGCACGGCGAGGAAGCCTGTGCGCTCATCGAAGGCGTCGAGCTCGCGGCCGAGATCGAGCGAGGCCTGGTCGGCGAGCGCGCGTAGCGCGGCAGACGCCGTGTCGGGATCGCCCTTGATCGCCAGCACCTGCGCCAGCAGCGTCTTGACGTCGCCATTGACCGGGTTTTCGCGCTCGGCGGCCCGGGCCAGGAAGCGCTCGGCGATATCGGAGGCTGAGCGCCCGCCGACGGTCGAGATCCCCGCGATGGAGAGCACGTCCTCGACGAAGGCCTTCGCCGCCTTGGGGTCCTGCCCTTCCAGCGCCTTGAGCAGGCCGGCATGGGCGGTCTCGCCGGTGGCGACCGGGGGATCGAGCGCATCGACCGCCTCGATACCGCGGCCCTGCACGACGGCGCGCATCAGGCGGCGGCGGGCGCCGGCCGGGACGGCGAGCCCATCCAGCAGCGCGCCGAGCAGAGCGACGTCGCCCATCAGGATCTTGGGCTGGGCGAGGCCGAGCGCGGCGGTGGCCTCGACCGTCAGCGCCATGATCTCGGCGTCGGTGGCGGCGAAGTCGTCGCGGCCGAAGGATTCGATGCCGGCCTGCGCGAATTCGCCGGGCTCGCCCGAGCGCATCCGGAAGACCGGGCCGGCATAGGCATAGGCCGCCGGCTCGGTCCGGCGAGACGCGATGTGATCGAGCGCGACGGGGATGGTGTATTCCGGCCGCAGGCACCAGTCGCGGCCATCGGCATCCTGCGTCATGAAGATGCGGCGGCGGATGTCCTCGCCCGAGAGATCGAGGAAGACGTCCGCCGGCTGCAGGATCGCGGGCTCGGCGCGGGCATAGCCCTCGCGCGCGAACAGCGCGATCACGGTCTCGATGCTGGCAGCGGTCGCGGGCACGGCGGCGTCATCCTGTTTCCGGGCGCTGTCCTAGCAGCGGCGGGCGCGATTTTCGAGGCATTTGAGGGAAATGGGTGAACGGGAATCTCTCGCCGTCATGCTCGGGCTTGACCCGAGCATCTCGTGCCGAAAGAGGCGCCCTCACCTACTCTCGCCCGAGATGCTCGGAGCTCCACTGCGCTTCGTCCGAGATTGACGTCGGATAGATGTCCTCGAACAGATCGCGCCAACCCGGACTCGCCTTCTCGACAAGGTCGACCTTCCAGGCGCGCAGCCAGCGCTTCAGGCTCGTCTCGCGCTGAATGGCAAGATCGATGTGATCGAACTGCTCAAACCAGACCAGCTTGTCGAGATTGTAGTGCGCCGTGAACGACCGCCCGGCCCGTTGCTTGTGCTCCCCGACGCGCCGAACAAGATCGGCAGTTACGCCGAGGTACAACGTGCCCCTCGGCTTGTTCGTCATGAGGTAGACGAAGGACGGTTCAAGGTTCACGTCGTTCTCGGGCGAAGCGAAGCGCAAACCCGAGAATCTCCGGCAAGAGATGCTCGGGTCAAGCCCGAGCATGACGCGTCCCGCTACGAATGCCTTGCCAGCACCGTCTTCACACCCTCTACCAGCCCCTCGACCGGCACGGAGAACTGGGCCTCCGCCTGCTTGGCCTTGTGCTCGGCGGAATCCTTCACGTCGCGGGAGGCGGCGGCGAGTTCGGCGCCGAGGATCAGGTCCTTGATCACGACCGTGCCGGCATCACGCTCCGAAGACCCTTGAATGATCGCGCAGACGGCGCCGCGGCGGTCGGCATATTTCATCTGGGCGTTGAAGCCGGATGAGCCGAGATAGAGGTCGGCGCGGCAGAGCGGCTTGCCGTTGTCGCCCTTCGCCTGGCGCAGCGTCGAGACGAAAGCCTGATAGCCCGGCATGAATTCGGGGCTCTTGTTGTCCATGGCGGTGACGACGACGAGGGGCAGTTCGTTCCTGGCATCGACGATGGGCGACTTCACCGCCTTCAGCGCGGTGTAGAGCCGGGAGACGCCGATCGAGAAGCCGGTCGCCGGCACGGGCTTGGCCCGGAAACGGCCGACCAGCCCGTCATAACGCCCACCACCCGCGACCGAGCCGAAGCGCACGACCTGGCCGTCCTCATTGGTGACAGGGAAGGTCAGTTCGACCTCGTAGACCGGGCCAGTGTAGTATTCGAGGCCGCGGACGACGGAGGGGTCGATACGGATGCGGTCTGGGCCGTAACCAGCAGCAACGACTGCAGCATTTAGTGCATCAAGTTCAGCGAAACCCTCATCCAGTACGGCATTACGCTGGAGTTGCTTGTTCCAGTCGGAAACGCGCCCCAGTTCGCCGCCAGTGGTCCAAATGCCCGGCTGGTGCTCGACCACTGACATGACGTAGTCAGCTTGAACGCCGTCCAGCCCCGCGCCCTTGGTAAAATCCCCGCTCTCGTCCTTCCGACCCTCACCGAGCAGGAGCCGCACGCCCTCCGGCCCGAACTTGTCGAGCTTGTCGATCGCGCGCAGAACCGTCAGCCGGCGGCCGGTATTCTCCTCGCCGCCCAGCCCGATCGCCTCCATCACGCCGTCGAGCACCTTGCGGTTGTTGACCTTGACGACATAGTCGCCGCGCTGGATGCCGAGCGCCTCCATCGTGTCGGCGGCGAGCATGCAGATCTCGGCATCGGCCGCCACAGAACCCGCGCCGACGATATCGGCGTCGAACTGCATGAACTGGCGGAAGCGGCCCGGCCCCGGCTTCTCGTTGCGGAACACGTAGCCGGCGCGATAGCTGCGATAGGGTTTGGGCAGCGCGTCGTAATTCTCGGCGACATAGCGGGCGAGCGGCGCGGTCAGGTCGTAGCGCAACGAGAGCCACTGCTCGTCATCGTCCTGGAAGGAGAAGACGCCCTCGTTCGGGCGGTCCTGGTCGGGCAGGAACTTGCCGAGCGCGTCGGTGTATTCGACGAAGGGCGTCTCGACCGGATCGAAGCCATAGCGCGAGAAGCTCTCGCGGATGACCGCGAGCATGCGCTCGGTGGCGGCGACATCGGCCGGGCCACGATCGACGAAGCCGCGCGGCTGGCGGGCCTTCAGCTTGGCGGAAGCAGGCTTGTCCACGGACATGGGCGTTCGTTTCGTGTGTTCGGTATCGGGATTGGGCCGTTCGGTAGCTTGCGCGGGCGGATGGGGCAAGCCGCTGCCCGTCATTCTCGGGCGAAGCCCTCGGGTCCGACCTTCGTCAGCCCAAGGATGAACTCCGCGCAGACCCGGGAATCTCCGGACGGACGAGCGCGGGAGCCTCCCTCGGCCTGAGATGCTCGGGTCAAGCCCGAGCATGACGTGCCTTGGTCACTCCGCCGCCACCCGCGGCACCTCCCGCAGCGGGCGATCCGCGATCCCCGCCTGCGCCAGCTTCTCCGGCAGCGGGCCGCCCGTCGCCCAGTCGAGCAGTTCGGCGGTATGGACCACCGGGGTGGTGGCGCCGCGATCGGCGAAGCCCTTCGCGATCTGGGTCATGCAGCCGATATTGCCGGTGGCGACGAGCTTCGGCTTCGTCTTCTGGATGTTGCCGACCTTGCGCTCGCGCAATTGCCCGGCGATCTCCGGCTGGAGGATGTTGTAGACGCCGGCCGAGCCGCAGCAGATATGACCCTCCGGCGCCTCCTTCACGCTGAAGCCGGCGGCCGCGAGCAGGCGCTTGGGCCCATCCTTGAGCTGCTGGCCGTGCTGCATCGAGCAGGCCGAGTGGTAGGCGATCGGCATGGCGACATCCCGCACCGGCACGAGATCGAGCGTCGCGACGAATTCCGTGACGTCCTTCGCCAGCGCCGACACCCGCTCCGCTTTGGCCGCATAGGCCGGCTCGTTGCGGAACATGAAGCCGTAATCCTTGATCGTCGTGCCGCAGCCCGAGGTCGTGATCAGGATCGCGTCCAGCCCCTTGCCCTCGATCTCGGCCGTCCAGGCGTCGATATTGGCGCGGGCAAAGGCATGGGCGTCGTGCTCACGGCCCATATGGTGGACGAGCGCGCCGCAGCAGCCCTCGCCTTTCGGCAGCACGACCTCGACGCCATGGCGGGTCAGCAGCCGGATCGTCGCCTCGTTGATGGCGGGGTCGAGCACCGGCTGGGCACAGCCGGAGAGGATGGCGACGCGCTTGCCCGCAGGCGCGGCGGCGGGGGCGAATGTCTGCGGCCCCTCCATCGGCGAGCGCGAGGGCAGTTTGGAGGGCGCCAGCGCCAGCATCGCCTTCAGTCGCGCGCCCACCAGCGGCAGGGAGCCGAGCGCCGGCCCCAGAGGCTTCGCCAGCATCGCGCCGAGCATCGCGACCCGGAAGCGGCCGGGATAGGGCAGGATCGCGCCGAGTACGCGCCGCAGCAGATTGTCGTGCCAGGAGCGCTCATAGGTCTCCTCGATATGCGCGCGGGCATGATCGACCAGGTGCATGTAGTTCACGCCGGACGGGCAGGTCGACATGCAGGAGAGGCAGGAGAGGCAGCGGTCGACATGCTTCACGACCTCTTCGGTCGCAGGCTTGCCGTTCTCCAGCATGTCCTTGATCAGATAGATGCGCCCACGGGGGCTATCGAGCTCGTCGCCGAGCAGGAGATAGGTCGGGCAGGTCGCGGTGCAGAAGCCGCAATGCACGCAGGTCCGCAGGATCTTCTCCGAGGCCGGAAGCCGCGGGTCCGAGGCGAGATGGGCGGGGCTGAAATTGGTCTGCATCTCTCTCAGGCCCCACCCTGCCAGGCTTTGATCCAGTCGAGCGGATGCAACAGCATGATCACGTTCAAGGTCAGGTTATCGCGGATGAGCCAGCCGACCACCAGTTCCATCGCCAGCGCGGACGCCACCGTCACCCAAACGGGGAGGAAGCGTGCCGCGAGGAAGCCCGCGATCATCGCAAGGATATCGCAGACCGAGTTGAGGACGCTGTCGCCGTAGTAATCCAGCGAGATCGTCGTCGCGCGGTAATGCTCGATCACCGCATTGGTGTTCTCCGCGATCTCCCAGGAGGCTTCCAGCAGGATCGACAGGATCAGCGCCAGTCCCAGCGAGATCGGCAGGCCGGTGATGCGCCTGATCAACCAGAACAACCCGTAGAACAAGAAGCCGTGGATGATGTGGGAGAAGGTGTACCAGTCAGCGATATGCTGGGAGTTCTCCGAGGACATCACCTCGCCGTGCCAGGGTTTGACGAAGCCGCATTTGCAGATCGGCTCGCGCCCCATGGCGGTCAGGATCGCGGCGGTCGCGACGATCAGCAGCAGCGCGATCAGCGCGATCGTCCCGGGCGCCAGCCGGTTCGGGGCCCAGGCAGCACGCGGATCGGGCGCGCGCCCCGCCGGGTTTAGCGTCTCAGCGAACGTCATCAGATCCCCGCATACATCCGGCCCGGCTCGAAGATGCCCGCCGGATCGAAGCTCGTCTTGATGCCGGCCGTCACCCGCATTAGCGGCTCCGGCAGCGGCTCGAACACCGGCACGCTCGCGCGGATCGCGGCCGGGGCGCGCACCAGCGTGGCATGGCCACCCAGCGGCCTGATCGCAGCGCGGATCGCGTCGGCCGCGGCATCCGCGCCGGCGGGGACCGCGAGCCAGACCAGCCCGCCGCCCCAGTCGTAGAACCAGCGCGCGTCCGGCACCCGCGCCGCAATGGCGGCGGTCGCCTTCGGGCCGTCGGTCGGCGCAACCGAGAGCCGCCAGACGGCCTCGTCGGTGCCGGCGAAGAAGCGGGCGTCGCGGACGTCGCGCCAGAGTTCGACCGAGGCTTCGCCTTCGACCCGCTCGGGGGTGCCATGGGCTGCCAGCAGCGCAACCAGTTCGCGGCTGCGATAGTCGATCGAGTCGGAGAAGTTCTCCAGCCGCAGCAGCGTGCGGGGCTGCTCGGCGCCGATGCCGGCCGGCAGATGGGCGGCGGCGAAGGGCTCATAGGGCGAGCCCAGCGCGGTGCAGAGCAGCGCGACCGCCGTCTCGTCCGAGAGGCCGCGCCAGGTCAGCGTCAGGATGCGCTCCGGCTTCGGCAGCACGCGGAAGGTGACCTCGGTGAGGAAGCCGAGCGTGCCGCAGCTGCCGGCGACGAGCTTCACGAGGTCGAGCCCGGTGACGTTCTTCATCACCCGCCCGCCGGATTTGATCGTCTCGCCGCGGCCGTTCACGAGCCGGATGCCGATGAGGGAATCGCGCGCCGCGCCGCCGTTGATCCGGCGCGGGCCGGAGATGTTGCCGGCGGCGACGGCGCCGATGCTCGGCTCGCCTTCCGTGCCGAGCAAGGCGCGATGGTCCATCGGCTCGAAGGGCAGCATCTGGCCGCGCTCGGCCAGTGTGCGCTCGACCTCGGCCAGCGGCGTGCCGGCGCGCGCGGCGATGACCATTTCGGCCGGCTCATAGAGCGTGATGCCAGTGAGGCCGGCGCTGGAAAGCGTGCTCTGCGTCTGCGTCGGGCGGCCGAGCCCGGCCCGCGTGCCGCCGCCGCCGATCGACAGCGGAACCCCGCTGTCGAGCACGGATTTCACGACGGCGCAGGCCTGCGCCTCGGTGGTGGGGATGTGGAGGGTCATTGATGGGAGCCGATCATCACGCCGCCACCCGTCCTTCCAGCGGGAACACCTTCGCGGGGTTGAGCAGCCAGCGCTGGTCGAACACCGCCCTCACCCGCATTTGCTGGTTCAGATCCTCGGGGTTGAACTGGAAGGTCATCAGGTCGCGTTTTTCGATGCCGACGCCGTGCTCGCCGGTCAGGCAGCCGCCGACCTCGACGCAGAGCTTCAGGATGTCCATGCCGGCATCCTCCGCCTTCTGCGCCTCGATGGGATCGTTGCAGTTGTAGAGGATCAGCGGGTGGAGATTGCCGTCGCCGGCATGGAAGACATTGGCGACGCGCAGCCCATAGCCCTTCACGATCTCGTCCATGCGGCGCAGGACGTAAGGCAGCTGGCCGGTGGGGATGGTGCCGTCCATGCAGATGTAGTCGGCGATGCGGCCGGTGGCGCCGAAGGCGGATTTGCGGCCCTTCCAGATCGCCGCGGCCTCCATCGCGGATTTGCTCTCCTTCACCGTCTTGACGCCATGCTCGCGGGCAATGGCGACGATACGGGCGAGCTGGGCGTCCATCTCGGTGTCGGAGCCCTCGACCTCGATGATCAGCAGCGCCTCGACATCCATCGGGTAGCCCGCCTTGGCGAAGGCCTCGCAGATCTCGATGGCGGGCTTGTCCATGAACTCCATCGCGACCGGGATGATGCCCGCGCCGATGATGGCGGCCACAGCCGCACCCGCCTGCTCGCTGGTCGGGAAGCCGAACAGCACGGGCCGGGCGCCCTCCGCCGCGCGCAGGATGCGCACCGTCGCCTCGGTGATGATGCCGAGCTGGCCTTCGGAGCCGTTGATCAGGCCGAGGATGTCGTAGCCGGCAGAATCGAGATGGGCGCCGCCGACCTCGACGACGCTGCCGTCGAGCAGCACCATGGTGACGCCGAGCACATTGTTGGTGGTGACGCCGTATTTCAGGCAGTGAGCCCCGCCGGAGTTCATGCCGATATTGCCGCCGATCGAGCAGGCGAGCTGGGAGGACGGGTCCGGCGCGTAGAAGAACCCCTCCGCCGAGACCTCGCCGGTGACGGCGAGATTGGTGACGCCTGCCTGCACCTTCGCGGTGCGGTTGGCATAGTCGATGGCCAGGATGCGGTTCATCTTGGAGACGCCGATGACGACGGCGTCCTCCTGCGGGATGGCGCCGCCGGCGAGCGAGGTGCCTGCCCCGCGCGGCACCACCGGCACGCCCTGCTCGCCGCAGAACTTCAGGACGGCAGCGACCTCCTGCGTCGTCGAGGGCAGCACCACCGCCAGCGGCAGGCGGCGATAGGCGGTCAGCGCGTCCGTCTCATAGGGGCGGCGCTCGTCCTCGGCGGTGATCAGCGCATCGGCCGCAACG
Source organism: Allobosea massiliensis (assembly GCF_042655245.1). Lineage (NCBI taxonomy): Bacteria > Pseudomonadati > Pseudomonadota > Alphaproteobacteria > Hyphomicrobiales > Alloboseaceae > Allobosea > Allobosea massiliensis. The sequence continues at coordinate 426,023 of NZ_JBHSLU010000007.1, read as the reverse complement.
AGCCGGGCAAGTCCGGCGACGATCTCCTCGCGGCGCGCCAGGATGCCGGGATCGGGCAGCGGAAAGGCGATGGCGGACATGGTGCGGTCTCCCCAGGCGAACAACACGCAGCCTAGACCAATTCGAAACGACTTGCAGTGCGACCGACGCGCATGATCTTTTCCGTAGGGGAAAAAATCGGCGGGGGATCTGTGCAGCCATGGACCGGTTCGGCGATCTCGACGTGTTCGCCCATGTCGTGACGGCGCGCAGCATGTCGGCGGCCGGGCGTCAGCTCAACCTGTCGCCGGCGGTCATCTCCAAGCGCATCCGCCGGCTCGAGGAGCGGCTGGGCGTCAGGCTGCTGCAACGCACGACCCGGCAGCTCTCGCTGACCGAGGCCGGCCAGGGCTTCTATGAGCGGGTCGTCTCAATCCTGTCCTCGATCGAGGATGCCGAGGCCTGGGTGGCCAGCGGGGCCGGGCAGGTGCGCGGCACCCTGCGTGTCTCGGCGCCGACCTCCTTCGGGCGGCTCCACATCGCCCCCCATCTCAAGCCCTTTCTCGACGCGCATCCGCTGGTCAGCGTCGAGCTCGTGCTGACGGATGGGTTCACCGACATCGTTGGCGAGGGTTTCGATCTCGCCATCCGCATCGCCGATCTGCGCGATTCAAGCCTCGTCGCGAAGCGGCTGGCGCCGAACCACCGCGTGCTCTGCGCGACGCCGGGCTATCTCACTTCAGCCGGCGGTCCGGTGACGATCGACGACCTCGCGCGTCACACACTGATCGCCCACAACACCGACCACTGGACGCTGGACGGGCCTACCGGACCGGTGACGGTGCGCGTTGCGGGCCCGCTGCGGACCAATTCCAGCGAGGTCGTGCGCGAGGCGCTGCTGGCGGGGCTCGGAATCGCCCTGCGTTCGACCTGGGATGTCGGGCCGGAGCTCAAATCAGGCGCGCTGCAGCGTGTGCTGCCGGCCTATTCAGTCGGCAGCCGCGTCGCCATCCACGCGGTCTATCCCAGCCGCCGGCATATGGAGCAGAAGGTCCGCGCCTTCGTCGATTACCTGGCCGAACTCTACGGCCAGACTCCCTACTGGGATGCCGGACTGAGCCTCTGAGCCGATCTTCGGCAAGCGGAGCATCCCGGCGCGCGATCGTTCGAGCCGGCCGCCCGAGGACGCTCCCCCGCCTGATGCGAAGGGCGCCCCGGAACAGTGGCTGCGCGTCAGTTCCAGCCGGCCTCACGCTCGCAGGCGCGACGGGCGTTGGGGTTGGCCTTCTCCCACTGGGTGATCGAGCGCGTCTCGTTGTCGCTCATCTTGCCGTTCATGCAGGTGCAATAGGCCGCCACCACCGTGGCCGTGACCTTGGCGTCTGCATTGTCGCTCAGGCACTGGGCGATCCATTTCCGGTCGTCGGCCGTCTGGGAGAAGGCCACGCCACCGAGGAAGACGCTGCCCGAAAGCAACGTCGCCAGAAACTTGATTGTCATGGTGTATCCCTACATCGAACCGCCTGTTGCGGCGTACGGGAAAGTTGATGAGCGCCGATCCTCGGTCAATATTCGATCCGCTTTTCAAAGCCCCATTCCAAAAATAGTCATGTGACCTGGTACGGTTATTTCAAAAATGGTCAGGCCCTCCGAATCAACCATCGGCTTAGCCCCTGGGTGTCGCGCCGGGTGCTTGTCTTGGATATGCGCGGCCGCACGTCCGCCTGCCGACATCCATAGCGGCCGCTTGCTCGGTTGGCCCTTATCCCCGATGGTCGCCCCCTATTCGGAGACGTGATCATGTTCGGCATTCTCGAAGGCACGGGCTCGACGGTGCTCGACCCGCGCTTCCATCGCGTGATTCCCGGCTCGGCCCGGGTCGAGCGGCTCTGGAGCGGCGCGCGCTGGGCGGAGGGACCGGCCTGGTTCCGGGCGCACAACACGCTCGTGTTTTCCGACATTCCGAACGACCGGATGCTGCGCTTCGACACGATGAGCGGGCAGACCAGCGTGTTCCGCCAGCCGGCGCGCAACAGCAACGGCAACACGGTCGATCCCCAGGGGCGGCTGGTCACCTGCGAGCATGGCGGCCGGCAGGTGACTCGCACCGAACATGACGGCTCCGTCACCGTTCTCGCCAGTCACTGGCAGGGCAAGCGGCTGAACTCGCCCAACGATGTCGTGGTGAAATCGGACGGGTCGATCTGGTTCACCGATCCCGATTACGGCATCCTCAGCGATTATGAAGGCAACAGGGCCGAGAGCGAGATCGGCGCCTGCCATGTCTACCGGATCGACGGCAAGAGCCGCGTGCTGACCATCGTCGCCGACGATTTCGTCAAGCCCAACGGGCTCGCCTTCTCGCCCGACGAGCGCATCCTCTACATCGCCGACACCGGCGCCAGCCACGATCCGGTCCATGGGCCGCGCCACATCCGCGCCTGCGAGGTCTCGGCTGACGGCACGCGGCTGACGGATTCGCAGATCTTCGCCACCTGCACGGCCGGGCTGTTCGATGGCTTCCGGCTCGATGTCGAGGGTCGGATCTGGACCAGCGCCGCCGACGGCGTCCACGTCTACCACCCGGACGGGACGCTGATCGGCAAGATCGCGATCCCCGAGGTCGTCGCCAATGTCTGCTGGGGCGGGCCGCGGCTCAACCGCCTGTTCATCTGCGGCACCAGCTCGCTCTATGCGCTGATGACCAACACCAATGGAGCGACCTGGCCAGGGGCTGTGACCAGCGCTTGATCGCAAAGCGCTTCGCCTCAGCGCTCCGGCAGACGGCTCGGCAGCCGGTCCAGGAGAAACGGCAGCGCGAAGCCGATGATCAGAAACCTCATCAGATGGTGCGAGCTGACATAGAGCATGTCGAGCCCCATCGCGAAGGCGAGCATTGCCATGGCCTCCAGACCGCCAGGGGCGAAGGCCGTGATCGAATCCGCATAGGAGACCCCCGCGAGCAGTGCTGCCGGCAAGGCAAAGGCAAAGGCAACTGCGAGCGACACCAGCAGGCCACCGACGGCGAGGGGAAACAGCTTCAGCAGATCGCGACGCGGAATGGCGCCGATCCGCGCGCCCATCGTCGACCCGAGCATGACCAGCACGGCAATTTGCACCGGCGGCGGCAGGCTGCCCTCGACGAGGCCGGTGCCATGGGCGACCGCGCTGGACAAAATCGCACCGAACATCATCGGCGCCGCGACGCCGAGACGTTCGAGCACGAGGCCGGCAGCGAAGCCGGCGAGCAGCAGCAGCAACATCGTCCAGGGGTCGAGAATTTTTGCAGGCGGCGCGACTGCCATGGCGGGGTGCAGACCGGTGAGCTGCATCAGGCCGGGCAGCAGCGCCACCAGAACGAGCAGGCGCAAGAGCTGGACGACGGAAATACGGCCGATATCGGCGCCTTTCGACTGCGCGACGGCCAGAACCGTCGCCAGCGCGCCGGGCGCCGCCGCCAGCAGCGAATCGAGCCAGGACCAGCGCGCGACATAGCGCAGATAGGTTCCGGTGGCGGCCATGATGCCGGCCATGGCGAAGAGCAGGATGATGAGAGAGGCCGGGTAGCGCACAGCAGCGGCCAGGGCTTCCGGCGTAGCGGACGAGCCGATGATGGCGCCCGATAGCAGCACGGTGGAATCGAACCAGGAGCGGCGCAGCACGGGCAGGGGACGGACGAGTGCGACCAGCAAGGTCATGATCATGGCGCCCGATAGCCAGGCGGCCGGCGCCCCCAGAAAAGCGAACAGCGCACCTCCCACCGCTGCAATGGCCATGACCACGGCCTCTCGGGACAAGACTTTCAGCGTCGAAGGAGAACCCGCCCCCGTCATGCTACCTCGCTGCGCGCTGCTGCAACGCAGCATCGCAGTCTTGTCGACCGCGCGGGGCGGGGTCAATTTGACCGGCGGCCCGCGCCGCGCAGTGCCGTCATGCGCGGCGGGCCTGCATGCGGCTTCGCGAGCGTGCTCAGCTGGCGAGGGCGCGCTGTAGCCTGGCGACAGTCTCGACCAGATCGGAGGCCTTGCGGGCAAAGCAGAGCCGCAGTCCCGTCTCGCCGCCGGGGCCGAAGGCGGTTCCGGGCGCGAGGCCGACATTGGCCCGGTCGACGAGATCGATGGCGAGCGCCCGGCTGTCCTGCCAGCCATCGACCGAGAAGAACTGGTAGAGCGCCCCGTCCGGCGGCGACAGCGTCACCCGGTTGGTCGCCTTCAGCCCTTCCGCAATGATCCGGCGGCCCTCCGCGGCGCGAGCGATCTGCTCGGCGACGAAGGGCTCGCCCTCGTCCAGCGCGGCGATGGCGCCACGCTGGACGAAGACCGGAACGCCGGAGGTCGAGTACTGGATCAGGTTCTCGATCACCTGGCCGAAGGCAGGCGGGGCCTCGATCCAGCCGACGCGCCAGCCCGTCATGGCCCAGTTCTTCGAAAAGGTCTGGACGAAGAGGACGCGATCCTCCGGCTCCATCACGTCATGGAAGGAGGCGGCGCGGGCGGAGCCGTCATAGACGAAGCGGGCATAGATCTCGTCGGCGATGATCCAGAGGCCGTGCTTGCGGGCGAGCGCCAGGATCGCGGCGAGTTCATCCTTCGTCGCCGTCCATCCGGTCGGGTTGGCCGGCGAATTGATGGCGATGGCGCGCGTCTTCGGGGTGATGGCGGCGGCCAGCCGGTCGAGATCGAGCGAGAAGCGGCCCTGGACATAGTCCATCGGGACATTGACCGGGATGGCTCCGGCAACGCCGATGGCGGCGCCGACATTGGGCCAGGCCGGGGTCGGGATCACCACCTCGTCGCCGGGGCCGGTGACCATCCGCACGACGATCTGGACCGCCTGCATGCCCGAGCCGGTGATGAAAAAGGACTCCATCGAGAAGGGCCGGCCATAGAGCGCGGTGTGGTAGCGCGCGAGCGCCTCGCGGAGATCCGGGATGCCGCGCTGCCAGGTGTAGAAGGTCTCGCCCTTGGCTAGCGAGGCGTTGGCGGCGCGGGCGATGAAGTCCGGGGTCGGCAGGTCGCCCTCGCCGACCCAGAGCGGGATCAGGCCTTCCTTGAGACGGCCGTGATTGACCACCTCGACGATGCCGCTTTCGGGCGCATGGCGCGCCTCGGGGCGCAGCGACGACAGCAGGCTGGCGCCGGTGGGCGTGACGGTCGACATCGGGCAGGACCTCGCGGTTGTGGTGTGGCCTGTTTAGCCGATCACGCGCCGCCCGGGCATGAAAACGCGAGATCGACCCGATCGGCCGCGGTGATGAATCGCCGCGGCCGGCCGCTTGGCTCAGGCGCCCTTCTGCTTCAGCAGATCGCGGATCTCGCCCAGCAGCACGACATCCTCGGGCGGGGCGGCCGGTGCCTTGGGCTCTTCCTTCTGCTTGTGCTGGAGCCTGTTGATGGCCTTGACCACCAGAAACAGGACGAAGGCGATGATGATGAAGTTCACGGCGATGGTGATGAAGTTGCCATAGGCGAGCACGGCACCCTGCTTGCGCGCCTCGGCCAGCGTCGTGGCGGTGATGCCGCTGTTGAGCCCGATGAAGTAGTTCGAGAAATCGACGCCGCCGAGCGCGCCGATGAACGGCATGATGATGTCGTTGACCAGCGAATCGACGATCTTGCCGAAGGCCGCGCCGATGATCACGCCGATAGCGAGATCGACGACATTGCCCTTCAGCGCGAACTTCTTGAATTCCTCGAGCATTCCTTGGCCCCTTTCGATGTCGAGCGGCCGATCGCCTCGTGCCGCCTGGTGTCCCGGCCCTGACGCTAGAGGAAGATGCGGCCGGGTGGAAACCTGTTTCCTCCGCCCGTGCCCATCCTTTAAGCTCGCGCCGGTGACACGGCTGCGATGGAGGCAGAATGATCCCCGCCTGGTCCGTGGTCCTGGTCGCGCTGGCCTATCTCTGCGCGCTCTTCGCGATCGCGCATGCGGCCGACACATCGGGCCGCCGCCTCGTCGGCGGCCGGGCTCGAGCGACAATCTATGCGCTGGCGCTGGGCGTCTACTGCACCTCCTGGACCTTCTACGGCTCGGTGGGGTTCGCCAGCCGCGCGGGGCTGGACTTTCTCGGCATCTATGTCGGGCCGATCCTGGTCATCGGCTTCGGCCACCGTTTCGTCGGGCGGATCGTCCGGATCGCCAAATCCCAGAACATCACCTCGGTCGCGGATTTCGTCGGCGCGCGCTACGGCAAGAGCGAGCGCGTGGCGGCGCTGGTCTGCCTTGTGGCGGTGATCGGCGCCCTGCCCTACATCGCTCTCCAGCTCAAGGCGGTGGCGAGTTCGCTATCGGTCCTGCTCGCCGCGACGGGCGGCCGGCCGGCCTCGGCCGATGCGCCGGTCCTCACCGACCTCGCCTTTCTCGTGGCGATGGTGCTTGCGGGCTTCGCCTGCGCCTTCGGCACGCGCCATATCGACGCCACCGAGCATCAGGACGGGCTGGTGCTGGCCATCGCGGTGGAGTCCCTGGTCAAGCTCATCGCGTTCCTCGTGCTCGGTGTCTTCGTCGTCTACGGGCTCTATGACGGCGCGGGAGACCTCTTCGCCCAGGCGGCCAACCTGCCGGGGGGCGCCCCTCCGATCTGGGAGCGGACCTCGAACTGGCCCACCTTCCTGACCCTGACGCTGCTCTCCTCCTGCGCCGCGCTGCTGCTGGCGCGCCAGTTTCACATGACCATCGTCGAGAACCGCGACGCGGCCGATGTCCGCCGCGCGGCCTGGATGTTCCCGCTCTATCTGATCCTCATCAACCTCTTCGTCCTGCCGCTTGCGATGGCGGGCGAGTTGCTGATGCCGGGTTCCGGCGTCGACCGCGACATGACCGTGCTGCTGCTGCCGCTGCAGCAGCAGGCGGGGCTGCTGGCGCTGCTGGTCTTCATCGGCGGGCTGTCTGCCGCGACGGCGATGGTGATCGTCGCTTCCGTCGCGCTGGCGATCATGATCTCGAACCATCTCGTCATGCCGGTGCTGCTGCGCGGGCGGAGGGCTCTAAGCGACCCCGCCGCCTCTGCCTCCGGCGTGCCGGCCAAGCCGGTCCGACATGGCAATACCGGCGGCGATCTAGGTTCACAGGTCGTCATCATCCGGCGGGTCGCCATCCTCTGCGTCATCCTGCTGGGCTATGCCTACTACCGGGCAGCCGGCGAGCAGGCGCTGGCGGCGATAGGCCTGCTGTCCTTCGCCGCCACGGCACAGATCGCGCCGGCCTTTTTCGGCGGCCTCGTCTGGCGCCGCGGCACGGCGCTGGGCGCGGCGGCGGGGCTGATCGTCGGCATCGCGACCTGGGCCTATACGCTGCTGATGCCGAGCCTCGTGAAGCCAGGCAGCTTTTGGGCCGACATCGTTGCCAATGGGCCTCTCGGCTACGCCGCCCTGCGGCCCGAGGCGCTGTTCGGGCTCGACCTGCCGCCCCTGCCCCACGGCGCGTTCTGGAGCCTGGGGCTCAACCTGCTCGCCTATGTCGTCTTCTCGCTCTTGCGCCCGGCAACGGCGATGGAGCGCCTGCAGGCCAACGCTTTCGTCGAGTCCGACCGGGCGACGATGGCGCAGTCCTTCTCGCTGTGGCGCTCCAGCGTCACCGAGGCGGAGTTGCAGTCGACGATCGGCCGCTACCTCGGCCAGGAGAGGACGCAACGCGCCTTCGAGGGCTTCGCCAGCAGCCGCGGCGAGGCGCCGATGCCCTCGCGCGACGCCGACATCCATCTGCTGCGCTTCGGCGAGCATCTGCTCTCCTCCGCCATCGGCGCGGCCTCGTCCCGCCTCGTGCTCTCGCTGCTGCTGCGGCGGCGCAACCTCACCACCGAAGCCGCCTTCAAGCTGCTCGACGACGCTTCCGCCGCGCTGCAGTACAACCGCGACATCCTCCAGCACGGGCTCGACCATGCCGGCCAGGGCATCACCGTGCTCGACCGTGATCTGCGCCTGCTCGCCTGGAACCAGGCCTTCATCCAGCTCTACGACCTGCCGCCCGCGATGGTGCGCTTCGGCACGGGACTCGACGAGATCGTGCGCTACAACGCGGCCCGCGGCGCCTATGGCGACGGCCAGCAGGACGAGCTGATGGCGGCGCGCCTCCAGAGCTTCGTGCATGACCGCGAGCCGGTGCGGCTCAAGCTCTACCCGTCGAAGAAGGTCATCGAAATCCGCACCAACCCACTGCCCGACGGCGGTTTCGTCACGACCTATACCGACATCACCGAGGCCGTCGCCGCGCAGGAGGAGCTCGAGCGGACCAATGAGAGCCTCGAGCGGCGCGTCGTCGAGCGAACGGAGGAGATCCTGCGCGTCAATGCCGAGCTGCAACGCGCCAAGGCGGAGGCCGAGGAGGCCAATGCCTCGAAGACCCGCTTTCTCGCCGCCGCCAGCCACGACATCCTGCAGCCTCTCAACGCCGCCCGCCTCTATGCAACCTCGCTGGTCGAGCGTGACCGCGCCGCCGGGAGCCCCGACCTCGCCGAAAACATCGACGCCTCACTCGATGCCGTGGAGGAGATCCTGACCGCGCTGCTCGAGATCTCGCGCCTCGACGGCGGCGCGATGAAGCCGGAGATCACCGCTTTCCGGCTCGACGAGCTGATGCGCCAGCTCCAGCGCGAATTCGAGCCGAGCGCGCAGGAGAAGGGGCTGAAGCTCGTCTTCATGCCGACCAGCCTCGCCGTGCGCTCGGACCGGCGGCTGCTGCGGCGCCTGCTGCAGAACCTGGTCTCCAACGCGATCAAGTACACTCCCAGCGGCAAGGTGCTGATCGGCTTCCGCCGGCGCGGCGGTCAGGTTTCGGTCGAAGTGCTGGATACCGGGCTCGGCATCCCCCAGGGCAAGCAGAAGACCGTCTTCCGCGAGTTCCAGCGTCTCGACCAGGGGGCGAAGGTGGCGCGGGGGCTGGGGCTTGGCCTGTCGATCGTGCAGCGCATCGCCCGCACCCTCGATCACCGCCTGACGCTCGATTCGGCGCCCGGCCGGGGCAGCCGCTTTGCCGTGCTGGTGCCGCGCGCCTCGCCGCTGCCCGAGATGAGCACCGCGCCGGCGCCGCGCCCGGCCCCGGCGGGCCAGCTCGCCGGCCTCAGGCTGCTCGTCATCGACAACGAGCCGGCCATCCTCGACGGCATGAAACGGCTGCTGGAAGGCTGGGGCTGTGAAGTCGCGACGGCAGCCGGGCTCGACGCGGCGCTGGCTCTGCAGAAGCGCAGCGCACCCGACGTCGTGATCGCCGACTATCATCTCGACAATGGCAACGGGCTGACCGCGATTAGCACCGTGCGGGAGCGCTCGCGCCGGCCGCTACCGGCGATCCTGCTGACAGCGGACCGGTCGCCGAGCGTGCGCGAAGCCGCCGCGGCGCTCGACGTGCATCTGCTCAACAAGCCACTGAAGCCCGGCGCCTTGCGGGCTCTGCTGGCGCAGTGGCGGACGACGCGCTTCGCGGCGGAATAGGCTGGAGACGGACGCGTCAGCCCTGGGAGGCCGTGCTGCGCATCGCATCTTCGGCGGCGAGGAAGGCGGTCACGTCCGGGCGCTGCGCCGGGCTCTCCGCTTCCGTCCCGATTTCGGCCATCAGCCGCGCGACCGGCACATAGGCGCGCGCCGCGCGGTCGTACAGAGCCACCCGGACGAGCGCGTGGGCCGCGACGGTTTCCGTCCCGTCCCGGCCCCGCGTGACCAGACGGTGCTCGATCACCAGCCAGCTCTGCGTCCAGCACAGGATCTCGGTGTCGAGTCGGAAAGGCTGGAAGGCGCGCAGCTCCCGGCGGAAGCGGATCATGCCGCCATTGACCACCGGCACCCAGCGATGGCGCAGCACCGCCCGCCACAGGCCCGTGCGCAGCATCACATCGGTGCGGCCGAGATCCATCAGCGACCAGTAGCGGCCGTTGTTCATGTGCAGGCTGGTGTCGAGATCGTGCGGCCAGACGCGGAAGGACAGCCGCGACGGCTCGGCGAGCGGTTCCAACCGGGGGCGGAAGGGGCTCGTGACGAGGAGCCAGATGAGGCGGAACCAGAGATTCATGACGCGCTCGCGAGAGGGAAGCCTCCGGACCGCGCGGTTGTAGCGAGCCATAGTTCATATGTAAACGATCATGCCCCCTTGCGGTGGCCGGGATGACGGCAGCTCCCCGCTGGACTATGCGCTTCACACGCCCCCGAACCGGACGCTCCCGATGCCGACCCTGCATGTCTCCCCGCTGTCGAAGCTGCACGAGACCGTCACCGCCGTGCGGCCGAGCCATCTCGTCACGCTGATCAATGTCGGTACGGCGGTGGAGCGCCCGGCCGGCATCGCGGAGGGCAACCACCTGTTCCTCGGCCTGTCCGACATCAGCGCGCCGATGGAGGGCCATGTCGTGCCGGCCGAGGCCCATGTCGAGCGCTTCCTCGCCTTCACGCGACGCTGGGACCGCTCTGCGCCGCTCCTGATCCATTGCTGGGCCGGGATCAGCCGCTCGACCGCGGCCGCCTATATCGCCGCCTGCGCCTTCGCCCCGGAGCGCGACGAGGCGGAGCTCGCCGCCCGTCTGCGGAAGGCCTCTCCCTCCGCCACGCCCAATGCGCGGCTCGTCGCCATCGCCGATGCGATGCTGGGCCGCGACGGGCGCATGTGCGACGCGATCGCTGGCATCGGGCGCGGGGCGGACGCTTTCGAAGGCACGCCCTTCGCTCTGACATGGGACTGATCGGCCTCGGACGGGCTGGCAGCTTCGTGCGGGGACGGGGCGATTGACGCCGAAAGCAGCGCGGCCATGCTGAAATCGATGCAGAAGATTGCTTGCGCTTCGGCGGTTTCGCAGGATTCATCCGCGCCTGGGAGTCAGGCCATCATGACCATCGAACTCGATTCACGCGACCGCGCCATCCTGCGCATCCTGCAGGCGGACGGCCGGATCACGAATTCAGACCTCGCCGAGAAGGTGCATCTGTCGCCCTCGGCCTGCCTTCGTCGGGTGCGCCAGCTCGAGGAGAGTGGTCTGATCCGCGGCTATGCGATGATCCTCGACGACAAGATCGCGGGGTTTCCGGGGACCGCTTTCGTCTTCGTGACGCTCGACCAGCAGGGCCGCGCCTCGTTGGAGGGATTCGAGCAGGCGGTGCAGAACCTGCCCGAGATCCTCGAATGCCATCTCCTTGCCGGTGCGCATGACTATCTGATGCGGGTGATCTATCGCGACAGCGCCGATTTCGAGCGCATCCACACCGACATCATCACGCAGTTGCCCGGCGTCACCCGCGTTCAGTCGACACTGACGCTGCGCTCGATCAAGAAGAGTTCGGCGCTTCCGGTCTGAGTATCCGGCCGGGGTTGCGGCCGGGGCCACTCCGGCGGATAAGCGACGCCACAACGGGAATCAGGCCGTGAGCGAAGCCATCTCCAACGACGACATCGCCGCCCTGCCCTTCGAGGCGGCGCTGAAGCAACTCGAGGACATCGTCGCCCGGCTGGAGCGGGGCGATGTGCCGCTCGAGGAATCGATCGCGATCTACACCCGCGGCGAAGCGCTGAAAGCGCGCTGCGACGCGCTGCTGAAGCAGGCCGAGGCGCGCATCGAGAAGATCACCCTCTCCGCTGACGGCAAGCCGACGGGAACCGCGCCGCTGGACGTGGATCGGTAGACGCCCCTCCTCCACCCGAAACGACGCGCAAACGCAGCCGTTCTCTCGCATCGATGGGCCGCGCCGCGGCAACCTTGCCCTCTGGCCGGCGAGCCCGCACTCTGGCGCATCACCGGAGAGGTTCGCCATGTCCCAGCTTCCCGCCGAAGACCCCGTCCTGGGCGATGCCCGCTCCTGCGAGGCGATCGAGCAGGTCATCGTGCCGCGCGCGCATGATCTGGGGGGCTTCTCGGTGCGGCGCGCCCTGCCCTCGGTCGGGCGCAAGATGGTCGGGCCCTTCATCTTCTTCGACCAGATGGGGCCGGCGGAATTCCTGCTCGGCCAGGGCATCGATGTGCGTCCGCACCCGCATATCGGGCTCTCGACCGTGACCTATCTCTTCGACGGCGAGATCATGCACCGGGATTCGCTCGGCACCGTGCTGCCGATCCGCCCCGGCGCCGTCAACCTCATGACGGCGGGGCGCGGCATCGTCCATTCCGAGCGCACCGGGCTGGAGGAGCGCCAGAAGCCGCCGAAGCTGTTCGGCATCCAGGCCTGGCTCGCCTTGCCGAAGTCGCATGAGGAGACGGCGCCGGCCTTCGTCCATCATGCCGCGCCCGAGCTGCCGCGGATCGTCGAGGGCGGCAAGCGCATCAGCCTGATCATGGGCTCGGCCTATGGCCAGACCTCGCCGGTCAGCTTTCCGTGGGATGCGCTCTATGCCGAGGCCGTGCTGTCGCCGGGCGCGATCCTGCCGCTCGACCCAGACTATGACGAGCGCGCGATCTACATCGTCTCCGGCCGGGTCGACATCGCCGGCGACGAATTCGGCGCCGGGCAACTGCTGATCTTCAAGCCGGGCGACCGCATCTCGATTCTCGGCCTCGAGCAGACCCGGCTGATGATCGTCGGCGGCGAGCCGATGGACGGACCGCGCCACATCTGGTGGAACTTCGTCTCCTCCTCGAAGGAGCGCATCGACCAGGCCAAGGCGGAGTGGAAGGCGGGGCGCTTCGACACGGTGCCCGGCGACGAGGCCGAGTTCATCCCGCTGCCCGAGGGGTGAGCTCTCCCTCCGGCATCGCCCTCAACCGCGGCATCGGCGAGGCGAGGATCGCCAGGGTCGAGAGGCCGAAGAGGACGACCGGCAGACCGATCGCCACCTCCAGGCCCCAGCGTTCCGCGGCGAGCCCACCCGCCAGCGCGCCGAGCGGGCGCATGCCGTACATCGCCGTGGTCAGCGTCGCGCTGACGCGCCCGAGCAGCGGCTGCGGCGTCACGGCCTGCCGCAGGCTGGTCTGGGCGATGAACCAGAGGATCGGCCCGAAGCCGAACAGGAAGAAGGCGAGCGCCAGCGCGGGCCAGCCGAGGGCGGGCGGCGCCAGCGCGAGAAGGCCCGCCGCGACGCAGGAGGACGCTGGGCCGAAGACCAGCACGATCCCCACCGGCAGCCTTGCGATGAGGGTGGCGCCAGCGAGCGCGCCTGCGAGCAGCCCGGCGCCATAGACCGCCGTGGCGAGGCCGATCCGCTCCGGGGCCAGGAACAGAACGCGCGCTGCATAGGGCGCCGCGATCGCGCTGAAGGCGAAGAAGGCGAGATTCCAGGCGATGGCGCAGAGGGCGATCGGCCGCAGAAAGGGGTGGCGGGCGACGAAGCGGCCGCCCTCTACGATGGCGAGGTGGAGCGGCAGGCGCTGCTGCGATGGCGGGTGCTCGCCCGGCAAGCGGGAGGCTGCAACAAGCGCTAGCACGCCCGCGAGCGCGCAGAGGCTCAAGCCGATCCAGCCCTGCCCGCGCGAAACCGCCCAGCCGGCGATCAGCGGTGCCGCGAGGCTGAAGACGGCGCGGCCGAGTTCGAGCCGGCCATTCGCGCGCGGCAGCTCGGCGATCGCAACGCTGCGCGGCATCAGGACGAAGATCGAGAGCGCGATCACCACAGCGCCGGCTGCGGCGGCAAAGCTCGTCGCGGCCAGCAGCCAGCCGGTGTGGCCAATGGCCAGCAGGGCCGCGCCTGCCGCAGCGCCCGTTGCGATCAGGGCCCCACCAAAACGGATGAGATCGCGCGGGGCGAGCCTGTCGGAGACCACGCCGGCCGGGAGCGAGACCAGGAGCCAGGCCGCCGACTGGGCCGCGACCAGAAGACCGACGAGGCGCGGGCTGGCGCCGGCCTGCGTTGCCGCCAGCGTGATCGTGTCGAGCGCCAGACGGTCGGCGAACTGGGCAAAGGTGCCGGCGAGCAGCAGCGCCGGGAAGGACGACGAGGACATCGGAGGCTCCTGCCGAGGGGTCGGCAGGTGATGTCAGCCAAGGCCGGCGCGTCCCACCCGTTTCCTGCGGAGGCCCGCGCTCAGGTCACCATGGGCGGGGTGGCGAGGTGGTATTCCGTCGCCTGCTGGAAGGCGAAGCCGATGCGCAGCGCCATCGCCTCCTGATAACCGAGGCAGGAGATCTGCAGCGAGAGCGGCAGGCCCGACGCGGTGAAGCCGTTGGGCAGCGACAGCCCGCACATCTCCATGACATTGCCGAAACGCGTGAAACGCGACGGCATCACATCCTGGTCGACCGCATCGAGCGGAATCGCCGGGGTCACGGTGGTCGGAGTGAGCAACGCGTCGATGTCGGCCATCGCCGTGGCGAGGTCGCGCTTGGCCTGGGCCTGGAACGCCTTCGTGGCGAGATAATCCTGCGCCGTCAGTTGCGCCCCCGCGAGGAAGCGGGCGCGAACCGCCGGGTCGAGCGGCGCGGAGGCATCCTGCGCCATCGCACCGCCATTGAAGAAGGCTTCCGCCATGACGATGCCGCTCGTCGTGGTGAAATGCGCGAGCGGCCAGGGCAGGTCGATATCGACGATCTCGGCACCGAGGCCTGCCAGCGTCGTGAGCGAGCGGTCATAGGCGGCGAGCACGTCCTCATCGCAACCGTCCCGGTCGCGCTGCGGCATGCGAGCGAGGCGCAGGCCGCGCACGCCGCGCCGCAGCGTCGCCATCGGGCTCTCGGGCATGATGCCGCGGGTGTTCGGATCGGCCTCGTCCGGCCCCTGAAGGACGTCATAGAGCAGCGCGCAATCCTCGACACTGCGCGCCATCGGGCCGGGCGTGTCGAGCGACGCCGAAAGCGGGATGATGCCGGTCACAGGGATCCGGCCAATGGTGACCTTGAGCCCGGTGATGCCGCAGAAGGCGGCTGGAAGGCGCACGGAGCCCCCCGTGTCGGTGCCGATCGCCCAGGGCGACAGCCGCGCCGCGACGGCAACGCCGGAGCCGCTGGAGGAGCCGCCCGGCGTGTGCGGCACAGCCTCGTCCCATGGGTTCCAGGGCGTGCCCATCTGTTCGTTCGTACCCCAGCCGCCATAGGCGAACTCGACCGTATGGGTCTTTCCGAGCACGATCAGGCCCTGCGCGAACATGCGCTTGGCGATGGTCGCGGTCATGGTCGAGCGACGGCCGCGCCAATGAGCCGAGCCGCCGGTGGTGATGCGTCCTTCGAGATCGATCAGATCCTTCAGAGCGATCGGCACGCCATGCAGCGGCCCGACCGCATGGCCGGCGCGGATCGCCTTATCCGCCGCCTCGGCAGCCAGACGCGCATCAGCGGCGTAGATGTCGACGAAGGCGTGCAGCTTCGGCTCGAGCCGCTCGATGCGTGCCAGCAGCGCCTCGACCGCATCGACGGGCGAGAGTTTCCGCGCTGCGATCTCCCGCGCCAGGACATGGGCCGGCCAGAGGGCCGGATCAGTGCTGATGCGAGAAGCGCTGTCCATGAGGCTCACTGCATGCTGATGCGAGTCAGATCGACGAACCAGGATTGCGGGGAGACGAAGCCCTGGACCTTCTTCGACATGGCGCGCGGATTGAGGTCATGGACAACATAGAGCCAGGGCGGATCATCCACCAGCCGTTCATGCGCGAGCGCGGTCTGCTCCTGGATCACCCGCGGATCATTCGCTGCCGCGAGTTTCGCCAGCGCCGCCTCGAAAGCGGAATCTTTCCATTGCGGGAAGTTGAAACCATTGGGCGGCGCGCTGGCGGCGCCGAAATAGCGGGCCATCACGCTCGGATCGGTCGATGGGCCGGCGATGTTCAGCGCGAGCGAGCCGCCCAGCGAGGGTTGGTCCGGCTGGGCGCGCATGTTGTTGAGCAGCACCTGCCACTCCGACACGTTGAACTCGATCCGGATGCCGCAGGCCTCCTTCATGCTGGCCTGCAGGAACTCGTTCATCGGCAGCGGCGCCATCTGGCCCGACCCGGAGGTCGAGATCATGACCTTGAAGCTGAGCGGCTTCTGCGGGCCGAAACCGGCTTCGGCCAGCAGCGCCTTCGCCTTGGCGGGATCGAAACGGTAGCGGTTGGCCGGTTTGCCGAATGCAGGGTCGCTGGCCTTGAGCCAGCCGATCGCCGGCTCGGCCATGCCGTTGAGCAGAGCGACGATGCCGTCCCGGTCGACGCAGTAGTTCAGGGCCTGGCGGACGCGGACGTCCTTGAGCGGGCTGTCAGCGGCCCCGATGTTGAACAGCCAGGGCCAGACATGCGGATAGGAGCCCGTGGTGATGGCGAAACCGGCCTGCCGCAGGGACGGGATACCGTCCGTCGGCGGCACCTCGATCCAGTCGACCTGGCCGGTCCGCAGCGCCGCGAGCCGCGCATTCGCCTCCGGCATGGGCAGCAGCACGACCCTGTCGAGCTTCGCCTTGCCGGCGGCGTCCCAGTAGCCGTCATGGCGCACCAGTTCGACGCGCTCGCGCGGGACAACGCTGGCGATCCGGAACGGGCCGGTGCCGGCGGAGAGCAGCAGCGCCGTCTTCGCCCAGTCGCGCCCTGCCTTCTCGAAGGAGGCGGGCGAGCTCAGCAGCGCCAGCGAGATAATATAGGGAAAGTAGGACGCGGCCGTGCTGGTGGTGATCGCGACCGTGGAGGCGTCGATCTTGCGGTAGCCGGTCATGATCGGCGCCCGGGCGCGGACGATGCCGGCGGCCGGCGCCTCGAATTGCGGCGCGTCCTTGTTGAAGTAGCGCTCGAAGTTCCAGATCACCGCATCGGCATCGAAAGGCGTGCCGTCATGGAAGGTGACGCCGCGGCGCAGATGGAAAATCCAGGTCTTGGGATCGTCGGCCGCCTGCTCCCAGCGCTCGGCCAGGCCGGGCCGCAGCGGCGCGAGGCGATCAGTGGTCGTCAGGTCCCACAGAACGAGGCTTTCGAAGACGGGATAGCCGAGGAAGCGCATGCCCTCGAAACCGTTGTTGGGCATGCCGGTCGCGGTCGGGATGTCGGCCGCCGTCATGGCGATCCGCAGTGTTCCCTGCGCCTTTGCGGGAGCATTCCAGCCCACGCAGGCAAAACCTGCCATCACGAGGCCCGTGAGTATCGCTCTCCAGCGTTGGCCGGTATCTGTCCTTTGCGCCTGCTGCATGGCCGTCCCCTCTTCAACCTTGCATTGCCAGGATTCGCTTGGAGCAAGTTGCAGGCCGGCGCACAAGTCGATTTGTAGGGCAGGCATCACTCAGGGCCGGCTTGTCCCTTGCTGCACGGTTAAGGGCTGGTTTCGCATCGATCGGGCGTCCAGCCGTCTGGTCTGCCTCGTGTCGACAGGTCGCCTGCGCGACCTTGCCGCCCTTGTGCCACCGGGGCGGGATGCGATAGACCCAAACGGTGACCCAGCGCCCTCACACGCCGATCCTCGACCGCGTCGCCACGCCCGAAGATCTCCGCAAGCTCCCCGATGCCGATCTTCGTCAGCTCGCCGAAGAGCTGCGGCAGGAGACCATCAGTGCCGTCTCGGTGACGGGCGGCCATCTCGGCGCCGGCCTCGGCGTCGTCGAGCTGACGGTGGCGTTGCACCATGTTTTCGACACGCCGCGCGACCGGCTGATCTGGGATGTCGGCCACCAGGCCTATCCCCACAAGATCCTGACCGGCCGGCGCGACCGGATCCGCACTTTGCGCCAACCCGGCGGGCTGTCCGGCTTCACGCGCCGTTCGGAAAGCGAGTACGACCCCTTCGGCGCCGCCCATTCCTCGACCTCGATCTCGGCCGGTCTCGGCATGGCCGTCGCTCGCGATCTCGAGGGCGGCAGCAACAACGTCGTGGCGGTGATCGGCGACGGGGCGATGTCCGCCGGCATGGCCTATGAGGCCATGAACAACGCCGGTGCGCTCGGCTCGCGCCTCGTCGTGATCCTGAACGACAACGACATGTCGATCGCGCCCCCGGTCGGTGCGATGTCGGCCTATCTGGCCCGCCTGGTCTCCGGCCGCACCTATCGCTCGCTGCGCGAGATCGGCAAGCATCTGGCCGAGCGGCTGCCGCGCTTCTTCCACGAGAAGGCCAAGCGCACGGAGGAGTTCGCCCGCGGCTTCTTCACGGGGGGCACGCTGTTCGAGGAGCTGGGCTTCTACTATGTCGGCCCCATCGACGGGCACAACCTCGATCATCTGCTGCCGGTCCTGCGCAATGTGCGCGACTCGCAGACGGGGCCGATCCTCGTCCATGTCGTGACGCAGAAAGGCAAGGGCTACGCCCCGGCGGAGGCCAGCGCCGACAAGTATCATGGTGTCGTCAAATTCGATCCGGTCACCGGCCAGCAGGCCAAGGCGCCCGCCAATGCGCCGAGCTACACGACCGTCTTCGGCAATGCGCTGATCAAGGCCGCACGCGAGGACGAGAAGATCGTCGCGGTGACGGCCGCGATGCCGTCGGGCACCGGCATCGACGCCTTCGGCAAGGAATTCCCGGCGCGGACCTTCGATGTCGGCATCGCCGAGCAGCATGCCGTGACCTTCGCCGCCGGCATGGCGACCGAGGGCTACAAGCCCTTCTGCGCGATCTATTCGACTTTCCTGCAGCGCGCCTATGATCAGGTCGTGCATGACGTGGCGATCCAGAAGCTGCCCGTGCGCTTCGCGCTCGACCGGGCCGGCCTTGTCGGCGCCGACGGCGCGACCCATGCCGGCGCCTTCGACATCGCCTATCTCGCCTGCCTCCCCGAGATGGTGGTGATGGCCGCGGCCGACGAGGCGGAACTGACCCATATGGTCGCGACCGCCGCCGCCTTCGACGAAGGCCCCATCGCCTTCCGCTATCCGCGCGGTGAAGGCGTGGGCGTCGACATCCCCGATATCGGCGTGCCGCTCGAGATCGGCCGGGGACGAGTGGTGCGCGAGGGCTCGCGCGTCGCGCTGCTCTCGCTCGGCACGCGGCTGGCGGAATGCCTGCTGGCCGCCGAGCAACTCGGCCAGCGTGGCCTGTCGACGACCGTCGCGGATGCCCGCTTCGCCAAGCCGCTCGACGAGGCGCTGATCCTGCGGTTGGCGCGCGAGCACGAGATCCTCGTCACCGTCGAGGAAGGCTCGGTCGGCGGCTTCGGCGCGCATGTGCTGCACCTGCTCGCCCGCTGCGGCGCGCTCGATGGCGGGCTCAAGGTGCGTACGCTGACCCTGCCCGACCTGTACCAGGATCACGACAAGCCCGAAGCGATGTATGCGGCTGCCGGTCTCGACGCCGCCGGCATCGTGCGGACGGTGGAAGGAGCGCTCGGCGTCCCGGTCGCGGCCCGGCGCGCCTGAGCGCGGCCCCCTTGTCTGCTGCCGCGAAAACGCGCGCCGACCAGTTACTCGTCGAACGCGGCCTCTGCGAGAGCCGGGCCCGGGCCCAGGCCGCCATCACGGCGGGCCTCGTGACCGTCGACGGCCGCCCCGTCCGCAAGGCCTCCGAAATGATCGCGGCGGATGCCGTGCTGACGGCGCAGGCACCGCATCCTTACGTCTCCCGCGGCGGGCTGAAACTCGCGAGCGCACTCGATCTGTTCGGCTTCGACCCCGCGGGCCGTGTCTGTCTCGATGTCGGCGCCTCGACAGGGGGCTTCACCGATCTGCTGTTGAAGCGCGGCGCACGCCGCGTCATCGCCGTCGATGTCGGCCGCGAGCAGCTCCATGCCTCGCTGCGGGGCGATCCGCGCGTGACGAGCCGCGAGGGCTGCGACATCCGGAGCCTCACTCCTGTCGACTTGGGTGAACCGCCGACGCTGGCCGCCATCGACGTCAGCTTCATCTCGCTGCGGCTCGTGCTCCCCACCGTGGCCGCCCTGCTGGCACCGGCCTGCGAGATCGCGGCGCTGATCAAGCCGCAGTTCGAGGCAGGCCGCGCGGCTTTGAAGAAGGGCATCGTGCGCGACGAGGCGGTCCACCAGCGCGTCTGTAATGAGATCGCGACCGTGTTGGCCGAACTCGGCTTCGCGGTCGAAGCTCTCGTCCCCTCTCCGATCGAGGGCGGCGACGGCAATCGCGAGTTCCTGATCGGCGGGCGCCGGGCGGGCTGATCAGCGCCGCAGCAGCGCGTCGACCTCAGCCTGCAATTCGCGCATTTCTGTCGCGACGATGTCGACGGTGCCATTGGCATTGATGAATTCGGTCGCCCGCGCGATCTGCCGGCGCAGCGCGTCGCCCGCCACCTCGACGATGGTGATGGCGTCCAGCCGGTCGGTGCGGTCAGCGAGAAGGGCCGTCGCTGTCGTGACGAGCCGCGTCATGGCCCGGCAAAGATCTTCGAAAGCCGCCTTGCGCTCGGGCGCCAGGCGGTCATAGGCTTCCAGCGCAGACGGTGCGATCCGCAGCGGCGACGTCTCGAAATGCTCCCGGTAGCTAAGGCTGCGCCAGGCCTTGAGGTCCCGCACGATGTCGGGATCGTCTGCCGCGAGGTCGATCAGCATCAGCGCTTCGGCATAGCGGTTGAGATAGTCCGTCGAGAGGCGCGGATGCTTGGCCATATCCGCTCCGGCGTCCTCTTCTTCGGCCCGCACTCCGGTCGCGGAGGCGGTCGTCTCATGTTCCGAACCAGGGGCGATCATGCGGCGGCAAACCCAAAGAAAGTGTTGATCGGGCCGGGCTTCATCGCCACATGGACGGCATGTGCGGTCGCTACGCCATCACCCTGCCGCCAACGGCGATGCGGTCGCTCTTCGGCTATTCCGAGCAGCCGAACTTTCCCCCGCGCTATAATATCGCGCCGACGCAGCCCGTGCCGGTGGTGCGCCAGCACGAGGGCCACCGGCAGTTCATGCTGATGCGCTGGGGCTTCATCCCGGGCTGGGTCAAGGACGCCAGGGATTTTCCGCTCGTCATCAACATCCGCGGCGAGAGCGCCGCGACAAAGCCCTCCTTCCGCGCAGCGCTGACGCGGCGGCGCTGCCTGATGCCGGCCGACGGCTTCTACGAATGGCACCGCCTCGGCCAGGGCCGCCAGGCGGAGAACAGGGCCTATCTGTTCCGGCGGCCCGACCGCGGGCTCTTCGCCTTCGCGGCACTGTGGGAAACCTGGCATTCGCAGGACGGTTCGGAGATCGACACCGTCGCGTTGGTCAACGGAACGGCGAACGGGCTGATGTCGGCGATCCACGACCGCTGCCCGGTGATCCTCGATTCCCGCGATTTCGACGCCTGGCTCGATCCTGCGACCGAAACCCAGACCTACAGCGCGCTGCTCCGGCCGCCGCCCGAGGATCTGCTGGAAATGGTGCGGATCGGCAGCGCCGTGAACAAGGTCGCGAATGACGGCCCGGAGGTGCAGGCGCCGTTCGACCCGGCCACGGCGGAGGCGCCCAAGTCCCTTGCCGTCACCGCCAGAGCCAAGCCGGCGGCGCGTGCCAGGGACGACGGTCAGGGCAGCCTGTTCTGACGCAGGCTTGCCGTTCCAACAGTCGGAACGCTTTCCCGCCCGAACTGTAGGACCTCACATGGCCAGCACGGCGCCGGGGTTCAGGATGCCCTGCGGGTCGAGCGTCGCCTTCAGCGTCTTCATCAGGGCGAGTTCGACCGGATCCTTGACGCCGGGCAGCAGGTCGCGCTTGAGGCGGCCGATGCCGTGCTCGGCCGAGATCGAGCCGTGCATCTCGCTGACGATGGCGTGGACCGCCGTGTTCATCTCTTCCCAGCGCGCGATGAAGCCGGCCTTGTCGGCGCCGACGGGCTGGCTGACGTTGAAGTGAATGTTGCCGTCGCCCATGTGGCCGAAGGGCAGCGGCCGGCAGCCCGGCACCATCGCCGTGACCGCTTCAGAGGCGCGGGCGATGAAGGCCGGCACCGCATGCAGCGGCACCGAGACGTCGTGCTTGATCGAGCCGCCCTCATAGGTCTGCACCTCGGAGAGCATCTCGCGCAGCTTCCAGAAATCGGCGCGCTGGGAGAGCGAGCCGGCAAGCGCGGCGTCGGTGACCAGCCCGGTCTCGAGAGCCTCGCCGAGAAAGGCCTCGACCGCCTCGTCGAGCCCGGTCGCGGACTGGGCCGAGACCTCCATCAGCACATACCAGGGCGAGGGTTCCGAGAGCGGGTCGCGCGCGCCGGCGGCATGGCGCAGGACGAACTCGACGCCCAGCCGCGACATCAGCTCGAAGGTGGTGAGCGTGCCGCCGGCGCCGGCCTTGGCGGCGTTGAGCAGCGAAAGCGCGGCTTCAGGATCGGGCACGGCGAGGAAGGCGGTGGCGCGCGCCGCCGGCTGCGGGAACAGCTTCAGCACGGCGGCGGTGATGATGCCGAGCGTGCCTTCGGCCCCGATGAAGAGGTTCTTCAGATCGTAGCCGGTGTTGTCCTTGCGGAGCTGGCGCAGGCCGTTCCAGATCCGCCCGTCGGCAAGGACGACCTCGAGGCCCATGCAGAGCTCGCGGGCATTGCCATAGGCCAGCACGGCCGTGCCGCCGGCATTGGTCGAGAGGTTGCCGCCGATGGTGCAGGAGCCTTCCGAAGCCAGCGAGAGCGGGAACAGGCGCCCGGCCGCTTCCGCCGCCTCCTGCGCCTTCTGCAACGTCAGGCCCGCTTCCACCGTCATCGTGTCGCTGTCGGTGTCCAGGCTGCGGACGCGGTCCATGCGCTGCAGCGAGAGCACGATTTCGCGGCCCTCGGCGATCGGAATCTGGCCGCCGACCAGACCGGTGTTGCCGCCCTGCGGCACGAGGCGCGTGCCGGTGCGGGCGGCGAGCTTCACGAGTTCGGCGACCTCCTCCGTCGAACCCGGCCGCACGATCGCCTGCGCCTTGCCGCGGAACAGGTCCCGCCATTCCTTGAGATAGGGCACCATGGCGTCGGCATCGGTGACGATGTTCTTCGCGCCGACGATGGCCGCCATGTCGTCGAGGATGGATGCGCTCACGGATGCCTCCGGGGTCTCAGCTCTTCTTGGCGCGCCGGAACACGCCGACGAGTTCGATATGGGCGGAATAGCGGAACTGATCGACCGGCGTCACGCCTTCCAGCGCATATCCGCCCGCGATCAGGATCGCGGCGTCACGCGCGAAGCTGCCGGCATCGCAGGAGACGTAGATCACGGTCGGGGTCTTGGCCGCAGCCAGCCGCCGCGCCTGGGCCTCGGCGCCAGCGCGCGGCGGGTCGAGGATGACGGCGTCGAAGCCGTTCAACTCATGCTCCAGCAGCGGGCGCCGGAAGAGGTCGCGCACTTCGCTCGCGATCGGCTTCAGCCCCTGCGTCGTGCTCGCAGCGCGGGTCAGCGCCAGGATCGCGGCCTTGTCGCTCTCGACGGCCAGCACCTGCGCCCGCTCGGCGAGACGAAACGAGATCGGCCCACACCCCGCGAAGAGATCGGCGACGCGCTTGACCTTGGCGGGCAGCGCGGCCAGCACCAGCGCGCCGATCGCCTCCTCGCCCGCCGCCGTCGCCTGAAGGAAGCCGCCGGGCGCCGGCGCGACCATCGCCTTGCCCATGCGCTGCTGCGGCGGGCGGCGCTCGACGACGATCTCGCCATGCATGGAGAGCCGCGCCAGATCGAGCCGCTCGGCCGCCTCGGTCAGGGACAGCCTGAGCTTCTCGCCAGCCGGGCCATGGCCGCGAATGTCGATGTCGAGCCCGGCCTCGGAGGCCGTGACCTGGATGTCGAGCGGCTTGTTCGAGCCGCCGAGCCGGTTGGCGACGAGCTGGGCCGCGGCCGGCGCGCGAGCCAGCCCCGGCGCCAGCACCGGGCAGGCCGGCACGGCGACGAGATCATGGCGGCGCGCGACCATGAAGCCGACGAGCATGCCGGCGCCCTCGCGCCTGGCGTGGAAGGTGACGCGGCGACGGCCGGCGCCATGCGCGTCGATGATATCCGCGACCGGCGCAGCGATACCGGCGCGCTCCAGCGTGGTCTCGACCTGCCGCCGCTTCCATTCGCGATACAGGCTCTCGGACATATGCTGGGCGGCGCAGCCGCCGCAGCGGGTGAAGAGCGGGCAAATCGGTGCGATGCGCGATTCGGCGGGTGTGATGATCTCGACAAGCTGCGCGCGCTCGCCGTCGCGCACCGCGCGCACCGTCTCGCCGGGCAGCGAATAGGGCACGAAGACGTCGCCGGCCGGCGTCTGCGCGATGCCGTCGCCACGCAGGCCGAGGCGGCCGACGGAGAGAATCTCGTTCATCGCGAGCGTCATTGGCAGCAAAATCGTCTCCGGCGCCGGCCTTTGCCGATCGCCCTGTTTCGTTCGGGAGGCGGACGGCGCGAGGCTGTCGACCCGTCCGCCGCTTTCGCCTATCAGGTTGGGAGCAAACAGGGAAATCCGGATATGGCGAGCCGCGACGGCGTCATCGAAGCGATCGGCAACACGCCGCTCATCAAGCTGAAGCGGGCCTCGGAGCAGACCGGCTGCACCATCCTCGGCAAGGCCGAGTTCATGAACCCCGGCCAGTCGGTCAAGGACCGCGCCGCGCTCGCCATCATCCGCGACGCCGAGGCGAAGGGGCTGCTGCGGCCGGGCGGCGTCATCGTCGAGGGCACGGCCGGCAACACCGGCATCGGCATCGCGCTGGTCGGCAATGCGCTGGGCTATCGCTCCGTGATCGTGATTCCGGAGACGCAGAGCCAGGAAAAGAAGGACATGCTGCGGCTGGCCGGCGCGACGCTGGTCGAGGTGCCGGCCGTCGGCTACATCAACCCGAACAACTATGTGAAGGTCTCGGGCCGGCTCGCCGCGGAGCTGGCGAAGACCGAGCCCAACGGCGCGATCTGGGCCAACCAGTTCGACAACATCGCCAACCGACAGGGCCATATCGAGACGACTGGCCCCGAAATCTGGGCGCAGACCGAGGGCCAAGTCGACGGCTTCATCTGCGCGGTCGGCACCGGCGGCACGCTGGCGGGCACCGGCATCGCGCTGAAGCGCTTCAACCCGAAGATCACCATCGGGCTGGCCGATCCGATGGGGGCGGCGCTGCATTCCTTCTATACGACCGGCGAGCTCAAGTCCGAAGGCTCGTCGATCACCGAGGGCATTGGCCAGGGCCGCATCACCGCCAATCTGGTCGATGCGCCGATCGACGTCTCCTTCCAGATCCCCGATTCGGAGGCGATCCCGATCGTCTTCGACCTGCTCGAACACGAAGGCCTGTGCCTGGGCGGCTCGTCGGGGGTGAATGTCGCAGGCGCGATCCGGCTCGCCCGGCAACTCGGCCCCGGCCACACTATCGTGACGATCCTCTGCGACTACGGCACGCGCTACCAGTCGAAGCTGTTCAATCCCGAGTTCCTGCGCTCGAAAGGGCTGCCCGTGCCGGGCTGGCTGGAGCGGGACGCCGGCGTGCTGAAGGAGATGGTGGCGCGCGTGATGGGTTGAGTGGGCGATGCCGCTCGACCCCGCCTCTCCCCTCGCCCGGCTGATCGACGGACCGCTGCGCACCGGGCGTGTCATCTGGATCGGCCTGCGTCCGGCGCGGCGGAAGGCCATGCTCGCGGTCGAATCCGCGCAGCTCGATCCAACCGAAGGCCTGATCGGTGACCACTACAGCAGCCGCACCGGCGGCGCCCGCCACGTCACGCTGATCCAGGCCGAGCATCTCTCGGCAATCGCCTCGCATCTCGGCCGCGATGCGCTCGCGCCCGAGCTGCTCCGCCGCAACATCGTCGTCGCGGGGATCAACCTCGCGGCCCTCAAGGGTCGGCATTTCAGGCTCGGCTCCGCGGTGCTGGAGGCGACGGGCGAATGCCATCCCTGCTCGCGGATGGAGGAAATCCTCGGCACCGGCGGCTACAACTCGGTGCGCGGCCATGGCGGGATCACGGCCCGGGTGGTGGAAGGCGGCAGCGTCGGCGTGGGCGGCGCGATGGAGCGTATGCCCGCGCCTTGAAACTGGCCAGACTGTCGCGATTGCACCAAGAAAAGCGGTCGAGTTAACCCAATATGCGCTGTTCTGCCGTAAGGTCATCGCCTGGCCGCATCAGGACGCGGTCGTTCGGGCGCAAGACGCATGGGCATTGTCCGCTATGCCGATTTCCGTATCAGCCGCAAGCTGCTCTGCCTGCTAACGCTGGTGGCAATCCCGTTTGGGCTGATGACGTGGTCCTATGTCGATCAGGCCCGCAAGGACATCAACTTTGCCAGCCGCGAGCTCGACGGGGTCCGTTACCTTCAGTCCCTGACACCCCTCCTGCTGGATCTCTCGCGCATCTCCACCGGACTGCCGCCCGAGACGGTCGCGGCGCTCGAGCCGATCCGGGCCCGCCATGACGGCGTCTTCAACTCGACCGAAGCCGTCGAAAGCTTTCTGCGGGCAGCCAGCCGGCCCGACCCGGTCGCCGCCATGACTCAGGCGCAGGCAGCTTTGGTCAAGATCGCTGACGGCTCCAATCTCACCCTCGATCCGAAGCTCGACAGCTACTATCTGATGTATCTCGTCAGTGTGGTTCTGCCCGAGTCCGCCACTGCCACGGCCGCGCTGCGGCGGGCGCTGGAGCCTTTTCGCTCCGGCTTCGGCACGCGCGGCGATCTCGCCATCCTGCTATCGGCCGCAAGCCGTTTCGAGCGGGTTCGCGACGCCGTGCAGAATGCCGTCGCCTCGGCGATCGAAGGCAACGGTGCGGGGCGCGTCCTAGCCGAATTGGGCGAGGCGCCCATGAGCCTGCTCCAGACCAGCCACGCCGTCAGCACCGCGATCAGCCATATCGCGATGGAGCCGGACAGCGCCCCGCTCGTGCGCCTCGTTACCGAAGCGGAGCGAGCGATCGAGCGCCAGTTCGAGCTGTCGTCAGCCCTGAGCCGTGTCGCCGAGACCAGTCTGGCCGGTCTTCTGGGGGACCGGATTGCGCTCCACCAGCGCGAGATGCGGACAAATCTCAGTCTCCAGCTCGGCTTTTTCGTCGCGATCATTCTCTTCACCATCGCGGCCGCACGCAGCATCGCCCGGCCGCTGGTGGCCCTCTCGGGAGAGGTATCCCGCGTATCCGCCGGCCAGCGCCAGACCGTGATCAGCGGGTGCGACCGTTCCGACGAAATCGGCGACATCGCCCGCGCGATCGAGGATTTCCGCCGCCAGCTCATTGCGGCCGACGCGACCCGGCAGGAGATGGCCGCGATCGAGGAGCGCAACGCGCTGGAGCGCAGACGGCTGCAGCAGGACGTGGCAGGGCGCTTCCAAGCCGCGGCGGGCGATATCGTGGCCAGCGTTGCGGCGGCCTCGATGCAGCTGGAAGCGGCGGCCGACGACCTCTCCTCCACCGCCGGTCGAGCCCAGAACCGCTCCGAACTCGTCGGTGTCGCGGCGCGGGAGGCCTCGTCCCACGTCACCTCGATGGCCGTGGCCGCCGAGGAGATTTCAGTCGCCGTCGGCGAGATCAGCCGTCAGCTCGACGATTCGAGCCACTTCGCGCGCGATGCGGTGGACCATGCGCGGCTGACCGACCGGCGCATGGTGTCGCTCTCCAGCGCGGCCGAGCGGATCGGATCGGTGCTGAGCGTCATTTCCGACATTGCCCAGCAGACCAATCTTCTGGCGCTCAATGCGACGATCGAGGCTGCGCGCGCGGGCGAAGCCGGCCGCGGCTTCGCCGTGGTCGCTGCCGAGGTGAAGGCGCTGGCGGCGCAGACGGCGTGTGCCACCCATGACATCGCCGGGCTCGTCAGCGATATGCAGGAGGCCGCGCGCAGCTCGGTCGCCTCTATCGGCGAGGTCGGCAACATGATCGACAAGATGTCTGAGATCTCGGCATCCATGGCCGCGGCCTTCGTCGAGCAGACGGTGATCATCCAGGAGATTTCCGGCAATGCTCAGCGGACCGCCCATCTGACTGTCGAGGTCGCCGACACCATTGGCGAGGTCAGCGGCGGGGCGAAGCTCACCACCGAAGCCGCGGCCCAGGTCCACCTCTCGGCTCGCCAGCTGACCGAGCAGAGTCAGCGGCTCGCCCGCGAGGTCGAGAAACTGATGGCAACGCTCGCGGCCTGACGGCTCCTGCCGTCAGCGGTGATACATCTGCGCCGGACGGACCGGCCGCTCCGACCCCTCTGGCGGAGCGAAGATCGACACGGCCTTGGGATGGACCTTGAACAGCGCGGGTGTTGCCGTGACGATCTCACCATCGGCGTTGATCGGCATGGGCTTGCGGGTCTGAATGGTGAACTCGGTGCATTTGGCGGTCCGCACCTCCTGCCAGGCACCATGCGTGCCCGAGCGGAAGGAGCGCAGCATCAGCGCCAGCTTCCAGACATTCTTGAGTTCGAGGCTGTAGAGATCGAGCGAGCCATCGTCGATTTCAGCATCCTGCTCCACGACATTGCCGCCGCCGTAATGGCGACCGTTGCCGATCGCGATTTGATAGGTTTCGACCTGGGTCGCGCGACCCTTCTCGATGATCGTCGCGGCGAAGGTCGAGGCTTTCGTCAGCACCTTGAGCGCCGCCAGCGCATAGCCGACGCGGCCGAAGCGCTTCTTCAGCGCCGGATCGAGCCCCTGGGCGAGGTCGCTGCTGAGCCCGATGCTGGCGACGTTGAAGAAGGCATGGCCGTTGACCGTGCCGACATCGACCGGCCGCGTCAGCCCGGCTGCGATGACGCCAGCCGCCTCCGCCGGGTCGAGCGGCAGATCGAGCGTGCGGGCCAGATCGTTGGCGGTGCCCATGGGGATGATGCCGAGGGGCAGGCCGCTTTCCATCACCGCGAGCGCCGAGGAGGAGACCGAGCCGTCGCCGCCGCAGACGACGACGAGATCCGCCGTGTCGCGCAGCCGCACGATGTCGCGGGCGATCTCGGGCAGATGTTCGAATGTTTCGACAGTGGTGACGATGCCGCCCTCGTCCAGTCGCCGCAGTACGGAGTCGATCGACTCGCCGCCGCGTCGCGATTTCGGATTGCGGAGCAGCAGGGCCCGCCGTCTCGTGCTATCAGTCATATCGCTTTTGCCGATCACCCTGTTGGCTCGTCCCCGCCGGGCCACGGAAGTGGGCCGGCGGGTGTGGCTTTTCAACCGGGGGGTCGACGGGCGCGGTGCGGGTCCTGCCGCGCCGGCCCTGTTGCAGTGGCCCGCCTCAGTTCGGCGGGCTCCAGAAGCCGGCCTGGTAGTCGCGGTCGGAGATCGTCGCGGTCTCGCCTGTTGCCTCGGCTTCGGTCTGGGGTTCGGGACGATCGCGCTCGTCCTCGGGCAGGGTGTCGCCCTCATGCCTGTCCAGCATCGTCGCTCCTTTCGTCGGTTGGGAGGGGTTGCGGTGGCCGCACCGGGATAGGACGGATTGCTGCAACGCACAAGAAGCGGAGAGGTTTCATGCCGCCACGCCGCGACCCGGTTCACCCCGCCTGGAGCGGCCAGACCAGCAGGATCATCGGCACGGCGACCAGGAGCACGATCAGCGACAGGGGCGCGCCGAGCCGGGGATAGTCGCTGAATTTGTAGCCGCCGGGGCCCATCACCAGCGTGTTGCACTGATGGCCGATGGGCGTGAGGAAATCGCAGGCCGCGCCGATCGCGACGGCCATCAGGAAGGCGTCCGGGTTGTAGCCCAATTTGGCGGCGAAGCCGGCGCCGATCGGTGCCATCACCAGGACAGTCGCAGCATTGTTCAGGAAAGGCGTCACGGCCATCGCAGCCGCGATCATCAGCGCGACCGCTCCCCAGCCCGGCAGCCCCGCCCCGACCTGGGCGAGCCAGCCGGCGAAAACATCGGTGGCGCCCGTCGAACGCAGCGTGTCGCTAACCGGGATCAGCGCCGCCAGCATCAGCAGGATCGGCGCGTCGATGCTGCTATAGGCCTCGCGCAGAGGCAGGCAGCGCAACGTGATCAGAAGGACGGCCGCAGCGAAGAAGGTGAGCGGCACCGGCGCAAGGCCCGCGGCCAGCACCACCACCGCCGCCAGCACGATCGAGACGGTCATCACCGCCTTGCGGGTGGATCCGAGCGAGACGACGCGGTCGGCGAGCGGCAGCAGGCCGAGTTCCATCAGCTTTTCCGGCAACTGCTTCTCGTCGCCCTGGATCACGATGATGTCGCCGGCGCGCAGCCGGATGTCGCGCAGGCGCTGGGTGAAGCGTTCGCCCGAGCGGCTGATCGCGATCATGTTGACGCCGAAGCGGGCATGCAGCCCGATATCGCCCGCCGACTGGCCGATCAGCACGGAGTTGGGACCGATGATCGCCTCGCTGACCTGGTCGGGATCGAGCGCATCCTCCTTCTCGGTCGGCCGATGCTGGCCGTCGAGATCGAGTTCGCCCTCGGCCACGACCCGCTCCAGCACCGCCGCATCGCCACGCAGAAGCAGCGTATCGCCAGCCTTCAGGCTGGCGTCCGGCAGCGGCGCCTGCAGGCGGCGCTCATCGCGCAGGATCGCGACGATCTGGAGTTCGCCCCCACCCAGCGCCTTCAGATCGGCCACGGTCTTGCCGGCGAGTGTCGATTTGGGGCCGATCTCGGCCTCTGTCACATAGTCCTTGATGTCGATGGCTTGGTCGAGCGAGACCGCGCCGCGCCGGTCCTGCGGCAGGAGACGGTAGCCGACAGCGAGGAAGGCGCAGCCGGCGAGCGCGACGACGATGCCGACGGGCGTGAAGTCGAACATCGAGAAGGGCTCGCCACCCAATTCGGCGCGGACCCGGGCGACGATGACGTTCGGCGAGGTGCCAACGAGGGTGACAATTCCGCCCAGCAGCGAGGCGAAGGCCATCGGCATCAGGAAGACCGAGGGCGACCGGCCGCCCTTGCGGGCGAGCTGGTAGGCGATGGGCAGCATCATCGCGAGCGCACCGATGTTCTTGATGATCGCCGACATCACCGCGACGGCGAGAACCAGCAGCACCACCTGCGCCTGCGTTGACCCCAGCAACGGCATGATGCGGGTAAGCCCCCGCTCGATCACGCGTGACCGCGCAACCGCGGCGCTGAGGACGAGCGCACTGCCGACGATGATGACGATGTCGTCCGAAAAGCCCTTGAAGGCCTCGCCGGCCGGGATGATGCCGATCGCCACGCCGGCCAGCAGGGCCAGCATGGCGACGATGTCATAGCGCAGCCGCCCCCAGAGGAAGGCAGCCATCATCACCGCCACAAGCGAGACGGAGAGCAGTTGGGGGGTGGTCATCGGCATCCGTCCGCATCATCGAGGTCGCGGGACACCGCGCCAGCCATCATCCTCGCACCGGCTCTCCGAACGAGCGGAGACCCCGCCATCCGGCCGATGCGCTAAAGCCACTTCTTCCAGCGGAAGAACATGTAGGGCAGCACGGCGAAGAGGATCATCAGCCCGATCGCCATGGGGTACCCCCACTGCCACTCCAACTCCGGCATGGTCTTGAAGTTCATGCCGTAAATCGAGGCGATCAGCGTCGGTGGCATCAGCGCCACAGAGACGACCGAGAACAGCTTGATGATCTTGTTCTGCTCGATCGAAACGAGGCCGAGCGTGGCGTCGAGCATGAACTGCAGCTTGTTGGAGAGGAAGGTGGCGTGTTCCTCGATGGCCTGCACGTCGCGGACGGCGGCGCGCCATTCGGCGGAGAAGCCGGTCTGCGCTTTTTTCGGCCGGGTGTAGTTGGCCGAGAGGAAGAGCAGCACGCGCTCCACCGAGACCATGCTCTCGCGAACATTGGAGATGATGTGCTCGTACTGGCCGATCTTCTGGATCACCGCCTGATAGGCGCTGCCCTGCTCCACATCCTGCCCGCGGCCGGCGAAGATCCGGCGCGACGCGTCGTCGATCCGGTCGCCGACCCCGCGCAGGACTTCGGCGGCGCGGTCGACGATCGCTTCGATCAGCCCGTCCAGCACCGCCTCGGGCTGGGTGCCGCAGCCGCCGGGCTTGGTGGCGCGGTTGAGGAAGATGTTGAAGGCGCCCGGCTCGTCATAGCGCACCGTCACCAGCGCCTTGTCGGTCAAGATGAAGGTGACGTCGGCCAGCCGCGGCACGATCGTCTCCGACTGGCAGATGATGCGAGCGGTCATGTAATGCGCGCCGTTCTCGGTGTAAATGATCTCGGACGGCTCGAGGTCGTGCATCTCCTCACGCGTCGGAATCGAGACACCGAGATGCTTCTCGACGCGCGCATCCTCGCCCTGCGTCGGATTGAGCAGATCGATCCAGATGGAATCGGCCGGAAACGGCGCATCGGCATCGACATTGCGGGGCAGGAGCTTGTCGCGCGATTGCGCGCAGATTCCGTGGATCAGGATCATGGGGGGACCTTCACGCGTCGTGGATCGCAGGCAGAGCGCGGCAGGAACCCCGATCCGCAGCCCGTGTCAAACGCTATGGGCCATGCCTCAAGACGGCACGGTGAAGCGCGACGGCATGGTGCCGTCCCGGTCCGTGAAGCCGTAGAGCCGGGCGAGATCGGCGACATGCAGCACGGCGCCCGCATGGCGCGCGACCTCGGCGTCCTGCAGGAGCGCCGCGACTGCGCGGCCGGCATAGAGCGGCGTCTCGCTACCCGGTTGGGCCAGGCCGGCATCGCGGACACGCTCGGTCAGGACATGCCCCGGCGAAAGCCCGAGCGCGGTGACACCGAAGGGCTTGAGCTCCTGCGCCATCGCCAGCGTCAGCCGGTGCATCGCCGCCTGCGCCAGATCGTAGACGATGTCGCCGAGATAGCCGCCGGCCGTGTCGAAGCCCACCGTGACGATCAGCCCCTTGCGCGCCTGCACCATGGCGGGCGCGACCGCGCGCGCCAGCAGCAGTTGTGCATAGACGCCGCTCTCGAAGCTCTGGCCCAGTCTGGCGACGGGCCTGCGCCAGAACGGCGCGCCGAAGGTCGAGCCATCCGGATAGCGCTCGCCGTCATAGCCCTCGCTGCCGCCCCAGACGGCGTCGACGACACAGTCCAGCCGCCCGAAGCGCCGCAGGCACCAGGAGACGAGCTGGTCGACCTCCCGCTCCTGGGTGTGGTCGCAGCGATAGGGATGGCCGCGCCCCCCGGCCGCTTCGACCTCGCGGGCCGTGTCCTCGAAGGTCTCCGGGCGATTGTCGGTGCGTGGGCCGGCCTCGCTGGAGCGACCGGTGACCACGACGGTGGCGCCGGCTTCTCCCAGCGCCCGGGCGATGCCGCGCCCGAGCCCGCGCGAGGCACCGGCGACGAGGCAGATCTTGGCGGCGAGCGGGCGCTGCGGCTCGCTCACGCGGCGAAGACGGCCGCCGCGTCGGCGACCGCGCCCGCGCCTTCCGTCACCGCCAGTTCGAGCGCCGGCGCTTCCGTCGCCAGGATTTCGGCGAAGAAGCGGGCCGTGGCGCGATCCTCCACGCCTTGTGCCTCCGAGCGGGTCGCCAGCGCCTTGCGGGCGAGGCCCGTGCCGCCCTGGGCGAGCGCGAAGAGCTTGAGATAGGGCGTCGCGCCGGCCAGGACGGCATTCTGGTCGCTGCCCATCGTCGCCAGCATCCAGCGCGTCGCGCGCTCCAGCGCATCGACGGCGGCGCCGAGCCGGGCCGCGCTGTGGCCGAAGCCCGGCGTATTGGCCGCCTTCACCTCCGACACCACGGCACGCATCTCAACGATCAGATCGGCCACCGCCTGCCCGCCGGAGAGCGGCAGCTTGCGAAGCACGAGGTCGATCGCCTGGATACCGTTGGTGCCCTCATAGATCGTAGCGATGCGGGCATCGCGCAGATGCTGGGCAGCGCCGGTCTCCTCGACATAGCCCATGCCGCCATGGATCTGGACGCCGGTGGAGGCGACCTCGACACCGATATCGGTGGCATAGGCCTTGGCGACGGGGGTGAGGATCGCCGCGCGCTCGGCGGCGGCCTTGCGGGCGGCCTCGTCGGCACCGCGATGCGAGCGGTCGAGCGCCTCCGCCACCTGATAGGCGATGGCGCGCGCGCCTTGCGTTTTCGCCCGCATTTCCATCAGCATGCGGCGCACGTCGGGATGGACGATGATCGGGCTCATCGGGGCGCCCCTGGGGGCGTCGATGGCCGTGCCCTGCCGGCGCTCCTTCGCGAAATGCAGCGCCTGCTGATAGGCCCGCTCGGCGATGGCGACGCCCTGGAGCGCCACGTTGAGGCGGGCATTGTTCATCATCGTGAACATGCAGGCGAGGCCCCGGTTCTCCTCGCCGATCAGCCAGCCGATCGCGCCGCCCTTGTCGCCATAGGCCATCGAGCAGGTCGGCGAGGCGTGGATGCCGAGCTTGTGCTCGATGCCGGAGCAGCGCAGGTCGTTATGGGCGCCGAGCGAACCATCGCCGTTGACGAGGTATTTCGGGACCAGGAAGAGCGAGATGCCGCGGGTGCCCGCCGGCGCATCCGGCAGGCGCGCCAGCACGAGATGGACGATGTTCTCGGTCAGATCGTGCTCGCCATAGGTGATGTAGATCTTCTGGCCGGTGATCCTGTAGGTGCCGTCGCCCACCGGCTCGGCCTTGGCGCGCAGCGCATTTAGATCGGAGCCCGCCTGCGGCTCGGTCAAGTTCATCGTGCCCATCCACTCGCCGGAGACGAGCTTCGGCAGATAGGTCTCCTTCAACTGCTCAGAACCATGGGCGTGCAGCGCCTCGATGGCGCCGACCGTCAGCAGCGGCCCCAGCGCGAAGGCGAACGCCGCCGAGTTCCACATCTCGATGCAGGCCGATTGCAGGAGTGCCGGCAGGCCTTGGCCGCCATGCTCGGGCGGCGCCGGCAGCGCGTTCCAGCCCGCGCCGGCCCAGGCCGTATAAGCGTCCTTCCAGCCCGGCGGGGTTGTGACGGCGCCGTCCTTCAGAACCGAGCCGTGCTTGTCGCCGACGCGGTTCAGCGGCGCGAGCACGTCGCCGGCGAATTTCGCGGCTTCGTCGAGCACGGCCTGGGCCATGTCGGCGTCGAGTTCCGGCGCCAGCCCATCCGCGATCAGCCGGTCGAGGCCGGCCACATGGCGCATCGTGGCGAGCATGTCCTCGACGGGGGCGCGATAGCTCATGATGTTGTCTCCCTGCACGTCAGCCTCGCCACTGTCGCAGCTGGCCGCCTCTGTTTTCGTGACATCGGCTGGCCGTGCGCCGTGCCCCGGCCAACCGCTTTTGGCGTTGCCGCAATGGTAGCGAGGAACTATCCCCGAGGCCATGCGCTGCGTGAACGGCACCGCTGCGGCGCCGATATAGTTTATATGTAAACCGTCTTGGGTCAATCGGGCACGACCGCCCGGCGATGGAGCCATGGAGACATCAATTCCCGTGACGCAGGATGCCCCCTCCCCCCGCGTGACCGAGCGTCTGCGCCCCGATGCCGACGGCGTCGCGCGCGCCGCCGAATTGCTGCGTGAGGGCGGCCTCGTCGCGCTGCCGACCGAAACCGTCTACGGCCTCGCGGCCGACGCGACCTCGGGGACGGCGGTCGCCGGCATTTATGCCGCCAAGGAGCGGCCGAGCTTCAACCCGCTGATCGCGCATCTGCCCGATCTCGCAGCCGCGCGCCGGCAGGGGCTGTTCGACGCCAACGCGCTGGCGCTCGCAAGAGCCTTCTGGCCGGGGCCGCTGACGCTGGTGGTGCCGGTCTCCGCCGGTTGCGAGGTCAGCGATCTCGCACGCGCCGGGCTCGCCTCGGTGGCGTTGCGCGTGCCGTCGCATCCGCTTGCCCATGCGATCCTGCAAGCGGCGGGGCGGCCCATCGCAGCCCCTTCCGCCAACCGCTCGGGCCGGGTCAGCGCGACCAGCGCCGCCCATGTGCTCGCCGATCTCGACGGCCGGATCGACGCGGTGCTCGACGGCGGCGTGACCGAGGTCGGCGTCGAATCCACGATCGTCGCCTGCCTCGACGGCGCGCCGCGCCTGTTGCGGCCGGGCGGCGTGCCGCGCGCCGCGATCGAGGGCGTGATCGGGCGCCCGCTCGTGCTCGCGGGCGAGGCCGGGATGGCGCCGATCTCGCCGGGCCTGCTCGCCTCGCATTATGCGCCCGCCGCGCGGATCCGGCTCGAGGCTGACGCCCCCCACCCCGGCGAGGCCTGGCTCGGCTTCGGCAGCGACCCGGCCCTGCTGGCGAGCGCCGCGCCTGCGCTCGATCTCAGCCCCGGCGGCGATCTCACCGAGGCGGCAGCGAACCTGTTCGGCCATCTGCGGGCGCTCGATGCCGCCGGCCCCGCGGTGATCGCCGTCGCGCCGATCCCCGATCACGGCCTGGGCGAGGCGATCAACGACCGGCTGAGGCGCGCCGCCGCGCCGCGGTGAAGCCGCCCGCGCTCTTGCACACCTGCAAGATTTCGGATTGCCTGCCCAGGACCGTCGGCAGGGGCCCATCATGACCACCAATCTCGCCTGGGACGATTTCCGGCTGGTCAAAGCGATCGCCGACCATCACGGGCTGACCGGCGCGGCCGCGGCGCTCGGCGTCAACCATTCCACCGTGTTCCGCCGCCTCGGACAGATCGAGGAGCAGGTCGGGCTGCAGCTCTTCGAGCGGCGCAAGACCGGCTATGTCGCGACCGTCGCCGGTGTCGAGATGGCGATGCTGGCCGCCCGCGTCGAGGACGACGTCGCCGCCTTCAGCCGCCGGCTCGCGGGGCGTGACCTCGCGCCCTCGGGCGAATTGCGGATTACCACCACAGACACGCTCTATCTCAACCTGCTGTTGCCGATCTTCGCCGCCTTCCGCGCCCTACATCCGGCGATCCGGCTCGACATCGTGATCGGCAACCAGGCGCTCAACCTGTCCAAGCGCGACGCCGACATCGCGATCCGCGCCAGCGACGCGCCCGGTGAAACGCTGGTCGGGCGCAGGCTGGCGACGCTGAACTGGGCGATCTATGGCAACGCCGCTCAGGGCGCGGCCGGCCTGGGTGATCCCGACAGCCTGTTCGCGCGCGACTGGGTCGCGCTCGGCGATGCGCTCGGCCATGTGAAGGCGGCGCGCTATGTCCGCGAGAAGGTGGCGCCGGAGCGGATCGCGCTGAAGAGTTCGGCCGTGCTCGGCCTGGCGGAGGCCGTCGAGCAGGGGCTCGGCATCGGCCCCCTGCCCTGTTTCATCGCCGACCAGCGCCCGGGCCTAGTCCGCCTGCTCCCGCCTGACCCGGACTTCTCGACGGGGCTGTGGATCCTGACCCATCCCGACATCCGCAACGCCCCGCGCGTGCGCGCCTTCATGGACTATGTCGGCGGCGAACTGGCGAAGAAGCGCGGGCTGATCGAGGGGATGGGGTAGATCCTCTCCCCTGTCCCCGCTTCAGATCTCGATGCCGTCCGGGATCGCAACCCGCCCCTTGGTGTAGGCGTCCCTGAACCGGTCGAGGCCGTGGCTGCCGCCATTGACCAGCTTGCGCGCCAGGACGAGATCATCCGCTGCCGCAGCAGCACGGATCGCATCCTCCTTGTTGGCGAGGAACTGGGCGAGGATCAGGCCGGCGATGCGGGGCTGGTTGGCCTGGGCAGGCTGGGCAACGAGATCGATACCCATCTGCGTGCCGATGCGGGTGTAGTTGTCCCGGCCGGTGAGCTGAATGAAACCACGCCCCTTGAACAAGGCGCCGTCGCCGGCCTGCGTGTTGCCCAACCGCTTCCCGATAGGCGTGCCCGGCTCGTAGAGGTCGAACGGGGCCTTGTCGGTATTGTACTTGCTCTTCATCTCGTCGATCGGCGCGAAACCTTCCGTCTCCGCCCGGATCGTCGCAAGCGCCATCAGCAGCATGTCGCGGTCGGCGAGACCGTAGGACCGCAGTCCCGCCAGAACATGCGGAAGGTTGTTGCGGATATTGGCCAGCGGCGTCGCGGGCACGAACAGCCGGGCGACGAGCTCGGGCGTGACCTGCGTGGCGGCCGAGAGGCTCGACCAGCCACTCGCTGCGGCGCTGGTCGCCAGCACCGACTGCAGCGAAGCGATCTCCGTGCTCAACTGGGATGTCTGCATGATCAGCCGGTCGGCCTGCTCGCTCGGCTGCGACGCCCCGGTTGCGGGCGGTTCCGTCTTCGTGGTCGTCGATGGGGGTTCCGTCCTCGCCGTCCCTGTCGTGCCGGCACCGCCGGTGATGGCGGGCGCCTTGGACATGAACCCTTCGATGAAATCGGCGCCGGCATAGCCGGCCGCGGCGAGGCCCAGCAGAACCTCGACCGCCGCGCCCGCAGGCCCGGCCAGCTTGTCAAGGCCGACCGCCAGCGCCGCCAACACCCCGGCGATGAAGCCGATGATGAGGCTGATCACCAGGCGGCTGGCGAGAAAGGTCGTCGCCTGATCGGGGGCCTGGGTGGCGTTGAAGTCGTGCAGCTTCTTCAGGCCGACGACCGTGCGCGCACCCTGTCCCACCATGCCCATCAGCCCCGCCAGCAGCAGGGCGCTCAACAAGACCGTCGGTTGCATCACTGAATTCCCCCGCAGCGCAGCGGGAGAAATACAACCTATAGTTTTAACTACGTCAATCTCTCGTTATGAGATATGGACTCTACGACCCTATCCGACCTCCACCACCACCCGCCCACGCACCTTGCCGTCGACGATGGCGCGGGCCGTGTCGATGACGTCTGTCAGCGGGATCCGCGTGCTCATCAGGGCGAGGCGGTCGCGGTCGAGGTCGCTGGCGAGCCTCGCCCAGGCCTCGAGCCGACGTGGCTTCGGGCACATCACCGAATCGATTCCGAGCAGGGATACGCCGCGCAGGATGAAGGGCGCGACGGAGGCCGGCAGGTCCATGCCCTGGGCGAGACCGCAGGCGGCGACGGCGCCGCCATACTTGGTCATCGACAGCACGTTCGCCAGCGTATGCGAGCCGACCGCGTCGACACCCGCGATCCAGCGCTCCTTGCCGAGGGGCCGGCCGGGCGCCGACAATTCGGCCCGGTCGATGATCTCGGCCGCGCCGAGGCCTTTGAGATACTCCGCTTCCTCGGCCCGTCCGGTCGAAGCAATGACGTGCCAGCCGGCCTTAGCCAATAGTGCGACCGCCACCGAGCCGACGCCGCCGGCCGCACCGGTGACGACGACAGGCCCGTCGGCGGGCTTCACGCCATGCTTCTCCAGCGCCAGCACGCAAAGCATGGCCGTGTAGCCTGCAGTGCCGATCGCCATCGCCTCGTCGGGGTTGAGGCCTGCCGGCAGAGGCACCAGCCAGTCGCCCTTCACCCGGCTTTTCTGGGCATAGGCGCCGAGATGCGTCTCGCCCGTTCCCCAGCCGTTCAGCACGACGAGATCGCCCGGCTTGAACTCCGGGTGCTCCGAGGTCTCGACCCGGCCGGCAAAGTCGATGCCGGGGATCATTGGCCACCGCCGCACAACGGGGGCGCGGCCGGTGATGGCGAGCCCGTCCTTGTAGTTCACCGTCGAGTGCGTGACGCGGACGGTGACGTCGCCCTCCATCAGATTGCTCTCGGCAAAATCGGTGAAGGCGAGGTCGGGGCCGGCCTCGCCTTTGGTCGCGACGAGGGCCTTGAAGCTGGTCATGGGCGCATCCTCCGGAATTCGTTTCCGGCAGCAGATACGCAACGCACGGTGCGCGGCAACCCCACGCGCCGTGCGCCTTTCGTCAGGCGGGCTGCGGCAACCCGCGCTCGACGGGCTTCTCGACGATCGGCAGGTTGATCAGCGCCGAGGCAATGCCGAGCGCGACCGAGAGCCACCAGACGACGATGTAGGAGCCGAAGGCCTCGTAGAGCAGGCCGCCGAGCCAGACGCCGAGGAAGCCGCCGACCTGATGCGAGAAGAAGGCGAAGCCATAGAGCATCGCCATGTATTTCGTGCCGAACATCAGCATGACGAGCGCCGAGGTCGGCGGCACGGTCGAGAGCCAGAACAGACCGATGACGATGCCGAAGGCGATCGAGGTCGCCGGGCTCGGCGGCAGCAGGATGAAGACGGCGATGGCGGCGGCGCGGCCGAAATAGATCCAGGCCAGCAGATGGCGCTTGGGCATGCGCGTTGAGAGCCAGCCGGAGGAGAGCGAGCCGACCGCGTTCGCCAGTCCGATCACGCCCAGCGTCCAGGCGCCGACCCATGCCGGCAGGTTCATGTCCTTCAGATAGGCCGGCATGTGGACGGTGATGAAGGCGAGCTGGAAGCCGCAGGTGAAGAAGCCGAGCACGAGCAGCACATAGCTGCGATGGCGGAAGGCCTCGGCCAGCGCCTGCGCGATCGACTGGTTGGGCAGGTTCGCGGCGGAGGCCTGGACCGTGCCGCCGAGCTTGCGCGTCGAGAGAAAGATCGAGATCGGCAGGATCGGCAGCAGCGTCAGCGCGAAGACCATCAGCGCCTGGTTCCAGCCGATCTGGTCGATCAGGATGTTGCCGATCGGCGGATAGAGGAACTGGCCGAAGGAGCCTGCGGCCGTGCCGGCGCCAAACGCCATCGGCCGCCAGGATTCGGGCAGGAGCTTGCCGAAGGCGGCCAGCACGAGGTTGAAGGAACAGGCGGAGAGGCCGAAGCCGATCAGCACGCCGGCACCGAGATGGAGCTGCAGCGGGCTCGTCGCCAGCCCCATCATGACGAGCCCCGCCGCATAGAGCAGCGCGCCGGTGCAGAGCACCTTGACGATCCCGAAGCGGTCGGCGATGGCGCCGGCAAAGGGCGCGCCCAGCCCCCAGAGCAGGTTCTGGATCGCCAGCGCGAGGCCGAAGGTGTCGCGCCCCCAGCCGAACTGCACCGTCATCGGAATCTGGAAGAGGCCGGCGCTGGCGCGCGGGCCGAAGGTGATCAGCGCGATCAGGCAGCCCGCCGCGACGATGATCTCGGGCGCATGGCTGCGTCCCGGGGCGGGGCTCGAGGCGACGCTCATGGGCTGACATCTCCGGCAGGGCTGACGTGTGGCTGCACGATAGCGCCGAACGCCCCGGCACGATAACGCGATTTCGTGGCCAGGCGCATCACGCGGATGCATGGGAGGGCGGCGGTGTCGCGGGGGCGTCAGCCGCCACGGGACAAAGCGAAGACCTGTTCCCTCCCCCCGCTTGCGGTGGGGAGGGTTAGGGTGGGGGGCCGTAAAGCCCGAGCCCTATCCTCGCTCGTCTCGCCGAGCGGAGCTGCCCCCCACCCCAGCCCTCCCCACCGCAAGCGGGGGGAGGGAGAAGGGCGCGGCCG
Source organism: Allobosea massiliensis (assembly GCF_042655245.1). Taxonomy (NCBI): domain Bacteria; kingdom Pseudomonadati; phylum Pseudomonadota; class Alphaproteobacteria; order Hyphomicrobiales; family Alloboseaceae; genus Allobosea; species Allobosea massiliensis. Next base: position 385,286 of record NZ_JBHSLU010000007.1, on the reverse strand, counting down.
CCCGACCGCACCTCACATCGCCGCCCCGCCGTTAACCCGCGCTCAACCCTACCGAGGTGATAACGGCATCAGGCGAAAGCGTGCCGTTCGCGCGCCGGTCGCTCCCCTCGTGTTCGGACGGGTGTGCGGTTTTGAGTCATCTGCGTTTGCGCCGGCGTACGAGACGCATCGGATCGGCGGGCCTGAAATGGGCCCTGTCGACGGTCGCGCCCTGGGCGCTGGCCGCGGGGATGCTGGTCTCCTTCACTGCGTCGGCCGGCCAGAATGCCGGCCTCGAAACCCTGCCGGCGACCGCGCTCGGCCGCACCTTGCCCGGCCCGGCCTCGGAGCTGGAGGAAGGCCCCTCGCTGCTCGTCGCGGCCAGCGCCTTCCGCCTGCCCGGCCTGTCGCTGAGTTCGTCGATCCTCAAGGCGCATCTCAGTTTCGACGATCCGGAGCGCCGTTTCGTCATCGACCCGCGCCAGCCGCGCGAGGAGATGAAGCGTAGCGCCAAGGGCTTCCCCGAGGTCGACCGGACCGCCAAGGGCGATCCGCTGCCTCGCCTGAGGCCGAGCCTGTCGGCCCGCGCCCCGCGCGAACTCGAGCAGGTCGTGTTCGGCGATACCCAACCGGGGCTGATCTCGGGTGGCTTTTCGATCGAGGCGATGCGCCAGGCCGAGGCCATCACCGGGCCGCCGCTCGGCTTCGAGCCGCATGCCGACGACCAGGGGCTGACCGACCCCGCCCTCTCCGATGCCTCGCCGGATGCGCTGGCGGCCTCCGGCGTCTCGCCCTATGGCAATGTCCCGCGCACGATCGACGGCGCGACGCCGGCCGTGGGCGCCCCGACGGCCCAGACCTCGAGTACGCCCGCCGTCAACTACAGCGTGACCACGCTGGTGCCGGCGCTGCTGCCGCCCGCGCCGGAACGGCCGGGCCTGCTGGCGCGCGCACCCGCCTCGCCGCTGCGGCGCGGCGCGCTGCCCGAGAGCGGCGCCCGCGAGATCTATACCGGGCTCATTCCCGCCGCCGACATGGCGCGCCAGCAGCGCTGCCTGGCGGAGGCGGTCTATTTCGAGGCGCGCTCGGAATCCGACGAGGGCCGGGCCGCGGTGGCGCAGGTCGTCCTCAACCGGGTCAAGAGCCCGCTCTACCCCGACAGCGTCTGCGGCGTGGTCTACCAGAACAGCCACCGCTACCTGGCCTGCCAGTTCACCTTCACCTGCGAGGGCAAGTCGCTGCGCATCACAGAGCCCGGCCCCTGGCGCGACGCGGTCCGCATCGCCCGCGAGGTCTATGAGGGCACGACCTACCTCCCGGAGGTCGGCGCCTCGACCCACTATCACGCGCAGTATGTCCGCCCCTACTGGGCCAAGAAGCTCAAGAAGATGGACACGATCGGCCAGCACATCTTCTACAAGCTGCGGCCGGGGCAGACTTAAGGCGAGTGGGCAGCCGGGCGGATGGCTGCCTACTGATCCAGCAGTCTTGTCTCCTCGCTCCCCCTCGCCCGCGAATATGTCGCGGGGCCTCCGCGTGGTGTTCGCCCACGGCGCCCCCTATCCTGCCTCTACGGAAACAGGTGGGATGGATGATGACGGACATAACGTCGCCGCTGAAGACCGAGATCGGCCGTATTCTGGCGTGGTCGCTGGCCCTGCCCGTGCTCTGCGCCTGGCCTTTCCTGTCGGCGATGCCGCTGTTCTCGCTCTGGGGCGGCGGGCATTCGGTGCTGTCCTTCTCCATTGATGCCGTGATGCTGCTGTTCGGCTTCTGGCCGGTCGTGGCACTGCTCTGCGTCGGCGCACTGCTGCGCGTCGAGGGCGGACAGCCTCTCGGCGGCACGCGCGGTGAGCGCGGCCTGTGGCTGGGTGCCTATGCCACGGTCTGGACGGGGCTCTACGTGATCGTCGCCTTTGCCCGCACCTGAGACCGGGCAAGAGCCGTCTGGGCCGGAACAGCCCCGGCGACGAGACGTTGCCTCCCCGGAGGGAGGCGACATGCCGCGCTATTTCATTACCAGCGACGACGGGTCCGGCCCCGAGCGCGAGCCCGAGCCACTCGATTTTCCCGACGCGAAGAGCGCGGCTGACGACGCCCATCTCGCACTCGCCGACATGACGGTCGAGGTGCTGCCGCGGGCCAAGCAGGCGGCCCTCTCGGTCAGTCTCGACGACGAGGCCGGCGAGGCGGTCTACCGCGCTTCCGTGACGATCGAGGCGCGCAGCGGCGACGAGATAAGGGCTGCCGCGGCAGCGGCCGATGCGGAACGCGACGCTGCGGCCGAGAGGGTCGCGGCGCTGATCAAGGGCCGTTGAAGGGGGCGCATCCGCGTGATTTGCGTCGAAAAGCCGCTCAAATGTTCCGCTTTGGCTTCACGCAACGTCAAACTGCATGAACGGGTGGCCCTCGCGGGGCGTGGTTAATTTTACCTTGTTTTGGCGTTTACCTTGCGTTCATCACTGTTTCCCGGCTTTCTCCGCCTCACAGAGCGGCCTCTGGCGCCGCGGGTGGGGACAGGTTCTGAGCATGGCGAAGAAGTCTCTCGGCATTTCGGCTTTCGCGGCGTCCGCCGCCTCGGCGGCTCTGCTGCTGGGCACGGCCCCGGCCCAGGCCGGCGGCTGCTACGGCTCCTCCTGCCGTCCGGCGCCGTGCCAGGGCGCAGCCTGCTACAATCTCGTCGAGACCCCGCCGGTCTATGGCACGATCGCCGAGACGCAGGTGGTGCGCCCGGCCAAGACCTATCGCCGCATCGTGCCGGCCGAATACGACTACGTCACCGAGAAGGTGATGATCCAGCCGGCGCGGCAGATTCCGCATCACGTTCCGGCGCAGTATTCCTCGATCCAGGAGAAGGTCCTGATCTCGCCCGGCGGCAAGCGCTGGGAGGTCACCACCGACGCCTATGGCCGCACCACGGGCTGCTGGGTCTATGACGAGCCGCAGTACGGCTACCGCCAGCGCACGGTCGAGGTTTCGCCGGCGCGGGTCGAGTACGAGACCGTCCCCGCCGTCTACACCCAGCGCCAGCGCAAGGTGATGGTGCGGCCGACGCAGGTGCTGCACGAGACCGTGCCGGCGCAATACGAAACCCGCCATCGCAAGGTGCTGGTGAGCCCCGGCTCGCAGCACTGGCAGAAGGCCGGCCACTGAGTTTTGACTTGAGACGTTTGTGTACTGACTGCCTTTGACTACGGAAAAGACCACTCAACCCCGGCTCACGCCGGGGTTTTTTTATGGGTCTTTCGAGATCGTCAACGCCGCCCTCCCCGTCATCCTGGACGGCCGAAGGCCGGCCGGGATCCATCATAAAGCGGGACAATGCCCTATGATGGATCCCGGCCTGCGCCGCTTTCGCGGCTTGTCCAGGATGACGGTCGTGGATTCCGATAGAGGCCAGTGGCTGTCGCCGTCGCAGCAGCGAGGCGCCCTAGCCCAGCCCGCCCATCAGCAGCGCCAGCACGCCGACGCCGATGAAGAAGGCGAGCAGGCGCGCCGGCATGCCGACGAGCGCGCCGGGTGAACGGCCGAGCGCGAGGCCGGCCACGATCTCGCTCAGGCCGAGGCCGAGCAGAACGAAGATGAAGGGCGGGAAGGCCGCCGAAGGTGCGAGCCAGCCGGCCTTGAAGACGAGCGCGACGAGGAGGCCGAGAAGCGCGCCGAAGGCGACGAAGACGAGCTCGACGCGCGTGAACCGCATGGGGCGGCTCAGCGCCGGCGGAAGTTCTGGTTGCGCGGCGGGCCGCTGGGCGCGGGACCGGCGGTCTTCTGGCGGAAGTTGATGCGGCCGCGATCGAGATCATAGGGCGACATCTCGACCACCACGCGGTCGCCGGCGATGGTGCGGATGCGGTTCTTCTTCATCTTGCCGGCCGCATAGGCCAGGATGACGTGGTCGTTGTCGAGCTTCACCCGGTAATTGCCGTCCGGCAGCACTTCGACCACCGTTCCGTCGAATTCGAGCAGTTCTTCCTTAGCCATTCTGTCGTCCTTCGTGTGCCCGTTGGCGCTGAGGCGGGACCGCGGCTTGCGATCCCGCCCCGCTCAAGCGTGTTGCGCGTCAGTTCGCGCGCCGCCGGGCGCCGTTGGTGCGTGGTTGCTGTGTTCTTTGCTGCAAGAACGCGACGCCGCCAAGCCCTTCCTTGGCGGAACCGGCGTCTTTTCGCTGGCCCTGCGCTTCGGCGCGCTGCGGGCGGTCGTTGCGGGGGGCCTCGGAGCGCGGAGCGCCGGCATGGACCGGCTTGCCGCCCTGGGGACGGCCCGAGCGCTCGCCATGCGGGCGACCCTGGTCGCGACCGCCGCCGCCCTGCTGCCCGCGCCCGCCGCGGCCCTGGTTCTGGGGCGGCTTCTTCGGGGTGCGGCCGTCCCAATAGGGAACCTCGCCGATTGGCGTGATGGCGACGCGGGTCAGCTTCTCGATCGCGGCGAGGTCGCCGCGCTCTTCCGGCGTGCAGAAGGCGATCGCCACGCCCGAGGCGCCGGCGCGCGCGGTGCGGCCGATGCGGTGGACATAGGTCTCCGGCACGTTCGGCAGGTCGAACTGCACGACATGGCTGATGCCGTCGACATCGATGCCGCGGGCGGCGATGTCGGTGGCGACGAGGATGCGCAGCTCGCCGTCGCGGAAGGCGCCCAGAGCCCGCTCGCGCTGGCCCTGGCTCTTGTTGCCGTGGATCGCCGCCGCCTTGAGGCCCGAGACCTCGAGCTGGCGGACGACCTTGTCGGCGCCGTGCTTGGTGCGGGTGAAGACGATGGCGCGCTCCATCTCGGGCACGCTCAGCGTCTTCGCCAGCAGCGCAGGCTTGTCGCCGGGATTGGTGAAGACGACGCGCTGGTCGATCTTCTCCGCCGTCGTCGCCACCGGCGCGACCGAGACCTCGACCGGATCGCTCAGATAAGCGGAGGCGATCTCGCGGATCGGCTTCGGCATCGTCGCCGAGAACAGCAGCGTCTGGCGCTTCTTCGGGATCAGCGTGGCGATGCGGCGCAGCGCGTGGATGAAGCCGAGGTCGAGCATCTGGTCGGCCTCGTCGAGGACGAGATACTCGATCTCGCGCAGCGAGACGGCGCGCTGGTCGACGAGGTCGAGCAGGCGCCCGGGCGTGGCGACGAGGATGTCGACATGCTGGCCGAGCGCGCGGATCTGCTTGCCGACGGGCACGCCGCCGAAGATCACGGCCGATTTGATCGTGGTGAACTGGGCATAGGCGCGGATCGAGGTCTCGATCTGGGCCGCGAGTTCACGGGTCGGCGAGAGGATGAGCGCTCGCACCGAGCGCGTCTCGACGCGGCGCGGCTGGCTCACGAGGCGCTGGATCAGCGGCAGCGAAAAGGCTGCGGTCTTGCCGGTGCCGGTCTGGGCGGCGCCGAGAAGGTCGCGGCCCTGGAGGATCGGGGGAATCGCCTGGGCCTGGATCGGCGTGGGCGTGGTGTAACCTTCGGAGGCGAGCGCCTTGAGAAGCTGCTCGGCCAGGCCGAGGTCGGTAAATTGGGTCAAAACAGGTCTTTCCGGACGCCGTGACGCAAGGGGCACATGTGGGTATCGGCTGTGCCGCCGGATTGCGCCCGGCCATTGTGTATTGCTCTTTCCTGCCGGCGAACCGCTAAGCCACAGCGCCGGAAGGTGTCGTGTGTGAACCAGGCCGGCACGGGGCCGGCCTGGGGAGTCTCAGGCCTCAGGCGACGGCGAGATTGCCGGCCGAGGACTTGCCGGTCTTGCGATCGGCGACGAGTTCGAACGACACGACCTGGCCTTCGACCAGCTCGCGCAGCCCGGCGCGCTCGACGGCGGAGATGTGGACGAACACGTCCTGCCCGCCGTTCTCAGGGGTGATGAAGCCGTAACCCTTGGTGGCGTTGAACCACTTCACGGTGCCCTTGTTCATTTGGGTCGTCCTTGCGTTTCAGATCCGCGTATAGAAGCGAAGACACGGCGCGGCGCGCGGACGCCTGCCATGGTCTCGTAGTCGATGTGTGGTGGATCTGAATCGTGGCCGCCGACCGAAGAGGACCGCGCGGATGATGGCCAGAACCCGGCCGCATCTCGTCTTACATGGAGATGCCTAGCACAAAAGGCAACGCGGGTCCAGCGAGGGACGGACGATGCGCGAGAACCGGCAGGCTCTCGCGAGCCTGCCGGCGATTTGCCATGCCGTTGCCGGCGCCGGTTGTCGGCTTAAACCGTCCCGCCGACCATCGGCAGCTGGCGCGGGCGGTCGCGGCCGAGGCGGGCCAGCGCGTTAGCCACGGCGGGACCGATCGGCGGAACGCCGGGCTCACCGACGCCGGTCGGCTTCTCGGTGGAGGCGATGATCGCGACCTCGACCTGCGGCATCTCCTGGAAGCGCAGCGAGCGGTAGCTGTCGAAATTGGTCTGCACCGGCTTGCCCTTGTCGAGCGTGATCTCGCCATAGAGGGCATGGCCGAGGCCGAAACCGATACCGCCTTCCATCTGGGCGCGGATGACATCGGGGTTGACCGCGATGCCGCAATCGATCGCGCACCAGACCTTGTGAACCTTGGGTTCGCCGTCCGCTCCGATCGAGACCTCGGCGATCTGCGCGACGAAGGAGCCGAAGCTCTCCGCCACCGCGACGCCGCGGGCCCGGCCGTTGCCGGCGTCTGGGCCGGTCCATTTCGCCAGTTCCGCGACAGCCTTCAGCACGGCAGCCAGCCGCGGCTCCTTACCCATCAGGGCAAGACGGCCCTGCACCGGGTCCTGCCCCGCGGCCTGGAGCAGTTCGTCGATGAAGCACTCGACCGCATAGGCGGTGTGGGTGTGCCCGACCGAGCGCCACCACAGAGTCGGAACGCCGACCTTGGCGGTGTGAACCTCGCAGCAGAAATCCGCGATCTCATAGGGCAGCTCATCGGCGCCCTCGACCATCGTCGCGTCGATGCCGTTCTTCACCGTCATCGCCTCGAAGGGCGTGCCGAGGAAGAAGGACTGGCCGACGATGCTGTTGGTCCAGGCGGTGATCTTGCCGTCCTTCACCGCGCCGCGCAGGCGGTGGACGAAGAGCGGGCGATAATGGCCGCCGGTCAGGTCGTCCTCGCGGGTCCAGACCAGCTTGACCGGCCGGTTGGGGCCGATCGCCTTGGCGCACATCGCCAGTTCCGCCGCCAGATGCTGGCTGACCTGGGCACGCCGCCCGAAGGACCCGCCGGCCAGCATGGTCTCGAGCTTTACCTTTTCCGGCGGCAGTTCCAGGATCATGGCGATGGTCTGGTGCTCGGTGGTCTGGAACTGGCTGCCGAAGCGGGCGAGCGCTCCCTGCGCGTTCCATTCGAGATAGCCGTCGAGCGGCTCCATCGGCGCATGCGCGAGATAGGGGAAGACATATTCCGCCTCGATCACCCGCTCGGCCTTGGCGAGCACGGCCTGCGCATCGCCATGGCTGCCGGCGACGGTGCCGGGCGTGCGGGCGAGCGCGCGATACGCGGCGACGATCTCGGCGCTGCCGCGTGTCTCGGCTCCGCTCTCATCCCAGGTAACCTTCAGCGCCTCGCGCCCCTTGATCGCCGGCCACATGCCCTGACCGTAGACGGCGATGCCGGAGCCGATCTGCTTGACGTCGACGACGCCCTTGATCTTGAGGGCCTCCGTCGCATCGAAGCTCGCGACCTTGCCGCCGAAGCGTGGTGGCCGGGCGACGACGACGGTCAGCATGCCGGGCGCGGCGATGTCGATGGTGAACTGCGCCTTGCCGCGGGCCTTGTCGGCACCGTCGATGCGTCTGACCGCACCTTCCTTGCCGATGAACCTGAACTGCGCGGGCTGCTTCAGCGGAGCGTCGGCCGGTGCCGGCAGCTTGGCGGCAGCCCCGGCGAAGTCGCCGAAGCGGCCCTGCTTCCCCGAGGCGTGCTTCAGCACGCCCGCCTCGATGGTGATCTCCCCGGCCGGCACCTTCCAGGCCTGGGCGGCGGCCTGCACCAGCATGAGACGGGCGGTCGCGGCTGCCTTGCGGATCTGGTCGAAAGAGTTGGCCATCGCGGTCGAGCCACCGGTGCCCTGCACGCCGAAGGCGAGGTTGGCATAGAGCTTGACGTCGGCGGGGGCGTGCTCCGCCCGCATCTGGCTCCAGTCCGCGTCCATCTCCTCGGCAACGAGCGTGGCGAGCCCGGTGAAGGGGCCCTGACCGAACTCGATGTGCTTGACGATAACGGTCACGCTGCTGTCGGCCGCGACGCGGATGAAGGCGTTGGGCGCGAAGGTCGCAGCAGCAGGCGCCTGCTGGGCGCGGGCCGCCTTGGGGAGGTGGAGGGCGATGACGAGGCCGCCAGCGCCGGCCAGCAGCGAGCGGCGCGAGAGCGTGAGATCGTGCGCGGTCATGATCAGCCCTCCAGGGTGCGGGCGGCGGCGTGGATCGCCGTACGGATGCGGGCATAGGTGGCACAGCGACAGATGTTGCCGTTCATGGCGGCATCGATGTCGCTGTCGCTGGGCTTGGGGTTGGCCGTGAGCAGGGCCACCGCGCTCATGACCTGGCCGGACTGGCAATAGCCGCATTGCGGCACGTCGATTGTGTCCCAGGCGGCCTGGACCGCCCTCGCCTCCTTGCTGTCGAGCGCCTCGATCGTCGTCACCTTGCCGTCGACCGCCGAGACCGGCGTGACGCAGGAGCGAACGGGCTGCCCGTCGATCCAGACCGTGCAGGCGCCGCACTGGGCGATGCCGCAGCCGAATTTGGTGCCGGTCAGGCCGAGATTGTCGCGGATCGCCCAGAGCAGGGGCGTATCGTCGTCGACATCGACGCTGTGGGTGCGTCCATTGACGGTGAGTGTATGGGCCATGGTTGCCTCGCGAAGGACATGCGATGTGAAGAAGCGGAACGTCGTCTTGCCGCGGGGGTTATCTGCGAACCCGATCCGGCATAGCGTCTGACGGCGACCACAAAGGTGGTCGAACAAAAAAATGGACTCACTGGATTGATCCAGTCCATTTGGTAGATCGCGCAAAGGCTGGAATTCGTCAAGAGTGAGAATGGACGGATCACGAGAATGTGCCCCGGCTCCGCCGGACGAGGCGGTGACCCGGATCGAGCAGATTGCCGATGCCGCGCTGCGACGGTTCGCGCGCTATGGCTTCAAGCGCAGTTCAATGGACGACATCGCGCGCGAGGCCGGCCTCGCAAAGGCGACGATCTATCTGCACTTCAAGGGCAAGGACGACGTCTTCCGGGCGATGATGGCGCGGTTTCTGGCGCAGGTCGCCGCCCGCTGCGAAGCCGTGATGGCGCAGCCCCTGCCCTTTCCCGACAAGCTTTCAGCGCTGATGCTCGCGCATTTCGGTGCCGGCTATGCGGCTTTCGGCGATGGCGAGCACCTCGTCGAGCTCAAGACGGTGATGGCCAGCATCGCGACGCGGGAGGCCCAGGCCTTCGAGCACATCTTCTGCAACCACGCGACGGCCCTGCTCACCCAGGCCGCCGCCGCGCAGGAGATCGCGCTCGGCGCCCTGACGCCCGGACAGATCGTCGAGACGATCGCCCACGCCGCGATCGGCGCGAAGATGGGGCCGCAGCCTTCGCTCGAAAGCTATGAGGCCCGGCTTCGTCAGATCGCCGTCCTGGCGGCTCAGGCGGTCGCGAGGCGGTAGGCGGCGCCATCAACCGCCGCGAGGCGAATGGCGCCCTCGCATTCCGAGGTCGTGGCGCGGCGCCGAACCGACGCTACGCCTCAGCCTTCCTTCGCCCGCACCGCGCCGAGCGCCGCCTGGGCGGCGGCGAGCCGCGCGATCGGCACCCGGAAGGGCGAGCAGGAGACGTAATCGAGGCCGACGCTCTCGCAGAAACCGATCGACGCCGGGTCGCCGCCATGCTCGCCGCAGATGCCGAGCTTGATGTCCGGCCGGGCCTTTCGACCCCGCTCCGCCGCGAGCTTCACCAGTTCGCCGACGCCCTCCTGGTCGATCGTCACGAAGGGATCGGCGGCGAGGATGCCCTTGGCCGTATAGGCGCCCAGGAACGAAGCCGCGTCGTCGCGCGAGATGCCGAGCGTCGTCTGCGTCAGGTCGTTGGTGCCGAAGGAGAAGAACTCGGCACTCTTGGCGATCTCCTCGGCGCGCAACGCCGCGCGCGGCAGCTCGATCATGGTGCCGACCTGATAGGTCAGCTCGACCTTGCTCTCGGCGATGACCGCCTTGGCCATGGCATCGATGCGCGCCTTGACGAGATCGAGTTCGGCGACGCCCATGACGAGCGGCACCATCACCTCCGGGATCACGGCCTTGCCGGTCTCGCGGGCGGCGATGACCGCCGCCTCGAAGATGGCCCGAGCCTGCATCTCCGCGATCTCCGGATAGGCGATCGCGAGGCGGACGCCGCGGAAACCGAGCATCGGGTTGAACTCGTGCAGCTCGGTGGCGCGGTGCTTGAGCGCCTCGGGCGTGACGCCGAGCGCCTGCGCGACGGCGGCGATCTCGGCCTCGCCATGCGGCAGGAACTCGTGCAGCGGCGGGTCGAGCAGGCGGATCGTCACCGGCAGCCCGCTCATGATGGTGAAGAGCTGGACGAAGTCCTGGCGCTGCATCGGCAGGAGCTTGGCGAGCGCGGCGCGGCGGCCCTTGTCGTCGGCGGCGAGGATCATCTCGCGCACGGACTGGATGCGGTCGGCCTCAAAGAACATGTGCTCGGTGCGGCACAGCCCGATGCCCTCGGCGCCGAACTCGCGGGCGGTGCGGGCGTCGTCCGGCGTCTCGGCATTGGCGCGCACCTTGAGGCGGCGGACGGCGTCGGCCCAGCCCATCAGCGTCGCGAATTCGCCGGAGAGCTCCGGCTTCTGCATCTTGACCTCGCCGAGCAGCACCTGCCCGTTGCCGCCGTCGATGGTTAGGACATCGCCGGCCTTGAGCACGGTCTGGCCGACGGTGAGCGTGCCCTTGGCATAGTCGACGCGGATCTGGCCGGCGCCGGAGACGCAGGGCTTGCCCATGCCGCGGGCCACGACCGCCGCATGGGAGGTCATGCCGCCGCGCGTGGTCAGGATGCCTTCGGCAGCGTGCATGCCGTGAATGTCCTCCGGCGAGGTCTCGACGCGCACGAGGATGACCTTACGGCCGGCCTTGCGGGCGTTCTCGGCCTCGTCCGAGTTAAAGACGATCTCACCGGCGGCGGCGCCGGGCGAGGCCGGCAGGCCCGTCGTCAGCACGCGGCGCTCGGCCTTGGGGTCGATCATCGGGTGCAGGAGCTGGTCGAGCGCACCGGGCTCGACGCGGCCGACGGCCTCCTCCTGCGAGATCAGGCCTTCCTGCGCGAGTTCGACGGCGATCCGCAGCGCCGCCTTGGCGGTGCGCTTGCCGGACCTCGTCTGCAACATCCAGAGCTTGCCCTCTTGGATGGTGAATTCCATGTCCTGCATGTCGCGGTAATGCTTTTCGAGGATGCCGTAGATCCGGCAGAGCTCGGCATAGGCCTCCGGCATCGCCTTCTCCATGGAAGGCTTGTCGGAGCCGGCTTCCTTGCGGGCGGCCTCGGTGATGTCCTGCGGGGTGCGGATGCCGGCGACGACATCTTCGCCCTGCGCATTGATCAGGAACTCGCCGTAAAGAGCGTTCTCGCCGGTCGACGGGTTGCGTGTGAAGGCGACGCCGGTGGCCGAGGTGTCGCCCATATTGCCGAAGACCATCGACTGGACATTCACCGCCGTGCCCCAGGCGGCCGGGATGTTGTTGAGCTCGCGATACTTGATCGCGCGCGCATTCATCCAGGAGGAGAAGACGGCGCCGACCGCGCCCCAGAGCTGGTCGCGCGGGTCCTGCGGGAAGTCGCTGCCAAGCGCCTTCTTCACGATGTCCTTGTACTTGCCGACGAGGACCTTCCAGTCCTCGGCGCCGAGATCGGTGTCGAGATGCAGGCCCTTGCGCTCCTTGTAATCCTCGAGCGCCTCCTCGAAATGCCCGTGATCGACGTCGAGCACGACGTTGGAATACATCGTGATGAAGCGGCGATAGCTGTCCCAGGCGAAGCGGGCATCGCCCGAGGCCTTGGCCACCGCCTCGACGGTGACGTCGTTCAGGCCGAGATTGAGGACCGTGTCCATCATGCCCGGCATCGAGGCGCGGGCGCCCGAGCGCACCGAGACGAGCAGCGGATTGGCGGGGTCGCCGAAGGTCTTGCCGGTCAGGCGGCCCATCTCGGCCAGCGCGGCCTGCGCCTGCGCCTCGAGATCCGGCGGGAACTGTTTGCCGTTGTCGTAATACCAGGTGCAGACCTCGGTGGTGATGGTGAAGCCGGGCGGCACCGGCAGGCCGAGATTGCTCATCTCGGCCAGGTTGGCCCCCTTGCCGCCGAGCAGGTTCTTCATGCTCGCCTGGCCCTCGGCCTTGCCATCGCCGAAGGTGTAGACCCACTTCCCGCCAGCCATCGTCCCAGCCCCTTCACATCATCCAGACCGCGCACCAACGCAGCGGCCGACGAATGGTTCGCGTGCGCCGCAACAATGGCGCCGCGGCGTGGTCATGCCGAAAAGCGCATGAACAATCAATGAGCCGAAGGGTCAGGGGGGCACCGAGCGGCCTAGCGCCCCATCGCCCTCGCCTTCTTCGGCCAGCGCAACGGCCAGGCGACGATGCGGTCCGGCACGTCCTCGTCGGGCACGTCGTCCTCGCTGGCGAAGACGCGATTGCGGACCGCGACGCCGGCCTCGATCACCGTCTCCGGGTCGCCCGAGACCAGCGGGTGCCACCACGGCAGATCGCGCCCCTCCGCGACGAGGCGATAGGCGCAGGTCGGCGGCAGCCAGGGCAGCGTGCGCACGTCATGCGGCGTCAGCGTCACGCAATCGGGCACGATGGTCGAGCGGTTCGGGTAGTCCTTGCAGCGGCAGGTGCCGGCATCGAACAGGCGGCAACCGATGTCCGTGGCGAGGATCGCGCCGGTATCCTCGTCCTGCAGCTTGACGAGGCAGCAGCGGCCGCACCCGTCGCAGAGCGATTCCCATTGCTCGCGGTTCATCGCCTCGAGCGGCGTGGTGCGCCAGAAGGGTTCGTCGGGCTTGGGATCGTTGACCATGGGGCCTTATGCGACGGTCGGCGGGCCGAGGGAAGCACGGGCGGCGCATCCGCCGCCGCGCAGCCCGCGTATCAAAAGCGTCCCGAAACGGGACAGGCGCCGTGGCAAGGAATCTGCTGTCCCTGCATTTCACGCCGGGCCTCTGGCACGCGCGCGACAACAGGATATGTATGTCCAGTCCGGCAGGATGATGAGAGCGGGCTGGCCGGAATGTAGCATAACCGTGGCACCGTCGATCGGGACGGCAGCTGTCGGCGGGGTCCCAGGACGGCGATGGAGTTCAGGAAGACAGGCTGGACGACCCGACTGAAGCGCTTCGCGCTGGCGGTCGATTCATGGGTCGATGCCGGCCTGTGGGGCGCGGCGCGCCGCGGTGGCGAGGTCTATGAGCGCATCCGCAGTGCCACCGACCGCCTCACCGTCAGCGGCGGCCAGAGGCTGGCGGTCGAAGGCATCAGCGAAGGGCTCAATCTCGGCATCGCCGGCGCCTTCCTGATGCTGGCCCTCGCCATCCCCGCCTTTCACGAAGGGCGCGAGGACGCGCTCAAGCACCAGGTCTTCGCCGTGACCTTCCTCGACCGCTACGGCGTCGAGATCGGCCATCGCGGCGCGCGCCACGACGACTCGCTGACGCTCGAGGAGATGCCCGACCATCTGCTCAAGGCCGTGCTCGCGACGGAGGACCGGCGCTTCTACGACCATTTCGGCATCGACGTGATCGGCACCTTCCGGGCGGTGACGGTGAATGCGCGCGCCTCGGGCGTGGTCCAGGGCGGCTCCTCTCTGACGCAGCAGCTCGCCAAGAACCTGTTCCTGACCAATGAGCGCTCGCTCGACCGCAAGATCAAGGAAGCCTTCCTGGCGATCTGGCTGGAGCAGAGGCTGACCAAGAACGAGATCCTCAAGCTCTATCTCGACCGCGCCTATATGGGCGGCGGCACCTTCGGCGTGGCGGCGGCGGCGGAGTACTATTTCGGAAAATCGGTACGCGACGTCACGCTGGCCGAGGCGGCGATGCTGGCCGGGCTGTTCAAGGCGCCGACGAAATATGCCCCCCATGTCAACCTGCCGGCGGCACGCGCGCGGGCCAATGACGTGCTGAATGCCATGGTCGATGCCGGCTTCATGACGGCGGGCCAGGTCGACAGCGCCAAGCGCAATCCGGCGACACCGATCGACCGGCGCCGCGATTCCAGCCCGGACTATTATCTCGACTGGGCCTTCGACGAGATCCGGCGTCTCGCGGACGACGGCAAGATCGGCCCGGAGCGTGTTCTGACGGTGAAGACGCCGCACGATCCGGCAATCCAGGAGCGGGCGGACGAGGCGATCGAATCCATCCTGCGCCAGCACGGGCCGGCCTATCGTGCCAAGCAGGCCGCTACCGCCATCCTGGAAACCGATGGCGCGGTGCGTGCGCTGGTCGGCGGGCGCGATTATGGCGCGAGCCAGTTCAACCGGGCGACGGCGAGCCTGCGGCAGCCCGGCTCCTCCTTCAAACCCTTCGTCTATGCGGCGGCGATGCAGGCGGGGCTCTACAGGCCCAACAGCATCGTCACCGACCGGCCGGTCTGCATCGGCAACTGGTGCCCCAACAATTACGGGCGCTCCTTCGCGGGCTCGATGCCGCTGACCGTCGCGCTGGCGAAGTCGATCAACACGATCCCGGTGCAGATGTCGATCGCGCTCGGCCAGGCGACGGGCGAGAGCCATGTCGCGCGCGCGGCGCGGATCGGCCGGCTGAAGATCATCGAGACCAGCCGCGCCATGGGGCTGAACTCGCCGCTGACCGATACGGTGTCACTGCCGATCGGTGCCGCCGAGGTCACCGTCATCGACATGGCCGCGGGCTATGCCGTCTTCGCCAATGGCGGCAGGCGGGCCAGACCCTATGCCGCGATCGAGATCCGCAACTCGCATGGCGAGGTGATCTACCGTCACGACCGCGACGAGCCCGAGCCGGCGCAGGTGCTGAGCACGCAGGTGGCGCAGGACATCAACTTCATGCTCTCGAAGGTGCCGACCGAGGGCACGGGCCGGCGCGCGGCGCTGGAGGGTGTCATCACTGCCGGCAAGACGGGTACGACCAACGGCTACAAGGACGCCTGGTATGTCGGCTATTCCGGCAACCTCGTCGGCGCGGTCTGGTACGGCAATGACGATTCCTCCGAGACGGCCAACATGACCGGCGGCTCCCTGCCGGCCATGACCTGGAAGGAGATCATGCAGTTCGCCCATCAGGGGCTCGAGCTGAAGCCGATCCCCGGCGTCGCGCCGCCCGATCCGAAGGCGGCGACGGTGGCGAAGGCGCAGACCCCCGCCGCCATCGCCCCCGCAGCCGGGCCGGGCGCCGGCCATATGCCGCGGCAATCCTTCGAGGTGCTCTCGTCCGTGGGGGCGATGTTCAAGACGATCGAGGCGCCCCGCCGGGCCGGGCAGCCGCTCCAGGTCGGCATCCGCGAGGTCTCGGCGGGGGCCGAACAGCGGACGCTCCGGTAGCGTCGCGCCGGGAGCGTGTTGACGGGGCCCCGCCCGCTGGTTCAACTCGCGCCGCCGTCCCGCACGGGCGGCCTCTTCCGAAGGCAAGGCTTTGCGCGTCCTCCATCTGGCCTATGTGATCGCGCTCGGTGGCGGGCTGGGGCTCGCCTCGGCGCATTTCGCAGTGGCCGGACGACCGCTGCTCGGGATGGTCGAGATCGGCCCCTGGCAGGCCTGGCCGCGCAGCGGCGGGCGCGACATCGACCCCTATATGCGCGCCTATCTCGCCCGCGGCGTGCATCTGCCCCTCGGCACCGGCGAGGGCCTGGAACTGATCGCGGATCGCGACGAGGAGGGCCGCGCGCTGGACGGGCGCTGTCTCTACCGTCTCTCGGGCGAGATCCCGACGACGCGCGGCTGGACGCTGTCGGTCACGGATGGCGACGGCCGCTCCTTCCGCCTGCCGCTGGACCGCACCGGCTTCACCGATGCAGAGGTGGTGCGGGCGGAGAACGGCTCGCTGCAGATCGCCGCGGCGGCCTGGCCCCAGGCGGGCGACTGGCTGCCGCTGCCGACGAGCGGGCGCTTCCAGTTCCGCCTGAGGCTCTACGACACGCCGATCGCGACCCAGGCGGGCGAGACGCGGCCCGAAAGCCTGCCGCGAATCGAGCGGATCGAATGTCCATGACCGCCGCCGATCCCGCCTCCCCGACGGCGCCGCCGCTGCGGACCGCGCCGGCCCTGCCGCTGCGGAGCCGCCTCGCTGCTGCGATTCGCCGCCTCCTGCTCGCGACGAGCGCCGGGCTCGTGCTGGCCGGGATCGTCCATATCGTGACGATCCTGCTGATCCCCGTCCTGTCGGAAAGCGACGCCGCCCATGCCTATGCCGCACTCGGCGCCGGCGGCCAGGCGGAGTTGGTCAGGGCCGGCGACGCCCGCGGCCTGCCGCTGCCGCGCGAGGACGATCCCGCGACCGTGACGGCGGTCTGCAGCTACGATCTCTCGGCAGGGCCGATGCGCGTCGTTGCGCGGGCCGGGACGCTGCCGCTCGCATTGACGCTCCATCGCCAGGGCGGCGGCACACTCTATGCCATCACCGACCGGGCCGCGATCCGGGGCGTCCTGGAATTCGTGGTGATGACGCAGGAGCAGCGCGACGAGCGCGACGCCCGCGACGAGGAAGGCGAGGCCGCGCGCGAGTTGCGGGTCGTCTCCGACAGCGAGCGCGGGCTGATCGTGGTGCGGGTGCTGGCGCGCCTGCCGTCCGACCGCGCCGACGCCGAGGCGCTCGCCTCCGGCGTCGCCTGCGGCATGGCCGACTAGCTCAGCCCTTGTAGGTGACAGGGCGCTTGTCGCCCTCGCCTGCGGCCCCGCCGCGCTCGCCGCCGAAGACGCCGATCAGCGGCATCTTGCAGAGCGGGCCGGCTTCCGCCTCCAGGGCCATGATGGCGCGTTCGGCCCGGATCGCCTCCCGCGACGGCATCTCGACGACGAGGTTGGCGAGCGCGTAGCGATAGGATTCGATCCGGAAGCCCACGCGCTCGCAGACCCAGAGAATCAGCCCCTCGTTCTCGACGACGCGGGCGAAAGCCGGATCCAGCTGGGACGGCGCGACGTCCGGCGAGGTTTCCGCCGCCCGCATCCGGACCCGGTCTGCCGCGACGACGCGCATGGCGTTGGCGCGGAACGGGCCGATCAGGATGCGGTCGGCATTGGCATCCTCGGCGAGCCGGGCATAACGCGAGGCCTGGGACGCGAAGGAACCGCCGGTCAGCGCCTGGAAGTATTCCGCCCGGTAGCCCAGATGGAGCTGCGCCGGCAGGATGCGCGCATGGGCCAGGGCAGCGGTCTGCGCCTGGAAAACGCTGCGCTCATGGCCGGGCATGACGAAGCGCCAGGCCCGGTCGCGCAGCTGTTCCTCGTCGTCGGTGAAGCGGAAATGCGAGGCCGCCTCGCCGCGGGCGGTGGCCGCCCAGAAACCGGCCTGTGGCGCAAGCAACTGGCTGACGATGTCCTGCCGCGGCCGGCCGAGATCGCCCGTGCAGGCGCCCGCCGCGAGCAGCAGCGTGAGCGCTCCGGCCCGCGCTGCGAGCCAGTTTACCGGACGGCTGCGACGGATCACGCCGGCTGCCGGGCGACGGTCGCCTTCCGCGGCCGCTTCGGGCGGACGGTGCCCGCTGCCAGCGCGCGGGGACGGCGCCGGACCACCGGATCGGCGGGAGCCGGCTCGACCTCACGCTCGTAGCGCACGCCCGTGAAAAACAGGATTGCGGCAGACTGCGGACGCTCGGTCCGGTCTTCCGGATTATGCGCCCGCAGCCGGGACGCAAGGGAGATGACGACGGCCATGATGCGCCTCCATGCCTTGGCGCCTAAAAGTGGGTCGCGGGAGATCGCTCTCCGGTTCACATCAGGACCGGACATGGTTAACGCGCTCTTAAAGCCTCGGGGATTACTCTCGCTGCGAGCCCAGAATCACAGTCGAGAAGCCCATGCCGTCGCGCATTTCCGCCGAAATCGCCCAGCTCGCCCGTCTGGCACGGGATGGCGGGCTCGATCTCAGCCAGGTGTCGCTGCGGGTGAAAGCGGATCTCCTGATGTCCACGCCGAGCCCCGCGCCGGACGACCTCGCCGCCTTCGGCGAGATGGCTGCGACGCTGGTGCCCGGCATCGACGAGGCGACCGCGGTGATCCTCGCCCGCAAGATCGCCGGCTGGCGTCATGCGCCTGCCCGCGCCGTTGCGGCCCTGCGCGCCCGCGGCGGAGCAGTCCTCGCCGCCCTGATCCAGCATGGGCTCCCGCTGGGCGAAGCCGAGATCGAAGGGTTGGCCGGCTCCTCCGACGGACGCCTGCCGGCCGCGCTGGCCGAGCGGGCCGACCTGACGGCGACGGCCGTGCTGATACTGGTCGAGCGTGGGGAGCGTGCGCTCGACTTCGCCCTGATGGGCAATACGGCGATCGCCCTGCCCCGGGCGGCACTCGATCTCCTGCTGGCGCGGGCGCGGCTCGATGCCGGCTATGCGCAGCCGCTGCTGGCGCGGCGCGATCTGTCGAGCGCCGAGATCGCGCCGCTGTTCCTCTCCGCCGGACCGGAACGTCGCCAGGCGATCCTCGATTCGCTGGCGGCCCTTGAGGCGCTGAGCCCGACCGAGCGCCGCCCTGCGGTCTCGGCCGAGACGCTGGCAGGCTGGCTCGCCACGGCCCCGGACGACCGCGCGGGAGCCTTCGAGGCGCTGGCGCGCCATCTCGGCGGCGGACCGGCGCTGGCGAGCGCGCTCGAGGCCGACGTATCGCGGGATCTCACGGCGCTGGCGCTGACGGCGGCGGGGGCCAGCGTCGAGGATGCCACGCGCTTTCTGATCCGCCTCGGCGACGAGGCGGCTCATTCGGTCGATCGCATCTTCGCGGTGGTCGCGCTGATGCGCTCCGTGCGGCCGGCGATCGCGCAGCGGCTGGTCGCCCAGATCGGCGGAACGGCGCCCGTGGCGACCCTCCGCAAGGGTCAGCATCAGCCGGCGATGG
This sequence comes from Allobosea massiliensis, assembly GCF_042655245.1. Classification (NCBI taxonomy): domain Bacteria; kingdom Pseudomonadati; phylum Pseudomonadota; class Alphaproteobacteria; order Hyphomicrobiales; family Alloboseaceae; genus Allobosea; species Allobosea massiliensis. Next base: position 366,297 of record NZ_JBHSLU010000007.1, on the reverse strand, counting down.
ATCCGAGCGGCACGCCTGCGCGACAGTCTCCGGCCCAGACCGAGCCAGCCGGCAGCACGAGCGAGATCCTGCGCAAGATCGGGGCGAAGCGAGACGGCGCCTGACCGGATTGAAGGCCCGGCCTCAGCCCTCGACGAGATCGAGGCGCGGATCGCCGGCGCGGTTCTCGATCTCGACCAGCCAGAGATCGCTGTCGAACCGCAACTCGCGCGCCATGCGCTCCTCGACGCTCAGGGGATCGCCGTCGAGCAGCAGCTGGAAGCGGCGGACGCCGTCATCCTCCGCCAGGGCCTGGGGTGCCGGGCCATAGAGTGCCGCCGTGCGGTCGAGCCGGTCGAGCTTGACGAAGATAGCGCCGGCCTCGGCCGCGCCGCGCCGCCGCAGCACGGCGACCAGCCCGTCATGCGCCGCCTGGCGCAGATATGCCGAAACCCAGAAGTCGCTGGTCAGGCGCGCCATGAGGCCTCGCGAAGGGCGGCTACCGGGCTCAGTTCTCGGCGTTGCGGCGCGGCTGGGCCGGGCGCGCCTGCGCCACGGGCCGCACATCCGCGGGCGGCCGAATGTCGGCGCCGTTGATCAGGTCGGCGATCGGGTCACGCGGCGCGGCTGGGGCGCGCGCCGCGGGCAGCGCCGCGGCCGAAGCGCTGCGGGCGACATTGGTCACCGGCGCCGGGGGACGCGGAGCGGCTTCTCGTGGCTGAGCCTCGCGGGCCGGCTGCGTCAGCTCCGTCGGCCGCGAAGGCGGCATCGGCGTGCCGATCGCCGGAACCGGAGCCGGCGCGGCCTGAAGCGCCGCTGGCTGGGCCGGTTGCGGCTCAGTACGGACCGCCTGACGGGCCGGAGCGGGAGCCGAGGGGGCGGAGATTATCGGCGCCGGATGGCGGGCCTTCTGGAAGAACAGCGCATTGGCGAGGATGGCGCCCGAAAGAGCCGCGAAGAACAGCATCGCCAGCGCCCGGCCCGGCTTTCGCAGCGCCAGGCGGCCGATGCGGCCGAGCCAGCCGGGCTTGCGGCGCGCTGCCGCGGCCGGCTTGACCGGACGCCGGACGGCCGGAGCGGAGAGGGAAACGCCGGAATGGGCGCGGGCGGCGATCGTGGACATGCGCGAGCTCGTGGGTCAGGCGGTCAGGCGAAACGGCGTCTTCGATTCCAGGCCGCGGCGCGGGGCGCGGGCGAAAGTGGCGATGCGGGCCGGCTGCTCGGCATCGGCGACGCCGGCCACCGGCAGGCGCACGCAGACCCGTGTGCCGACGCCCGGCGCGCTCTCGATGGTGAGGCGCCCGCCATGCAGCCCAACGAGCCCGCGCACGACGGAGAGGCCGAGCCCCGTGCCCTCATAGGCGCGGTCATAGGAGCCCTTGGCCTGGAAGAAGGGGTCGCCCAGGCGCGGCAGGTCGGCGGCGGCGATGCCGATACCGGTATCCGACACGGACAGGTCGATCATGTCGCCGTCGCGCACCACCGCGAGCACGACGCGCCCTCCCGGCGGCGTGAACTTGATCGCGTTGGACAGCAGGTTGATCATCACCTGCTTGAGCGCGCGCCGATCACCCTGCACCAGCGGCAAATCCGGGCCGAGCACACGCTCCAGCCGGATCTCGCCGGCCTCGGCGCGCAGATTCATCAGCGCCAGGCAGTCGCGCGCCATCTCGGAGAGGTCGAGCGGCTCCTGGTCGATCGTCATCGTGCCGCTCTCGATCTTGGAGATGTCGAGCAGCGTGTTGACCACGTCGAGCAGATGATGGCCCGAGCTGTGGATGATGCGCGCATATTCCAGCCGCTTGCCGGCATCCAGCCAGCCCTGCGCCTCGTCGCTCAGCATTTCGGAGAAGCCGATGATGGCGTTGAGCGGGGTGCGCAGCTCGTGGCTCACGGTCGCAAGGAACCGGCCCTTGACGTCGCTGGCCTTGAGCGCCTCGGCATGGTCCTTGGCCTGCTCCTCCTCGAGGACGCGGCGGGCGGTGATGTCGCGCATGACGCAGACCACCGCGGCGCTGTCGCCGGGGCCGGCGGTCTCGATACGGTGAGCCTGCATCTCCAGCCAGAGGGAGACGGGGTGATGCCGCTCGGTTTCGCCCCTGGGGACGAAGAGCGTGCGGAAGCAGGCGGTCGCCGAACCGGCCCCATGGGCGGCATCGCTCAGCGCCTTGAGGAAAAGCGGGCGGTCGGCGACATGCACGCGGTCGAGCAGGCCGCGCCCGTGCAGATCCTGCGGATCGGCCCCCGCCAGCGAACGGGCCGCCTGGTTGGCGAAGACGACGGCGCCGGTGGCGTCGTGCCAGGTGACGAGATCGCCGACATGGTCCAGCAGAAGCTGTGCCCGCTGGTCCGAGGCGCGATGCTCGCGCAGCTCCTCCCGGCGGCGGTGCAGGAAGCCGACGGCCACGACCATCGCCTGGATGATGGCGGCGATGACGAGCGTCGGCATCATCTCGTGGGACCAGGCCGCATGCGCGACGAAAAAGCCTTCCCGGTCCAGAAGCATGACGGCAAGGAGGGTTATGGCGGCGATGATGCCGGCGCGCGCCACATAGCGCCGCGTCCCGAAGAACATCGCCTCGGCCGGCACAGCCGCCAGCCAGAGCAGCAGCGGCGAAGCGGAGCCTCCGGTCATGCCGGCGAGGGCGCCGATGAAGAGCGAAAGGGCCGCGGCCGAAATGCAGTGCGCGATGTCGAGACGTCCGGTCTGGGATAGCACGACGACCGCCAACAGAGGGAGGGCGGCAGCGACGACGACGGCAGCCTCGAGCGCACCCAGCGTGCCGCGCCAGGCGAGATAGGCCGGGGCGAGGCCAAGCGCGATGCCGCCGACCAACAGGCGCGTCAGGATGAAGCGCTCATGGCGCATGCGCTCGAGCGAATGGGGCAGCACGGATGCGTGCACCATCGCCGCCACCTGTGTCCTGACCGCCTGCAGCTTCATGGATAACGCAACGCCCGACTGCCGCGGGCCGTTCGCCCGCTTGCCTTCAGCTTCGCCGGGGCTGGTTTAAGCCGGGCTTAAAGCGGCGGGGCCGGACAGCAGGCCGAGCGCCGCGCGATCCCTGAATTATCATTTTTTTTCAATCGCTTACTTGCGTTGCTCCGGCTGATCGGGCGGGACTGGCCATGTTGCGAGCAAGGTGAACGGAAGCTGAAGATGATGCGCAGCCTTTGAGCGTGCGGGATCACGCGATTTTTCGAGGTTTCGCGCTAATGTGCCGGTCGGAACGGGGCAGAAGGCCCTTTTCGCAGCGGAGATGGCGATGGCCTATATCCTGCGCAGCCTGGCGGTGATCGGCGTGATCGCCCTGAACTCGCCGGTCCATGGCGGGCGATCCGACACCGAGCAGGCTGTGGCAACGGCGCGAAGCGCCGTGCGGACGGTGACGCACACGCCTCACCACGAGGTGGGGTCAAGCCTCACCGCGGCGCGGGAGGCCGCGCAAATCATCGCCGGACTGGACCCCGAGACGCGGCAGCGCTTGCTGGAGATGGCGGCCGGTGCCGCGCGCGGCGGGCTGACGGGGCAGAACGCCGCGACGCGCTGACGCGCGGGCCGCGCCACGCTTGACGGCGGGGCGCGCTGCGCCGAAGACGCTGCGAACCGGCGCCGGGCCGGCCGGCACGGACGGATCATGAGCGCCAGCCTCGACGAGATCATCGCCAATTTCGACCTGCTCGACGAGTGGGACGACCGCTATCGCTATCTGATCGAGCTTGGCAAAAGCCTCGAGCCGCTGCCCGAGGAAGCCCATAACGAGGCCAACAAGGTGCGCGGCTGCGCCAGCCAGGTCTGGCTGGAAGCGCAGGCCGAGGCGGGACCGGGGCCGCAGACGAAGCTCACCTTCCGCGGCGACAGCGACGCCCATATCGTGCGCGGTCTCGTCGCGCTGGCGCTGGCGATCTATTCCGGCCGCAGCGCCGCCGAGATTCTCGCGACGGACGCCTTCGAGACCTATGAGCGGCTCGGGCTGGCCGCGCATTTGACGCCGCAGCGCTCGAATGGCGTGCGCTCGATGATCGAGCGCATCAAATCCGACGCCCGCGCCGCTGCGGGCGCGTAGCGCGCACCGCGCTCATTCCGCCGCCGTCATGATGCGCGGGCACGCATCCTGCGCCTGCCAGCCCCGCATCTCGCTGCCGCGCGGCGCGGGGGCCACGAGGCCGTAATGTCGGGCCAGCGCCGCCAGCGCCAGCCGTAGAGCCACCTTGGCGGAGCGCGCGGGCCAGCCGCGCTCGCGCTCGACGGCGTCGAGCCCCTTGAGGAAGCCGCAGACGTCGATCGCCAGCCCAGAGAGGTCGGGGCCCAGCCGATCGCAGGCGCGGGCGACGCGCTGGCGGGCAGCGAGCGCCGTGTCGGAAGCCGCAGCCGGGCCGCGGCTGCCGGCGCCGCGACCGTCCGGCGCCGAGGCGGCGTCCCAGTTCATCGTCGTGCGCGGCATCATCCGCGCCAGGGTGAGATCGGAGCGGAAGCGCTCGCCCGCGGCGAATTCCTCGTCCGATATCTGGGGCCGGCCATCCTTGCCCGGCCGGCGATGCAACCAGAGCAGCGGGCTCTCGCGCTCGTCGAGCGTGACGCTTTGCGGTGCGCCATCGACTACGATCCGCGCCTCGACCAGATGGCGGGCCGTCGGGACTGCCGGCTCGGTCGCCGGCTTGGCCGCCACGAGGCGTCGCCCCTTGCCTTCACCCGTCCAGATCACGTCTCCCCGCGCCAACAGACGACTCACGGCCTCGGGAGCGACGAAGCCGGCGCCCAGCGTCGTGCCGCCGCCCCGATAGAGCGCGATCCGCCCGCAGCCCAGCGGCGACGGGCAGGCGAAGGCGCCGGCCTGTGCCAGGTGCCGCTGCAGCCGCTCGGTGTCCGGCTCCAGCCTGTCCGATGCGGGGCTCATCGCCCGGTCTCCGCAGCCTGCGGCGCCAGCAGCACCCGCATCAGCGCCAGCAGTGCGATCTCCAGCGCCGCAAGACCGAATTCGTGGCGCGGGTCGTCCCGCCGGTCTTCGATCACGGCACAGGCATGGCGCACCGTGGTGCGGTCCCGCCCGAAACAGCTGCCAACGCGCGTGAAGGTCAGCCCGAAGACGATATGGGCGAGGTACATCGCCGTCTGGCGAGCCTGGGCAGCCGGCGCCTGGCCGCGGCGGGCGGTGCGCAACGTCGCGGGCGGAATATGCCGAATGGCCGATACAGCCGCTTCCGCGAGACGCGCGCCGGCCGTCTCGCGCAGCGGATCGCTCCTGTCACAGCTTGCCATGCTCATGATGTGTTCTTTCTCCTGCGCCCCGGAACGGGCCGAGCGGGAGTTATCACTTCATGAATAAATTCCTATTGCAAGCCCGGCGGCGGGTGCAGCCCGGTTATCCCCGCCGCGCAACGAAAAAGGCCGCCGGCGAACCGGCGGCCTGTCGAAAGCGTCCTCCCCGCGATGCGGGGCGACGTAGCGCCCGTCAGCGGCGCTTGCGGCGCTGCTGGCCCAGGCCCATCTTCTTGGCGAGCTGGGAGCGGGCCTCGGCGTAGTTCGGCGCGACCATCGGATAGTCGGGCGGCAGGCCCCACTTCTCCCGATACTGCTCGGGCGACATGTTGTACTGCGTGCGCAGGTGGCGCTTCAGCGACTTGAACTTCTTTCCGTCCTCGAGGCAGATCAGGTAATCGGCCGTGATCGACTTCTTCACCGGAATGGCCGGGCGGGGCGCCTCGGCCGGAGCCACGGGCGCTGCGCCGCCGATGACGCGGTTCAGGGCGGCGTGAACATCGTTGATCAGTGCAGGCAGTTCGGAGGCGGGAACAGAGTTGTTCGAGACGTAAGCAGAGACGATGTCCGCCGTCAGCTCGATGTAATCCGATCCTTCGTTGTCTGCCATGATGGCGTCACTCCCTGATGCTTTGGCTGCGATGCTGCGAATGTGGAAGACATTGAGGATCAATGCCTGTGCGATCCCAACCAAGGGCGTCCGAACACTATCGACTCGGACGCGACTGCAGCGGATCGATTGGCCCCGTTTAATCGAAGGCCAACGTCGCCGCAAGTGATCGGCCGCGCGCGAATACGATTTATCCTCTCCAATTATTGCCGTGGCCCATCGTTCAACATGATATCGGCCGGTCGCGCAGGGCGGCATCTGGTCCTGTGCCTTGATCTTGCCAGCCCGCATCCGCCTCTCTACCTGTCGGCACCGCCGGTCCGAGGAGATGTCGATGCGCTCAAAGCCCCCATCCGCCGCCAAGACACAGCGTCGGCGCCGCCCTGCCCCGCCAAGGGCCGAGGTCCGGACCAAGACCACGCAAGTCCATGGCGTGACTTTGCGGGACGATTATGACTGGCTGCGGGCGGCGAACTGGAAAGAGGTGCTGCGCGAGCCCGAAGCGCTGCCCGCGGACATCCGCGCCTATCTCGAGGCCGAGAACGCCTATGCGGCGGCGCTGATGGCGCCCACCCGCGCGCTGCAGCGCGAACTCGTCAAGGAGATGCGCGGCCGGCTCAAGGAGGACGATTCGAGCGTCCCGCAGCCGGACGGGCCGTTCCTCTACTATTCGCGCTACCGTCGCGGGGCCGAGCATCCGCTGATCTGCCGGAAGCCGCGCAGCGGCAAGGGCGGCGGCAAGGGCCGCGAGACGGTCATGCTCGACGCCGACGCCCTGGCGGAGGGCAAGGATTTCTTCGACCTCGCCGACACCGCCCACAGCCCCGACCATCGCCTGCTGGCCTGGAGCGCCGACGAGGCGGGCTCCGAGCTTCACACGATCCGCGTGCGCGACCTCGCCAGCGGCGAGGATCTGCCCGATGCCGTTCCCGACACCACCGGCGACATCGTCTGGGCCGCCGACAGCCGTTCCTTCTTCTATGTCGGGCTCGACGCCGACCACCGCCCCTCGAAGGTCCTGCGCCATCGCCTCGGCGATCCCGCCGCGCATGACACGCTGCTCCACGATGAGGCGGATGCCGGCATGTTCGTCGACATCGACGAGACGCAGTCCGGCCGATTCCTGCTGATCTCGATCAGCGACCACGAAACCTCGGAGATCCGGCTGGTCGACCTGACAGCGCAGGACGTAGACCCCGTCGTGGTGGCGCCGCGTCTGGTCGGGCGGCAGTACGACGTCGAACACCATGGCGAGGACCTGCTGATCCGCACCAATGCGGACGGCGCTGAGGACTTCAAGATCGTCAGTGCGCCGGTCGTCTCGCCGGGGCCCGAGCAGTGGCGGGACGTGATCGCGCATGTGCCGGGACGGCTGATCCTCAGCCATCTCTGCCTGAAGGGGCGGCTCATCCGGCTCGAGCGGGAGAACGGACTGCCGCGCATCGTCATCCGCGACCTCACCACCGGGTCCGAGAGCAGCATTGCCTTCGACGAGGAGGCCTATGGGCTGGGCCTGGATGCGGGTTACGAGTTCGAGACCGACACGCTGCGCTTCATCTACGCCTCGATGGCCCGCCCGGCCGAGACCTATGACTACGACATGGGCAGCGGCGCGCGCGTGCTGCTCAAGCGCCAGGAGATCCCGTCCGGCCACGATCCCGAGGCCTATCGGGTGCGCCGGATCTTCGCCACCGCCTCAGATGGCGAGCAGGTGCCGATTTCACTGCTCCACCGGGCCGATCTGGCGCTCGACGGCCGCGCACCCTGTCTGCTCTACGGCTACGGCTCCTATGGCTCGGCGATGTCGGCCTCCTTCCGGACGCGGCCGCTGAGCCTGGTCGACCGCGGTTTCGTCTATGCCATCGCCCATGTCCGCGGCGGCACCGAGAAAGGCCGGCGCTGGTATCTCGACGGCAAGCGCGAGAAGAAGCGAAATACCTTCACTGACTTCATCGCCGCCGCCGAGGCCCTGGCTCAAGGCGGCTTCACCGCGCGCGGGCGCATCGTCGCAGAGGGCGGCAGTGCCGGCGGCATGCTGATGGGCGCGGTGGCGAATATGGCCCCTCACCTCTTCGCCGGCATCGTCGCAGAGGTGCCCTTCGTCGACGTGCTCAACACGATCCTCGACGACACCCTGCCGCTGACTCCACCGGAATGGCCCGAATGGGGCGATCCGATCCGCGACGTCGCCGCCTTCGAAACGATCCGCGGCTACTCGCCCTATGACAACGTGACCGCGCAGTCCTATCCGCCGATCCTGGCGATGGCAGGGCTCACCGATCCGCGCGTGACCTATTGGGAGCCCGCGAAATGGGTGGCGCGCCTGCGCGCGACCATGACCGGCGGCGGGCCGGTGCTGCTGCACACCAACATGGATGCGGGCCATGCCGGCTCGGCCGGGAGATTCGATTCGCTGAAGGAGACGGCGCTGGCCTATGCCTTCGCCATCCAGGCAGTCGGCGAAGGCTGGCCTGAGCAGGCGGCCGGCAAAGAGGCCTGACCCCGTGCGTGGGGCTCAGCCCCCCAGCCGGCTCTTCTCGCTGGCGAGATAGACCTTCAGCTCGTCCATCGAGGCGAAGCTGTAGTCGCCCTCCGGCGTGCGGGCCTTGATCGAGCCGTCGGCATAGATGGTGAAATGGGCCTCGCCAACCTGATAGGCGCCGACAATGCCCTCATCGGAGGCCGCGGGCGCCTCCTCGGCCGGACTTGCGGCCGGTTCGGCCTCCGGCTCGACCGGAGCCTCTGCAATCCACGCCGGATCGGTCTCGCCGATCGTCTCGGCGGCAGCGGCCTCCCGGCTCTGGGGCGGCCAGGGCGGCACGGCCCGCTCGTCGCGGTCGAGAGCAGGCCAGGTGAACTCGATGGGCAGCGTCGGCTCCAGGCGCCGAGGGGGCGGCACCACCTCGATATCGCCTTGCGCCTCGGGCTCCGGCCCGCGGCGACCCAGCGCCGAATCCATCCAGCTCGCCGCGACAGCGAGGTCATCCGGCTCGGCCAAGGGGCGCGGCTCCTCGAAACGCGGCTCGACGCGCCCGCCGACCGGGCCGAGGCCAAGGCCGGCCAGACTGTCGCGCAGCCGGCCGAACTCATCGTCCTCGGTCCCGCTGGGCGGGGCCACCGGCGTCAGGGGGTCGTCGATGTCGGTGGCCAGCGGTGGGATCGGTTCCGAAAGATCGGGCTCGGGCGCAGTCGGGTCGGAGCGGACATCGGCCGAATCCTGCACGGCTTCGGGCGGAGCGGGCATGGGCTCGTCGGCTGGCGGCGACAGAGGCTCGGTCGACATGGCCGGGTCGACCGGAAGGGCCGGGTCAACCGGACGGAACGGATCGAACGCCGGCAGGATCTCCGCCTCTGCAAGGTCCGGGACCGTCTCGTCTCTCTGCGGTTCCCCTTCCGCCTCCGAAGGGGCCGGCTCAGCGGCGCGTGGCTCGCTGGGGGGCGCAGTCTCGACCTCCTTGTCCAGAACGGTGGCGAGATGGGCGCCGAACAGGTCGGGCTCGTCGGTCTTGTCCGCGGCTTCCGGCATCGTCGCAGCAGGCGTATCGGCGGTGGCCGCTGCCGCCAGGCCCGCTCCTGCGAGCGCGCCTGCAACCGCCGCGGCGCCCGTCACTGCCGCCGGCTCCGCCAGGGAAGGCCGGGCCATCGCGCCGGGCTCGCGTGCCGTCACGCCCGCCGCGCCCGCCAGAGACAGCGCCATGGTCGCACCGGAGATCTTGTTCTCGAGCGTCCGGAGCTTCGCCAGCACGGCTGCGAGCGCCAGTAGGATCACCCCAGCGACCGCCACCACCGTGCCGATGATGACCTGGGTGAAGCCGCGCTCGAGCACGAGATAGGGCATGCCGTCGATGATCGCTGCCGCGCCGCCGCCGAGAAAAGTCAGGCCGAGCAGGATGAAGAGAATGATCAACGGTGTGTCCTCGGCCATGGGCGGGAAGGCAAATCAGGCTGTCCGCCGGGTCGCGCGAAGCGGCCCGTCTGCCCCGCCATCATCTAACGTATTGAATAAGAGAGAGTTTCAATTCGCGACCTCGACAGGCGCGCGGAATCGGGCGGGAGTGAGGCGCTTTTCGTCACCGCGCGTCGCCGCAATATGGCGCCGGCGGTTGCCGGAGCGCAGGTGGAGGCTTAACTAACGAAGTGGATGGCGGGCGCCCCCGAGGGGTCCGACAGGCCCATGCCGCCCTGCGGCAAGCCATTCTCAGTTCACGCGATTTGCCAGCCCAAGGAGAGGCGCCGATGACCTTCACCCTTCCCGACCTGCCCTACGCCCACGACGCGCTGCAGCCCTTCATGTCGAAGGAAACGCTCGAGTTCCACCACGACAAGCACCATCTCGCCTATGTCAACAACGGCAACAACGCGATCAAGGGCACGGAATTCGAGGGCAAGTCGCTCGAGGAGATCGTCAAGGCCTCGCATGGCAAGAACGCGGCCGTGTTCAACAATGCCGGCCAGCACTACAACCACCTGCACTTCTGGAAGTGGATGAAGCCCAATGGCGGTGGCGCCATTCCGGGCGCACTGGAGAAGGCGATCGTCGAGTCCTTCGGCTCGGTCGACAAGATGAAGGAAGACTTCATTGCCGCCGGCACCGGCCAGTTCGGCTCGGGCTGGGCCTGGCTCGAGGTCAAGGGCGGCAAGATCGCCGTCTCGAAGACGCCGAACGGCGAGAGCCCGCTGGTCAACGGCGCGCTGCCGATCCTGGGCTGCGATGTCTGGGAGCATTCCTACTACATCGACTACCGCAATCGTCGTCCCGACTATCTCAAGGCCTTCCTCGAGAGCCTCGTGAACTGGGAATACGTCGCGGAGATGTACGACGCCGCCGCCAAGGCCTGAGCTTTCGCGAGCTCTTGTGGCCGGATAAGGGAACGGGGCCGCGAGGCCCCGTTTTCATGCCGGCGGAGAAGACGGGACACCGTCCCGCCGTGGTCAGGCTGCCACACTCTGCAGGAACTGGTCGACCGTGCTGCGCAGGCGCAGGGCCTGGGCCGCGACCTCGCTGGCAGCGCCGCGCACCTCCTCGGCGGATCGCCCTGTTTCTTCGACCGAATCGGAGAGGACGCTGAGATCGCTGGAAACCGAGAGCGCCGACGAGCTGGCCATCGCGACGCCCGAGGCGATCTCGCCGGTGGTGATCGCCTGCTGCTCGATCGAGACCGCGACGGAATTCGCGAAGTTTTCGATCGCATTCATGCGCTCGGCGATGTTCTGGATCGAGCCCACGACCTGGCCCGTGGCGCCCTGGATGGCGCCGACCTGGGCGACAATCCGGTCGGTCGCGTCGGCGGTCTGCGAGGCGAGGCTCTTCACCTCGGAGGCGACGACGGCGAAGCCGCGTCCTGCCTCGCCGGCGCGCGCCGCCTCGATGGTGGCGTTGAGCGCCAGCAGATTGGTCTGGGCGGCGATGTCGCGGATGAGGTTCACCACCTCGCCGATGGCACGGGCGGTCTCGTCGAGCGCCCGCACGGAAGCCGCCGTGTCGCGCGAGATCGAGGCCGCCTCGACGATCTCGGTGCGCACGCGCCGAACCTGGAACTCGACCTCGCGGATCGCAGCGCCCATCTCCTCGGCGGCCTGGGCCGCGCTCTCGACATTGCCCGAGGCGCCATGAGCGTTCTGGGCGGCGCGGGCGGCGCGGCCGGAGGATTCCGCCGCAACCCGGGCCAGCCCGTTGGACGCCTCGCTCATGCGGTCGGCATTGCTCTTGAAGGCCTCGAGGGCGACGCCGACCTCGGCGCGGAAAACACCGATCGCCTCGTCGACGCGCTGCTGATGCAGGCGGCGCTCCGATTCCGTGACATGCTGCCTCTCCTGCAGCGCGGCGCGCTCCGCCAGGCGCAGCTTGAGCACGCCAAGCGCATGGGCGATGGCGCCGATCTCGTCGCGCCGGGCCATCGCGTCGATCGGCGTATCGAGCTGGCCGTCGGAGATGCTGACGATGGCCTTCGTCATGTTTCGCAGCGGCTTCATGGTGCGCGACAGCGAGAACCACAGCAGCGGTCCCAGCACGAGCAGGATCAGGATGCCGAAGCCGATGGTCGCGACCTCCTCGAACTGCGCACGGGCGAGCAGGCGCGACTTGTCGAAGCGCATGGCGATGTAGCCGATCTGCTTGCGATGGCCGCCGACGCGCACGACGTGCAGCCAGGTGACGAAGCGCTCCTCTTCGATCTCGGCGGTGTCGGTGTCCTTCAGGATCTCCCAGGGCTCTCGCTTCAACAGCGCGGTCAGACTGCGCGGCGTCAGGGCGAGCCGCGCTTCCTCGTTGCGGCCGGCGCTGGCAAGCGAAGACAGGTCGTCGGCGACGATACCGGCCTCGAAATCGGGATCGCGCCGCAGCGAATCGAGAATCTGGGTCAGGGTGACGGTGTCGCGCGCCAGGATCAGCGAGGGCGAGGCGTTGACGACCATCAGCACCAGCGACCGCATCTTCTGCTCGAGATCGTCGCGCGTCTTGGCGTCGTTGTAGCGCGCGGCGGAGAAGACCAGGAGCATGATGGCGATTGCGACGATGGCAACGGCGGCTGCCGCGATCCGGCTGCTGAGCGAGCGACCCCAGCGTCGCGAGGGGGCTTGTGCCGGCGTGGCGGTATCGATGGTCCCCGCACGCTTCAACGACATCATGACCGGCCCAGTCCCCGCATTCGTCTCGGTTCACGGCGCAAGCCGCAGAGACACCCCGAGCGGAGCCTAGCCATGTCTTGGTAAAGAATGGCTTGCGGAAGGTGTCGAGAAGAGCTCGGAGAAACGAACCATCGACAGACCTTGCGCCACGAAACCGAGGAGCGCCTCATGCTCGACCGGCCGCGTCGCCACGACGGGATCGAGGCGCGCGAGTTCGTCGTCGACGAAGCCCGGATGGCACATCACGAGATGGGCGGGGCCGGGCCGCAGCAGGAAGCGCTGGAGGTCGGCGGCGAAGTCGCGCTGCGGATCGAAGGGGGCGACGCCCGAGAAGCCGCGATTGACCGGAAAGCCGCGCCGCAGCGCCGCCCGCCGGAAGCCCAGTGCCAGTGCCGAGATGGTCAGGGCCTTGCCGATGGCGACGCCACGGGCGCGGATCGCGGCGGGCGAGTCATGCGGATCGCGCAGATAGAGGCCACCCTTCGGATAGCGCTTCGACAGGATGTCGAGCAGCGCGCGGCGGATGCCCGGCAGCACATGGACATGCTGGTGCCCGTCGAGGAAGGCGGGCGAGCGGCCCATCGAATCCTCGAAGGCGTCGAGCTGGCGGGCGATCTCGGCCGCGATCTCCCGCCGGACCGTCGGCGAGGTCACGGCCGCGCGGGCCAGTTCCGGCAGCGCCGGAAACACGCCACCTGGCGCCAGCCTTGGCATCGCGCCCAGCGGATTGGCGCAGGTGAGATTGAGATGCAGGCCGAGATCGGCCTTCTCGGCGAGCGCCCCGAAAGCCCCGGCGAAGTTCCGCCAATGCGGGCGATTGGTCATTGCGCCGGCCGCCGAGAGCTTGCCCGCCTCGATCAGCGCCAGGATCGAGCGGCTGACACCATCGGTCAGGGCGAAGTCATCGGCGCATAAAACAAATCCGCTCGCCATGCCGGTTTGTTGTCCTCTGTTCAGGCGCCTTGCGCTAAGAGCGCGGCGAAGCTTTACGGTTCCGTGCGGGCCGCGTCATCCCGGCACCTTCCGGTTTCACCCGGAGGGGGATCGACGCGGCCGAGAGGTCGATCCCGTGCCAGAGACGCAAGCCCCATCCGCGACGCCGCCGACGCGCGGCCATTCGAGCCGGCCGGAGCTGTCGGTCGTCGTCCCCGTCTACAACGAGGCCGAGAGCCTTCCGCTGCTGCTGGAGCGGCTGAAGCAGGTGCTCGACGGCGCGGTGACCTCCTGGGAACTCGTCTGCGTCGACGATGGCAGCCGGGACGGCACACTTTCGGTCCTGCGGCTGCTGGCGGCACAGGACCGGCGGGTCAGTGCCGTCTCATTCAGCCGCAATTTCGGCAAAGAAATCGCCATCGCAGCGGGGCTCGACCACGCCTCGGGCGATGCCGTCGTGATCATGGACGCCGATCTCCAGCACCCGCCCGAGACGATCCTGCGCTTTCTCGAGAAATGGCGCGAGGGCTATCTCAACGTCTATGGCCAGCGCTCGGACCGCGATGGCGAAACCCCGCTCAAGCGCAACTTCGCCAAGGCGTTCTACCGGCTCTTCGCACGCTTCGGCGAGACGGAACTGCCGGAAGGTGCGGGCGATTTTCGCCTGCTCGATCGCAAGGTCGTCGATGCATTGCGGGCGCTGCCAGAGCGGGCCCGCTTCTCGAAGGGCTTGTATGCCTGGGTCGGCTTCCGCTCGGCCGGGGTGCCGTTCGAAGTCGCCGAGCGCGAGCACGGCGTCTCGAAGTTCCGCTACCGCAAGCTGTTCTCCTTCGCCTTCGACGGGCTTTCCTCCTTCTCGACGGTGCCGCTCAAGATCGCGACCTGGGCGGGCGTCGTGATCGCGCTTCTGGCAGCGCTGACGGCGTTGTTCTTCCTCCTGCGCACGCTGTTCTTCGGAACCGACCTGCCCGGCTTCCCCTCGCTGATCGTCTCGATCATGTTCTTTTCCGGGATCCAGCTCGTCTCGCTGGGGATGATCGGGGAATATGTCGGGCGCATCTTCGCCGAGGTGAAGCGCCGGCCGCTCTACCTGATCGGCGAGCGTGTCGGCTTCGATGCGCGCACCGTCGATCATCCGCGCGGCGACGCGCTGCCGCCGCTGATCCGGTAGACGCTGTTCTCGTCATTGCGAGCGCAGCGAAGCAATCCAGGAGGACGTCGAACGCGGCCGACCCTGGATTGCTTCGCTGCGCTCGCAATGACGGTGAGCCCGTGGCGCCGCACTGGACCATCCTTCGAGACGCCGCTATGCGGCTCCTCAGGATGAGGGCTGACCACGCCAGCCCCGGAGCCGCGATGTTCAAGAAAATCCTCTCCGTCGGCGGCTTCACCCTGCTCTCCCGAGTAACGGGCTTTCTGCGTGACATCGTCCTGGCCGCCGTGCTCGGCGCCGGCGCGCTGATGGATGCGTTCTCGGTGGCGCTGCGGCTGCCCAACCATTTCCGGGCGATCTTCGGCGAGGGCGCCACCAACCAGGCCTATATCCCCGTCTATGCCCGCATCCGCGAGCAGGCTGGCCAGGCGGCGGCGACCCTGTTCTCGAACCGCGTCTTCAGCCTGAACCTGATCGTGCAGATCATCCTGCTGGCGATCGCCCTGCCCTTCATGCCGGAGATCGTGCGGCTGCTGGCGCCGGGCTTCGCGAATGATCCGCTGCGCTTCGATCTCGCGGTGACGCTGACGCGGATCACCTTCCCCTATCTGCTCTTCATCACGCTGGTGACGCTGCTTTCGGCCAATCTCAATGCGGTCGACCGCTACGCGGCCGCCGCTGCGGCCCCGATCCTGATGAATCTCTGCCTCGTCGCGGCACTCGCCGTCGCCTTCCTTTTTCCGAACGCCGCCTACGCGGCCGCCTGGGGCATGGCGGCGGCCGGCGTCATCGAATGGCTGCTGCTCGCCTTCGCTGCGCGGCGCGCGGGCGTCGCCGCTGCCCTGACCCGACCGCGGCTGGACGCCGATGTGAAGAGCTTCCTCAAGGCGTTCGGGCCCGCCGTGATCGGCTCGGCCGGGGTGCAGATCGCGCTCTTCGCAGACACGATCATCGCCTCGCTGCTGCCGGCCGGCGCCTATGCGGCGCTGTACTATGCCGAGCGGCTCTACCAGCTCCCGATCGGCGTGATCGCGATCGGCGTCGGCACGGTGCTGCTGCCGACGATGAGCCGCCTGATCGCGGCGGGCAATGAAGCGGCCTCTGACCGGGCGCAGAACCGGGCGATCGCGCTCACGGTGGTGGCGGCGGCGCCCTTCGCGGCGGCCTTCCTCGCGATTCCCGAACTGATCGTCTCGGCCCTGTTCGAGCGCGGGCGCTTCGATGCGGCCGCGAGCCAGGCGGCGGGCGCGGTGCTGCTGGCCTATGCGGTGGGGCTACCGGCGATCGTTCTGATCCGCACCCAGGTCTCGACCTTCCAGGCGCGCGGCGACACGACGACACCGATGTTCGTCTCGCTCGCCGCCATCGGCGCCAATGTCGCGCTCAAGCTCCTGCTGTGGCGCGATTTCGGCGCGGCGGGGCTGGCGCTGGCGACGGCGGCCGGCGCCTGGATCAATGTCGCGACCCTGTTCCTGCTCGGCATTCGGCGTGGCTGGGCGAAGCCCGACCCGAGGCTCGGAGTGCTGATCGCGATCACGGTCGCCGCAGCGCTCGTCGCCGGCATCGCGGCGCGCCTTGCGGCGCCTTCCATGCTGGCAGCGACGGCTGGCTTGCCCCACGAACCCCGGCTCGTCGCGGTGGCGGCCGTGAGCGTGCTCGCCGCCCTCCTCTACGCGGCGGTGCTTGGCATCGGATCGAAGGTCTCGGGGACGGTCCGGCTGCTGCGGTAGCCGGTAACCGTCTAAGGCTTCAACTCAGGAAGCTCTGCGCCCGCTCGCCCAGCAGCACCGCCGCCTCGTCGACCATGCGCGTCACGATCTCGCCGGCCGACGGCACGTCCGCAACCAAACCCACCGCCTCGCCGACGATGACGGCGGCGTTGTCGGGATCGCCGGCCGCGAAGGCGTCGCGATAGGCCGGTGCCTCCTGCTCGATCGCTGCCTTCAGCGCCTCGTCGCGGCCGGCCCAGCGCCGGGTGAAGTCATTGGCGGCGACGCGGATGTCGAAGGGCTTCGGCCAGTCGAGCCGGCGGGCGATGTCGGGCAGCGAAGTGCGGACCGTGCCGTCGCCGGTCGCCGACAGCGCGGCCGCCTGCTGCCTGGCATGAACCAGCGCCTCGCGGCTCGCCCAAAAGCGGGTGCCGACCAGCACGCCGTCGGCGCCCAGCATCAGCGAGGCTGCGAGCCCGCGTCCGTCGGCGATGCCGCCCGCCGCCAGGAGCAGCGTGTCGGGGCTCTCGTGCGCCAGCAGATCGGCAACCTCCGGCACGAAGGGGAAGGTCGCGCGGCGGTGGCCGTGGCCGCCGGCCTCGCCGCCCTGCGCGACGATGATCGCCGCGCCAGCATCGAGCGCCTGGCGAACATGATCGAGCGACTGGCACTGGCAGATCAGCGGGATCTCCGCCGACGCGATCTCGGCCGCGAAAGGCGCGGGATCGCCGAAGGAGAGCATCAGCGCGGCAGGGCGATGTGCCAGCGCAGCCGTCAGCAGATGCGGCTGCTTCGCCAGCGACCAGGTGATGAAGCCGCAGCCGGTGCGGGTGTTGCCGGCCTGGGCGAACTCCCGCTCGAGCCAGTCCCCGTCGCCATAGCCCCCGCCGATCAACCCTAAGCCCCCGGCGCGGGTGACGGCGGCGGCGAGCGCTCCGCCCGCCGCCAGCGCCATCGGCGCCGAAAGCACCGGGTGGTCGATACCCAGTTGCCGCGTCAGCCTTGTGACGAGGCGGGCCATGGTCCTCAGACCTTCGCGCTCTTGGCGAAGTCCATGTAGAGCTCCCGGGCCTTGCGGTAGAGCGGGCCGGGCTGGAGCTGGCGGTTGTCGATCCGGCCGACCGGCACGACCTTCGAATAGTTGCCCGAGGAGAAGATCTCGTCGGCCTGCTCGAAGTCGCTGTAGCGCAGGCTGGTCTCCTCGACCGTGACACCGTCCTGCCGCAGCAGGCCGATGACGCGCTGGCGGGTGATGCCGTTGAGGAAGGTGCCGTTGGGAATCGGCGTCTTCACCACGCCGTCCTTGGCGAGGAAGATGTTGGAGGTCGCGGTCTCCGCGACATTGCCCAGCATGTCGAGCACCAGCGCATTGTCGAAGCCGGCAGCCTTGGCGGCGCGCAGCGTACGGGCGTTGTTGGGGTAGAGGCAGCCGGCCTTGGCGTCGGTCGGGGCGGTCTCGACCGTCGGCCGGCGGAAGACGCCTTGCGTCACCGAAAGCCCGTTCGCGGGCAGGCCCATCGGCGCCTCGAAGAGGCACAGGCAGAAGCGCGTCGACTCCTCGTCGGGGATGATGGTCGAGACGCCGTCGGCCTCGGCCCAGTACATCGGCTTGATGTAGAGGGCGACGTCGCCCTTGAACTTCTTGATGCCTTCATGCGCCTTGGCGACGATCGTCTCGGCGCTTTCCGTCGGCTTCAGGCCGAGCGCGGTGGCGGAGCGGTTCACACGGGCCGCGTGGAGCGCGAGGTCGGGCGCGAGGCCGTCGAACCAGCGGGCGCCGTCGAAGACCGAGGAGCCCTGCCAGGTCGCATGGCTGCGCGGCCCCATGATCGGCGGGTTGCCCTCGTGCCACTCTCCCTCGAACCAGGTCCAAGTCTGCGAATACCAGCCCATCAGGCACTCCTGCTGTAACGATCGACGTTGCGCGCACCGTCTGCCCCCGGCTTCACCTCGTCAACATGCAGTCCCGCAGAACCCGATGACGGGATGTGATGAAAGCGATCGGTGGCGGTGATGGATCGCGCGCTCCCTCCCCCCGCCTGCGGTGGGGAGGGCCGGGGTGGGGGGCAGTGCCGCTCGGCGCGACGATGACGGACAGAGCTCAGGCTTTGCGGCCCCCCACCCTAACCCTCCCCACCGCAAGCGGGGGGAGGGAATCCTGCGGTAGCGCTCAGAACCCCAACGCGCGCAGGCCTGCGACGGCGCTCATACCGACGATCAGCGCGAGCAGTTCGCTGCGGCGCAGGATCATGCTGCCGATGGCCGCGAGCAGGGCGATGCCGGCCGCCAGGCCGAGCCGCTCGATCAGCGGCAGGACGGTGGCGGCGATGATCGAGCCCGGCAGGGCGGCGAGCCCGCGGCGGACATGGGGCGTGAGCGGGATGAAGCCCATCAGAACCACCCCGGCGATGCGGCAGAGATAGGTCGCGACCGCCATGGCGAGAATCGCGATGATCGGCCCCCATGTGCCGAGCGTCGCGGAGTCGAGATCAGGCAGGGTCATCGCGGAACGCTCCCACGACGGCGCCGGTGAGCGAACCGACGATGATGAAGGCGTAGCCCTCCACCAGCTTGGCCGTCAGCAGCGCGGCAATCCCCGCCGCCACCCAGGGCACGGCGGCGCGGCGGCCGCGCCAGAGCGGCACGATCATCGCCGCGAAGAAGATCGGCATGACCAGGTCGATGCCGAAGGCGCGCGGATCGGAAACCAGCGCACCGAGCCCGTAGCCGAGCCCCGTCAGCAGGACCCAGACCACCCAAAGCAGCAGCCCGGCGCCGATCAGCACGCCGAGATCGCGCCCTCCCTCGGCCCGGTAGCGCGTCCCGATGACCCAGTTGGCATCGGTAAAGAAGAAGAGGTGGAGCGCGTTCAGTGCCTTCGGATAGGCCGCGAACCAGGGCTGCAGCGAGGCGCCCTGCAGGATCATCCGGGAATTGACGGTGGCCGTGACGACGGCGAGGCCGGCGATGGCGCCCCAGCTCCATTCCGGCCGCCACAGCTCCATCGCGACGAGCTGCGAGATGCCGCCATAGACCAGCGCGCTCATCAGCAGGGCCTCGACGAGGCTCAGGCCCTTGGCCGAGGCCGCCGCGCCGAAGGCGACGGCGAAGACCACCACGCCCGGCACGAGCACCATCACCTTTCGCATGCCAAGGCGCATGCCGGCCGTGCTGACCTGTGCCGCAGCTTGCTCCATCGACAGTCTCTCTCCCGTGGCGTGTGGCTGCTTTGGGCCCCGCTCTTGCGCCGCCACTGGCAAGCGGAGACGTGGAGTCCTTCCAAGGCCGAACGGCGCCGGAGGTCAACGCCGCCCCGTGGGCGGGCCGCATGAGCCGGACACAGGGCGGCGCCGGGTGATGGCGAGCGCCCCCGCCCTGTCCTATCCTGCCGGGATGATATGGCTGTGCTCCCCGGACGACAGCGCCGAAAGCCTTCCTGCCGCCTGGCTGGTGTCGACGCCGGCGCGGCCGGCGACCCTGCCCGAGCGCTCGGCGCTGCGGCGGGGCATGGCCGCCCGCATCCTGGCGCGGCAACTCGGTCTGCCGCCCGAGGCGGTCGCGATCGGTCATGACGAGCGAGGCCGTCCGCTGGTCGCGCAGCCGCGCGGGAGCGGGCTGCATCTCTCGCTGGCGACACGGGGCGGCCTCGTCGCGGTGGCGCTCGCCCACCGGCCCATCGGCGTCGATGTCGAGGCTGTGGACGCCCATGCGGCCCCGCCGGCCGCCTTGCTCCATCCGGAGGAACAGGGCTGGCTTCTCGCCCAGTCGCAGGACGAGCGCGCCCATGCCTTCGCGCGGCTGTGGAGCGCGAAGGAGGCCTATGTAAAGGCGCTGGGGACGGGGTTTCTCCGGCCGCCGGAGAGCTTCGCCGTCACCCTCTCGCCGGAGGGAGTGATTGCGGTGCGGGATGGTGGACAGGCCGCCGCAAGCGGTGTCGGCCGCACCATCGAAAACGGCGGCCAGGAGATCCTGGCCGCCGCGGTGGTCGTTCTCGGGTGAGGCGAAAGGGCGCTCAGCCCTCGGCCGCCTGCCCCCCGCGCCGCTGCTTCAGCACATAGGCGATCGCGCAGACGAGCGCGGCTCCGATCACCGAGGTGACGTAATGCGGCATGCTGGCGGGGCCGATGCCGATGGCGCTGACATCCGTCGAAACCGGCTTGATCCAGGTCGGCATGTTGACCTCGAGCCAGCGCAGCACGGCGATATCGCCCAGGATCATCTCGGCCGCGATCCAGCCCAGCAGCGCCGCGCCGAGCCAGATCAGGATCGGGTAGCGGGTGATGATCGAGGTCAGGAACTGCGCGCCCATGATGATCAGCGGGATCGAGAGCAGCAGGCCGAAGATGAAAAGCTCGGGATGTCCGCGCGAGGCCGCGGCGATGGCGATGACGTTGTCCAGGCTCATCACCGCATCGGCGATGGCGATGGTGCGCACCGCCTGCCACAGCGTCGAGCCGCCGTCGATCTCGGCATGGCTCTCATCCTCGCCGAGAGCGAGCTTCACCGCGATCCAGAACAGCAGCAGGCCGCCGACGATCTTCAGATAGGGCACGAGCAGCAGATAGGTCACCACCAGCGCGAAGATGATGCGCAGGCCGATCGCCGCCGAGGCGCCGAGCCAGATGCCGACCTTGCGCTGCTTCTCCGGCAGGGAGCGGCAGGCGAGCGCGATCACCACCGCGTTGTCGCCCGAGAGCAGCAGGTCGATCCAGATGATCTGGAGTAGCGAGACCCAGAATGTGGAGGATGAGAAATCCATTAGTCGGTCAGTCCCTTTGTCAAAGGGCCGGATCTGGCCGGCGATGCTTGAGGAGGTAGCCGAGGCCGAGCACGAGCAGTGCGCCGATCAGGGCCGCCGGGTATTCGAAGCGGTGGAGCGTTTCGGCGCCGAAGCGGGCGATGAGCCAGGGGTCGCTGTCGAACATTTCACCCGCAACCCAGCCGAGCAGCGCGGCGCCCGCCCAGACGAGAACGGGGAAACGGGTGAGAAGGCTGGTGATCAGCGAGGCGCCGAGCACGATCAGCGGGATCGAGATGACGAGGCCCGCAACCAGAAGCGGGATCGAATCCTTCGCGACGGCGGCGATCGCCAGCACGTTGTCCAGGCTCATGACGATGTCGGCGATGGCGACGGTCTGCACGGCCTTCCAGAGCTTGCTGCTGGCGGCGATCGAATCCTCGTCGCTCTCGCCGTCCTCCACGATCAGCTTGACGGCGATCCAGACGAGAAGCAGCGCGCCGACGATGTGCAGGAACGGCATGTTGAGCAGCGAGGCGATCAGCACGGTAAAGACCACGCGCAGCACCACCGCGACACCGGCCCCAAGCGCGATGCCTTTATTGCGCTGCTCAGGCGCCAATGCGCGGCAGGCCAGCGCGATGACCACCGCATTGTCGCCCGACAAAACGATGTTCAGGGCAACGATCTCGAGCAGCTTGCCCCATAGGGCCGGGTCGAAGAACGACAGCGACGACAGATCCATTCCCAGCCCCTTCGAAGTCGCCCCACCGTCCGCAGCGCAACGCCGCGAGCGGCGCCGCGTTCCGCCGCGGCCGGGGATCGATGCCCTAATGCGGGCCGGTTGTCACGGCACCCGGCCCGCAGAGTGCCCAGAAATCAGCCCAGCGCCTGTTCGACGGCCTTGCCGGCGGCTTCGGTGCCGAGCGAACCGCCGAGGTCACGCGTGCGGGTCCGGGAATCGCCCAGCGCCCGCTCGATCGCGGCCTCGATGCCCTTGGCGGCTTCCGTCTCGCCGAGATGGTCGAGCATCATCGCCGCCGACCATATCTGGCCGATCGGATTGGCGACGCCCTGGCCGGCGATATCGGGGGCCGAGCCATGCACCGGCTCGAACAGGGACGGATAGTCGCCGGTCGGGTTGATGTTGCCGCTTGGGGCGATGCCGATCGTGCCGGTGCAGGCGGGGCCGAGGTCGGAGAGGATGTCGCCGAAGAGATTGGAGGCGACGACGACGTCGAACCGGTCCGGGTTCAGCACGAAATGCGCGGTCAGGATGTCGATATGGTACTGGTCGACGGTCACGTCGGGGTACTTCTTCGCCATCTCCTTCACCCGCTCGTCCCAGTAGGGCATGGTGATGGCGATGCCGTTCGATTTGGTGGCCGAGGTCAGCTTCTTGCGCGGGCGGCGCTGGGCGAGCTCGAAGGCGTATTTCAGGACGCGGTCGACGCCGACGCGGCTCATCACCGTCTCCTGCATGACGATCTCGCGCTCGGTGCCGGCATACATGCGGCCGCCGACGGAGGAATACTCGCCCTCGGTGTTCTCGCGGACGACGAAGAAGTCGATATCGCCGGGCTTGCGGCCCGCGAGCGGGCCGGGCACGCCGGGCATCAGCCGCACCGGGCGCAGGTTGACGTACTGGTCGAATTCGCGCCGGAACAGCAGCAGCGAGCCCCAGAGCGAGATGTGGTCGGGCACCTGGGCAGGCATGCCGACGGCGCCGAAGAAGATCGCGTCATGGCCGCCGATCTGGTCCTTCCAGTCGTCGGGCAGCATCTTGCCATGCTTGGCGTAGTAGTCGCAGGAGGAGAAATCGAACTCGTCCAGCCGCAGCTCGAAGCCGTATTTCTTCGAGGCCGCCTCCAGGATGCGCAGCCCCTCGGGCATCACCTCCTTGCCGATGCCGTCCCCGGCGATGGCGGCGATGCGATAGACGCGGTTGGTGCGGCTCATGACTTGTCTCCGAAGAAGGCGATGAATTGCGCGGCGACGAGATCGGGGATCTCCTCGGCCAGATAATGCCCGCCGGGCAGGCTGCGGCCTTGGACGTTCTCAGCGCGCAGGCGCCAGAGCGCCAGCGGATCGAAGCATTTGCCGATGATGCCGTTCTCGCCCCAGAGCGCGAGCAGGGGTTGCGTCAGCTTGCGGTCGCCATCCTCATCGTCATGGCGGATGTCGATGGTGGCGGCGGCGCGGTAATCCTCGCAGGAGCCATGGATGGTCCGCGGATCGGCGAAGCAGCGCAGATATTCCGCCAGAGCTTCCGGCGCGAAGGGCTTCAGACCGGCTGCGCCCGAACCGCATTTCTTGCGCCAATAGGCCTCCGGATCAGCCCCGATCATCTTCTCCGGGAAAGGCGCCGGCTGGATCAGGAAGAACCAGTGCCAATAGGCGCGTGCGAAGGCGTCCGTGGTGCCGACATACATCTCTCGCGTCGGCGCGATGTCGAGCGTGGCAAGCTTCGTGACGCGCTCGGCATGGTCGAGCGCGAGGCGATGGGCGACACGGGCACCGCGGTCATGCGCGCCGACCAGGAAGCGCTCATGGCCGAGCAGCGTCATCACCTGCGCCATGTCGAGCGCCATGGCGCGCTTCGAATAGGGGAAGTGCTCGGGGTCGGTCAGCGGCTTGTCGCTGTCGCCATAGCCGCGCAGATCGGCGCAAACGAGGGTGAAGTGGTCCTTCAGCCGCTCCGCCAGCTTGTGCCAGAGCACGTGGGTCTGCGGATAGCCGTGCAGCAGCAGCAGCGCCGGCCCCTGCCCGCCCGTCCTCACCCGGATGCGCGCGCCCGAGGTCGTGACGTCGAGCAGCCGGAAGCCGGGGAAGAGGCTGTCGGTGACGGGGAGATCGGTGATGGCCATGGGCGCCAGGTCAGGATGTGCAATCGAGAGCGCGTACGCCCATTCAGGAGGAATTGCGCGCAGCGATTATTACACAATCCCAATCAATGGTTGCGACACGTCATTCTCGGGCTGCGCCGTGCGCAGACCCGAGAATCTCAGGACGAGCATTTGTTTCCGAGATGCTCGGGTCGAGCCCGAGCATGACGCGCCCTACCCCCGCAGCGCCGCCCCGTAGCGCTTGGCCATCTCGGCCACGATCTTCGCCCCCACCGCCTCGATTTCGGCTTCCGTCAGCGTCTTCTCGACCGGCTGGAGCGTGACCGCGAGCGCGACCGACTTCTTGCCCGGCTCGACGCCCTGGCCCTCGTAGAGATCGAAGACCGAGACGTCAGAGATCAAAGCGCGGTCGGCGTTCTGGGCGGACTTGACCATTTCGCCGGCGGCAGTGGCCTTGTCGACGATGAAGGCGAAGTCGCGCGTCACAGGCTGGAAGCCGGACAATGCCAGCTTCGGCTTGACCTTGGTCGGCTTGGCCTTGGGCAGCGGCAGCGCATCGAGATGGATCTCGAAGGCGACCAGCGGGCCCTTGACGTCGAGCGCCTTGAGAATGCGCGGATGGACCTCGCCGAACGCGCCGATCACGCCCTTGGGGCCGAAGCGCAGCGTCGCCGAGCGGCCGGGATGGGCCCAATCCGGCCCGCCGGCTACGATCTGGAGCCCGCCCGTCGGGACGCCGAGGCCCGCCAGCAGCGCCAGCACATCGGCCTTGGCGTCGAAGGCATCGACGGGTTTGGCCGCGCCGTCCCAATGGCGGCCGGCGCCCTCCAGCGTCGCCGTGCCGCGGCGCAGGCCGGTCGCGGCCATGAGCTGGCCCTCGGGCTCGTCACTCTGGAAGATCTGTCCGACCTCGAAGAGGGCCACGTCGCCGAAGCCGCGATCGGCATTGGCCTGGGCGGCGCGGATCAGGCCCGGCAGCAGCGAGGGCCGCATGTCGGAGAGATCGGCCGCGATCGGATTGGCCAGCACCAGCGCCGGCGAGCCGCCGCCGAACAGCGTCGCTGATTCATGGTCGATGAAGGACCAGGTGACGGCCTCGACGAGGCCGCGGCTGGCGAGCAGGCGCTTGGCCTGGC
This sequence comes from Allobosea massiliensis, assembly GCF_042655245.1. Taxonomy (NCBI): domain Bacteria; kingdom Pseudomonadati; phylum Pseudomonadota; class Alphaproteobacteria; order Hyphomicrobiales; family Alloboseaceae; genus Allobosea; species Allobosea massiliensis. Next base: position 341,306 of record NZ_JBHSLU010000007.1, on the reverse strand, counting down.
GGGTGCGCTTCTGCAGAACGGTGAGAACGGGCCTCAGCACCTCGTCCGCGATGCGCGGCAGCGGCGTCGAGACGACGCGGTCGAGCCCGGCAATGCGCAGGATCTCCTCGACGAGATCGGCCTTGCCGCCGACATCGGCCCGCCAGGACGGCGCCACCACCTGAACCCGTTCGCCGGCGCCGGAGACCGCGAAGCCCAGGGAGGTCAGCGCCCGCTCCATCTCCGGCAAGGGCAGCTCCAGCCCGGTCAGGCGCTTGACCTCGGACCAGGGGAAGTCGATCGCAGCGGCGCTGCCCGGCAGTTCGCCCGCGAAGACCATCTCGGACGGCTCGCCGCCGCAGAGCTCGACGATGAGCGCCGTGGCGAGATCCAGCCCCGGCCGGCAGAATTCGGGATCGACGCCGCGCTCGAAGCGGTAGCGCGCATCGGAGGTGATGCCGAGCGCGCGGCCCGAGCGGGCGATGTTGAGCGGGTCCCACAACGCGCTCTCGACCAGCACGTCGGTCGTGCCCTCGTCGCAGCCCGAGGCCTCGCCGCCCATGATGCCGGCGATGGATTCGACGCCCGCCGCGTCGGCGATGACGACCTGATCGGCGGTCAGGGTGTAGGTCTTGCCGTCGAGCGCGACGATGGACTCGCCGTCGCGTGCGCGGCGCACGACGAGGTCGCCCTTGACCTTGGCCGCGTCGAAAACGTGGAGCGGGCGGTTGCGGTCGAGCGTCATGAAATTGGTGATGTCGACCAGCGCGTTGATCGGGCGCATCCCGACAGCGCGCAGCCGCGCCTGGAGCCAGTCCGGCGACGGGCCGTTCTTGACGCCGCGCACCAGCCGCAGGCCGAAGGCCGGGCAGAGCGCCTTGTCCTGCGGCGCGAGGTCGAGCTTCACGCCGACCGGGCAAGGGAAGCCGGCTTTCACGGGCGCCACCGGCGGTGTCTTGATCGTGCCGAGGCCGGCGGCGGCGAGATCGCGCGCGATGCCGGCGATGCCGAGCGCATCGGCCCGGTTGGGCGTCACCGCGATCTCGATGACCGGATCGCTGAGGCCGGCATAGGCGGCGTAGGACTGGCCGACCGGCGCGTCCCCGGGCAGGTCGATGATGCCGTCATGATCCTCGGAGAGCTGCAGCTCGGCGGCCGAGCAGAGCATGCCGTTGGATTCGACGCCGCGGATCACGCCCTTGCCGAGCGTGATGTCCTTGCCGGGGATGTAGGTGCCGGGCGGGGAAAACACGCTCTTCATGCCGGTGCGGGCATTGGGCGCGCCGCAGACGACCTGCACAGGCTCGCCGGCGCCGGTATCGACCATGCAGACGCGCAGCCGGTCGGCATTGGGGTGCTGCTTGGCATCGATCACATAGGCCACGGTGAAGGCGGCGAGCGCCTTGGCCTTGTCCTCGATGCCCTCGACCTCGAGCCCGACGCGGGTCAGGGCCTCAGCGATAGCCTCGACCGGCTCGGTCGTGTCGAGATGATCCTTCAACCAGGACAGGGTGAACTTCATGAGCGTCCGTCACTTCTCGTCATTGCATGGGACATCGGGGCCGGCGCGGCGTTCAGCTCGTCCTCCCCGTCCGTCTTGATCTTCATCGCGTTGCCGCGCCAGCTCACCTCGCCGGCGACGAAGGCATAGGCCCAGATGCCCGGGAAGACGATGTCGCGCACCAGCAGCGCCAGCGGCATGCGCCAGGAGCCGTACCAGCCGACGCCGCGCGCGAAGGCCAGCTCGGCGACATACCAGGGCAGCAGAACGAGCACCGGCGCAAGCCAGGCGGACAAGCCGAAGGCCGGCAACGCACAAGCCGCAGCGACCACCGCCAGCAGCGGGCCGGACAGGATCTCGGGCAGGAAGAAGGGCAGGAAGGTCACGCGCCGCAGCCGCGCCCAGCGGAACTGGCGCTGGACGACGTCATGCAGGCTGCGCTCGCCCAAAGGCTGCTCGAAGGGCTGGCCGACGAGATGGACATGCTTGCCGGCACGGCGCACGAGCTTCGTCGCCGCCGCATCCTCGGCGATCTCCTCGCCGAGCACGGCGATGCCGCCGCGGGCGTCGAGGAAGGGCTTGTTCCAGAGCATCGACTTGCCCTGGGCGAAGCCGAAGCCGCAGGCCTCGCCGGCGAACTGCCAGCGCGCCTGGAAGGTGTTGAGGAAGGCGCATTCGAGCTCGGCCCAGAAGCCGAAAGGCCGCGAACCCACCGGCGTCGAGCACACCAGCCCGGTGTCGTCGCGCCAGGAGGCGAGCAGGCGCTGGATATAGTCCTTCGGCATCAGCACATTGGAGTCAGCGAGGATGACCCATTCGGTCTGCGCCACCTCCCAGCCCTTGACGCAGTTGTTGAGCTTGGGATTGGCGCTGACCTTCACGTCGCCGGTCACGAGCTTCACGCGCTCGCGCCCATAGCGGGCGATCAGTTCCTCGACCATCGGCACGATCGGGTCGTCCGGATCGGCGACGGCGAAGATGGTGACATAGTCGGGATAATCCAGTTCGAGCCCCGAGATCGCGGTCTCGCGGCTGAAGGCCTCGATGCCGCGCAGCGGGCGCACGATCGTCACCGGCGGCAGCGCCGCGAGCAGAGGCGTGCGCCGGTCCGCCCGGCGCAACCGCGCATAGGCGATCGCCTGGCAGAGCAGGTTCGTCGCGACGAGCAGCACCGCGAACAGGCCAGCCCAGCCCGCGGCGCTCATCGCGCGGCCCTCCCGCTCCCGGCCGCCATCACGCGGACAGCCCGGCGGTCAGCGTCGGCAGGTCGAGCGGGCGGAAGCCGTAATGGCTTAGCCAGCGCACATCCGCCTCGAAGAAGGGGCGTAGGTCAGGCATGCCGTATTTCAGCATCGCGATGCGGTCGATGCCCATGCCCCAGGCAAAGCCCTGGTAGACCTCCGGATCGAGCCCGCAATTGCGCAGCACATTCGGGTGGACCATGCCGCAGCCGAGGATCTCGAGCCAGTCCTCGCCCTCGCCGAAGCGGATCTCGCCGCCCTTGCGCGAGCACTGGATGTCGACCTCGACCGAGGGCTCGGTGAAGGGGAAGAAGGACGGCCGGAAGCGCATCTTGACCGTGTCGATCTCGAAGAACGCCTTGCAGAACTCCTCGAGGATCCATTTCAGGTGGCCCATATGGGCGCCCTTGTCGATCACCAGCCCCTCGACCTGGTGGAACATCGGCGTGTGCGTCTGGTCGGAATCCATCCGGTAGGTGCGGCCCGGGCAGATCACGCGGATCGGCGGCTCATGGGCCAGCATGGTGCGGACCTGGACCGGAGACGTATGGGTGCGCAGCAGCTTGCGCTCGCCATTCGCGTCGGAGGCGAAGAAGAAGGTGTCGTGCATCTCCCGCGCCGGATGGCCGACAGGGAAGTTCAGCTTGGTGAAGTTGAGATCGTCGGTCTCGACGTCCGGACCTTCGGCGATCGAGAAGCCCATATCGCCGAAGATCGCGGTTATCTCGTCGATGACCTGGCTGATCGGGTGGATGCGGCCGCGGGCTTCGGGCCCCTCGCGCACCGGCAGCGAAACGTCGATCCGCTCGGCCGCGAGCCTGGCCTCGAGCGCGGCCTCGGCCAGCGCGTCCTTGCGGGCCGAGAGCGCCGACTGGACCTGGTCGCGCAGGCCGTTGATCAGCGGTCCCTTCTCCTTGCGCTCCTCGGGCGTCATCGCGCCCAGCGTCTTCAGCAGCGCCGAGATCGAGCCGGCCTTGCCGAGCGCGCCGATCCTGACCTGCTCCAGCGCCGCTTCGTCCTGCGCCTTCGCGATGTCGGCAAGAAGGCTCGCGCCCAAGTGATCGATCTCGTCCATGCCTGCTCTGGTCCGTTTGCGAGGCATCTTCTAGGGTGTCGCCAGCGCCGATGCTAGAGGCAATCACGCCGGCAAAGCAGGGCGATGACGGCAAAACCGGGGGGTGCGCCGATGATGGGGGCCGGTTGATGACAAGGCTGTCGCAATCGTGGCCGCGCCGCGCGCAGCAACGGGCCTGGGCGGGGCTTCTCGGCCTGCTCGCCGTCTGGCTGGCAGCGCCGGTACAGGCGCAGGACGGGCAGCGCGTCAGCATCACCGGCGAGATCGCAGACAGCTGGTGCACGGTCAGCGGGCTGATGTTCGCCAAGGGCAGCGCCCATCACCAATGCGCGGTCTGGTGCGCGCTCGGCGGCATTCCCGTCGCGATCCGCGACGCGGAGGGCGGGCTCTACCTGATCCTGCGCATTGGCGACGACACGGACAGCGCCGCCAATCCGCGCATCGCCCGGCTGATGGCCCATGAGGTCACGGTGGACGGCGAACTGCTCGAGCGCGACGGCGTCAGATACCTGCTCGTGGACAAGATCGCCGACGACAAGGGCGTGATCAACCTGACCCATGACGAGCACGGCATCCAGCCGTTCGGGAACTGAGGCGATGGGCATGGTATCAGCCCTCATCCGGAAGAGCGCGGCGGGGCTCTGCGTCGCGGCGCTGGCCGTACTGGCTCCCGCCGTCGTCCAGGCCGCCGAGCCCTGGGGCATCCCGCATGAAAAGCCGGTCGTGCTGAAGGGCCGCGTTGTCGAGGCGCTGTGCCATCTCAAGGGTGTCTGCGCGCCCGATTGCGGCGCCGGCAAGCGCCAGCTCGGCATCCTCGAGGCGGATGGCCGCTTCCGGCTGGTCGGCAAGGGGCAAGTCGATTTCGCCGGGGCTGCGCCCGATCTCGCCGGCTTCTGCGGCCGGGAGGTCGAGGCCGACGGGCTCCTGATCGAGAACCCGGCGATCACACTGTTCTTCGCGCAGGGTGTCCGCGAAGCCGGCAGCAGCGCCCCGTTCACGCCGACCGACCGCTTCAAGACACAGTGGGAGGCGCGCAACGGCGCCGCGCCGGAATGGTGGCGGGCGGACCCCGAGTCCAATGCCATTCTGGCCGAAAACGGGCCGCTCGGCATCAAGGGGCTCCTGCCCCAGCCGAAGCCCTGAGATCCGGGATGCCGGGCCGGCCGACACGACGCGCACTGCTGGCTGGGCTCGCCGCCGGCTCGAGCCTTCCGGCGCTGGCGCAGCATCACGGCCATGCCGGGCACGCCGCGCCCTCCCCGCGGCCAGACCCGCTGGCGGGGCGCTTCGGCGGGCCGTTCTCGCTGACCGACCATCGCGGCACGCAGGTGAGCGACCGCGACTTTCGCGGGCGCTTCATGCTGATCTATTTCGGCTTCACGCGCTGCACCGACACCTGCCCGATCGATCTGCCGAATATCGCACAGGCGCTGGACGGGCTCGGCCCGCTGGCGGAGCGCGTGACGCCGCTCTTCGTCACCGTTGATCCGGCCCACGACACGCCGGCGGTGCTGGCGGCCTATGTCGGCGCCTTCCATCCCCGCCTGATCGGGCTGACCGGCAGCGAGGCGCAGATCGCGGCGGTCGCGAAGGCCTACAAGGTCCACCGGCGCAAGCTGACGCTGCCGCATCACGCGCCCGGCGAGCACAGCGTCGACCATGGCTCGCTGACCTATCTGATGGACCGCGAGGGGCACTTCCTGACGTTGCTGCCGCACAAGACCGGCGCGGATCGCATGGTGGCCGTATTGCGAAACTATCTGGGGTAAGGCTGGGACAGCCCCACCGGATTCGCAGGACATGCCTGACACGACCGACAAGCCCGACAGCTCCGCGCAGAAGGCCTCGCCTTCCTATCGCCTGGCAGCACTCGACCCCGACTTCATCCTCGGCGATTCGACGCGCGGTGTGCGCTTCATGCTCGAATACCAGAAGGCCGAGGACCACTTGCGCGCCCGCGGCATCCTCTCGACGATCGTCGTCTTCGGCTCGGCGCGGGTGCGGGAGGGAGAGCCCTGGTACGAGGCGGCCCGCGCCTTTGGTAAGCTGGCCTCGGAGCGCGGCGGGGCGCTTTCGGCGAGCGAGCTCGGGCGCGACCATGTCATCGCCACCGGCGGCGGGCCGGGCATTATGGAGGCCGCCAATCGCGGCGCGACGGAGGCCGGCGCGCTCTCGATCGGCTTCAACATCACGCTCCCGCACGAGCAGGAGCCCAATGCCTGGTCGACGCCGGATCTGACCTTCCGCTTCCATTATTTCGCGATGCGCAAGATGCATCTGGCGATGCGGGCAGCCGCACTGGTGGTCTTTCCGGGCGGCTTCGGCACGCTGGATGAGCTGTTCGAACTCCTGACCCTCGTGCAGACCGGCAAGATGCGCCCGGTGCCGATCGTGCTCTACGACCGCGCCTACTGGCAGGCGCTGCTGAACCTCAACGTAATGGCGAAGGCCGGGCTGATCCGGGCGCAGGACCTCGCCCTGTTTGCCTATGCGGATACGCCGGAGGAGGCCTATGCCCGCATCGTCGAGGGCGCGGGCGACAACTGGCGGCCGGCGACGGAGGATCGTGTGCAGACTTGAGGTGCCGCGTCATGCTCGGGCGAAGACCCGAGCATCTCCTGAACCAGATTCTCGGGTCTTCGCTCCGCTACGCTCGAGAATGACGCACTGAACACACGAAAAAAGGCCGGCATCGCTGCCGGCCTTTTTCCGTATCTCGTCGCAGCTGGAAGGCTCAGGCGGCCTTGGCCTGGGCGTCGGTTCCGAGCGCGGCCTTGACCGCCTCGACCACCGCCGTGAAGGAGGCGGCGTCGTCGATGGCCATCGCCGAGAGGGTCTTGCGGTCGAGCTCGATGCCGGCCTTGGCCAGGCCGCCGATGAAGACCGAATAGACCAGGCCGTGCTCGCGCACCGCGGCGTTCAGGCGCTGGATCCAGAGCGCGCGGAAGGAGCGCTTCTTGTTCTTGCGGTCGCGATAGGCGTACTGCATCGAGCGATCGACGGCCGCCTTGGCGGCGCGGATCGTGTTCTTGCGGCGGCCATAGAAGCCCTTGGCGGCCTTGAGCGTCTTCTTGTGCTTGGCGTGGGACGTTACGCCCCGTTTCACGCGAGCCATGTCATGATCTCCGGAAGGTTAGGGGGCGTCAGCCGTTGGGGAGGAAATACTTCTTCACGTTGGCCGCATCACCCTCGAACAGGGTGGTGGTGCCGCGGTGATTGCGGATCTGCTTGTTGGTCCGCTTGATCATCCCGTGACGCTTGCCGGCCTGGGCGTAGAGCACCTTGCCGGTTCCGGTGATCTTGAACCGCTTCTTCGCGGCCGATTTCGTCTTGATCTTGGGCATTTCAGCTCCTCATAGGTCGCGGGCGCGCGAAGTGCGCCGCTTGATGTTTTGCTTGCGGGAAGCAAAGAACGACCGCCACGGCAGCCCTTATCAGCCGGGCGATCGAAGGCCGCGCGTATGACAGAAAAGGTCGGGCGTGGCAAGCGAGGCGTTCACGGCCGCGTCCCGGCTGTCCGGCGCTCCTGCGTCAGGATGGCGGCCAGGATCGCCACACCACGGCGCAGCGCGTCGCCCTCGAGCGCGGCATAGCCCAGAACGAAGCCGGCCGTCTCCGGCCTCGGCACCGACGCGTCGTAGAGCGACGAGACGGGGTAGAGGCCGACCCCGGCCGCTCGCGCGGCCTCTGCGATCGCGCCTTCACGCGGGGCCGGGACGCCGTCGAGCCAGACCACGAGATGGAGGCCGGTGGCGGCGCCTTCGACCGAGACCGCCTGCCCGCAGCTCTCGGCCAGGGCCGCGAGCAAGACGCTCCGGCGCTCGGCGTTCCTGCGGCGGATGCTGCGGACATGGCGCTCATAGGCGCCGCTGGCCAGCAGCTCGGCCAGGGCCTCCTGCTCCGGCAGGGGCGCATGGCGATCCGTCAGGCGCTTCGCCTCGACGAAGGCCTGCAGCAACGCGGCCGGCAGGACGAGATAGCCCAGCCGCAAGGTTGGCGAGAGCGTCTTGGAGACGGTGCCGGCATAGATCACCGATTGGGGATTGAGCGTCTGCACGGGCGGGATCGGCGCGACGTCGTGACGATACTCGCCGTCGTAATCGTCCTCCACGACATAGCCGTCGACGGAAGCCGCCCAAGCCAACAGCGCGCGCCGGCGCGGCGCGGACAGGACGCCGCCGAGCGGATACTGGTGCGAAGGCGTGACATAGACGAGCCGCGCGGGCGGCAAGGCGTCCGTCACCAGCCCGTCGGGGTCGACTTGCACCGGGACCGCCTCCCCGCCCGCCGCGAGGAAGGCATGGCGCGCGAGGGCATAACCCGGGTTCTCCATCAGGAAGCGGTCGCCGGGATCGAGCAGCAGCCGCGCGCAGAGATCCAGCCCCTGCTGCGAGCCGTTGACGACGAGAATGTCGTCGGCCGAGCAGGCGATGCCGCGGGCGCGCCAGAGATAGCCCTGCAAGGCCGCGCGCAGGGCCGACTCGCCCTGCGGATCGGCATAGCGCAGCCTGGCCGGACGGCGGAGCGCAACCTTGGCCAGGGCGCGACGCCAGGCCAGTACGGGGAAGTCGGCGCCCGCCAGGTCGCCATAACGGAAGTCCGCGACGGGAAAGCTCTCCCGCGGCGCCGGTGCCGGCAGGGCGAGCAGGCGTTGCGCGAAGCCCGACAGGGCTCGCGCCGGCGGCGGGGATTCCGGCGCGGGCCCCGGCGGCGCGGCGAGGCCCCTTGCGACCACCGGACGCGCGCCCTGGCGGCTGATCAGATAGCCCTCCGCGATCAGCTGGCCATAGGCGGCCGTCACGGTCGTGCGGGAGGCGCCCCATTCCGCCGCGAAGGCGCGGCTCGACGGCAGGCGATCGCCCGGACGATAGGCGCCGCCGTGGATCCGTTCCTTGATCGCAGCGACGATCCGGCGCCCGACACTTTCCAACTGGCCCATCCGGATTTTACGAAACTGGCCGTTTCCTCCAAGCCAGACTGGCCCCATTGACGGTGACGACGCAAGGAGTTCCGTGATGTACACACCGCCCGCCTTCCGCGACGACGACCGGCACAGCATCGTCGCGACGATCCGCGGCGCGCGGCTCGCCCATGTCGTCACGGCGACGCAGGCTGGCGTGCTGGCGACGCCGCTGCCGCTGTTCCTGGACGAGACCGAAGGCGAGTACGGCGTGCTCTACGGCCATCTCGCCAAGGCCAATCCGCAATGGCGGGAGCCTGCGCTGGGCGAGGGGCTCGCGATCTTCATGGGCCCCGACGCCTACATCACGCCGTCCTGGTACGAGACCAAGCGGGAGACCGGCAAGGTCGTGCCGACCTGGAACTACGTCGCGGTCCACGCTTACGGCCCGGTCGAGTTCTTCGACGACGCGGCGCGGCTGCTCGACCTCGTCACGCGGCTGACCGATATGCACGAGAGCGAGCGTCCCGCCCCCTGGGCGGTGTCGGACGCGCCGCCCGATTTCATCCAGGCGCAGTTGCGCGGCATCGTCGGCCTGCGGATGCCGATCACGCGACTGGAGGGCAAGCGCAAGATGAGCCAGAACCGGTCCGCAAGCGACCGCGCCGGCGTCGCGGCGGGTCTCGCAGACAGCCCCCGCCCCACCGAGCGCGCCGCCGCTGCGCTGGTGCCCGTCGACTGATCGCGAAAGCGCCCCTCCCTTCAACATTGGTGCCCCCGTCATGCCTGAGCCCAGCTCACTGGCGCTGTTTGTCGTCGCAGCGCTCCTTCTTGCGATCACGCCGGGTCCCGGCATGTTCTATGTCGCCGCGCGAACGCTGGCGGGCGGGCGCCGGGAAGGCCTCGCGTCCAGCTTCGGAACCGGACTGGGCGGCATGGTTCATGTCGTCGCCGGCAGCCTGGGTGTGTCCGCGATCGTGCTGGCCAGCGCTGAACTGTTCACGGCGCTCAAGCTCGCCGGCGCGGGCTATCTCGTCTGGCTCGGCTGGCGCACCATCCAGGCAGCGCGACAGGACGCGGCGAATGTGCTGAGCGGCGGCACCATCGAGCCACCGCTGGGTGGAAGGAGGGCTTTTCGCGAAGGCGTCGTCGTCGAAGCGCTCAATCCGAAAACCGCCGGCTTCTTCCTGGCCTTCATTCCGCAGTTCATCGACGGCACCGGCAGCGTCGCTCTGCAGTTTCTGATCCTGGGTTTCGTGTCCGTGCTGTTCAACACGCTCGCCGACGTCGTCGTCGCCTATGCGGCGAGTGGAATCCGACAGGGCGCAGCGGCGCGCCCAGCCCTCATTCGCCGTCTGCGCGAGGGCTCCGGTGGCGCCATGATCGCCTTGGGGATCGGCCTCGCTCTGGCGAAGCGGCCGTCCGCCTGAAAGCACGGCTCCCGCCGCTACTCCGCCGCCTGAACGAGCGCCGGCCCGCCTTCGCCCTGGAGCTTCGCGCCCAGGCGGTCGACGTCCAGCAGCATCAGCATGCCGGCCGGCTCGCCCCGGGCATTGCGGGTCGCGACGACGCCGAGCGCCGGGACGTCGGTCTTCGAGGTCAGTTCGCGCAGCGGCTGCAGCTCGGAGGCCGCGATCTCGGGGATCAGGCCGAGCGTGTCGACGATCAGGCCGAGCGTGCGGCCGGCGGCGCGCACGATGACGATCTGCTGCTCGTCCGAGGAGGCGTCGGGAATGCCGAGCAGCCGGGCAAGGCGCAGCACCGGCACGGGCTGGCCCTCGTGAAGCTTGTAGCCGGCGAGCAGGCCGTCCCCTGCCTTCCGGGCCGAAGGCTTGAGGCCTGCGATGTCGACCGCCTCGATGACGTCGCGGGCGCGGACGCCGAGCCAGTGCCGCCCGATATGAAAGGTTGCAACCTCGAAGGCCTCGACCCCGTCGGCCGGCTTCTGCGCAGCCAGGGTCACCGAGGTGGCGCCGGCCGCCGGGCGTGCCGCGCTGTCCGACGCGACTTCGCCGAGCGGCACGGCACAGACCGCCACGACATCGGCCCTGTGGCCGTCGCTGGTCTTGTATTCGCGATAGCCCTTCGAGAGCGCGGCGCCGACCGCCATGTGCTTGCCCTCGAAGCTGCGGATGCAGGCGAGGTCGCCGTCCCGCTCCAGCGCCGCGGGATCGACCGGCAGAGGGCTGGCATCGCCGACGGCGAAGCGCGGGTCGCTCGAGGAGAGGATGCGGCCGTCGCTGCCGACGAGGATGGTGAAGGCCCCCGCAAGCGCCGCGCCGTCCTCGTCGGTCGGCAGGGAGTCGGCGAGGATCGCCGCGAATTGCGGAGTCGAGTCGAAGACGATGGCGATGCCGCCGAGCGCCCTGCCCCCCACCGGGCTCTGCACCGCGGCGGTGTAGATCAGCGTCGGCGCGCCGTCATAGAGCGGCGTCGGCTCGAAACCCGAGACGGCATAGTGCTGGCCTGTGCGCAGCGCCAGCGTGCGGGCGACCCATTCGGTCTCGAGCGGCTGGCCGACGAGATGCGCCTGCGAGGGCTGCGACACGGCGACGACGACACCCTGCGCGTCGAACAGGATGAGGTTGCTGTAGACCGTGTAGAGAGCGTTGATGGTGGCGAGGATCTCGCCGCAGAGCCGGCGCCCCTCCGGCGAGGGCCCGGCCAGCACCCGGGCGAAACTGGCGTTCAGCGCCCACCAGCGGCAGTCATTGGCGCGCTCGTAGAGATTGCGGTCCATCACGTCGATGGCGAAGGCAGCGCGGGACCGGCACTTCTCCATGATGGCGGCGACGACGGTGCGGTGTAGGTCGCCGATCGAGGCATCGCAGACGGCCTGCGTCTTGCGGCCGGCACTGGAGATCTCCCAGAGCAGGATTTTCGAGAAGGCGGCATTGGCGGCGGTCGAGCCGGCCTGGCGGATCGAGCCGTTCCAGACCGAGCGGTTGAGATCGCCCTGGATCGCCGCCGCCTGGCGCGAGACGTTGCGCAGCTCGGCCGAGAACAGCCCGGCCTGGCTGGTGACCGCGGCGAGCAGTTCCTCGCCGATGCTCTTGCCGAGTTCGCCGTCGTCCTGGTCGAACGCCGCCTCGAGCGGGATCAGCCCGAGACCGAGCCAGCCCGGCCCCATATAGCCCTGGTACCCCACCGTGCGGCAGGCCATGGCGAGATACTGCCGCCCGCCGAGTCGGATCACCGGGTCGCGCCCCTGCAGGGCGGCGGGCGACAGCTTCAGCCCTGCCGGCAGCTGGATCGGGCAGGATCCGGCGATGATGTCGCCCTCCGGCGAGACGCAGCCCAGCACCGTCCAGTCATGCTCCGGCAGCAGCTTGCGGAAGATGCCCTCCATCTCGTCGGCCAGACGGAAGACGAGGACGAGGACGCCGATCGGGCGCTTGGCCGCATCCTCGACGCGCCAAGCATAGACCAAGGCATTCCGGTCCGCGACGAAATCGACCAGGCCGTAATGCTCGACATAGGCGCCGGTCGAGGTCATCGCCTCATCGATCAGGGGGTGGCGCGCCTGCTGCGCCTCATGCGGCTGAAGACGGGCGCGGATCGTGCCCTCGCGATCGACCAGCACGATGTCGGAATAGACGGAATACTTGGCGACATAGTCGCGGAAGCGGGCCTCGATCGCAGCCCGCGCCTCGGGCGAGGCCGGCGCCTCGAGCATCTCGCGGATGTCGGTGTCGGCAGCGAGAAAGCCGATGTCCGCCGTCCGCTCGAACAGATTGCGGACCAGCACGTCGATGGCGTTCTGCGCCTTGATGCGCAGATCGGTCATCACCTTGTCGCGGGTTTCCTTGGCGAGATGGCCGAGCAGACTTGCCGTCAGCTTCTCGAAGGCGGAGCGCGGGCCCGACATCTCGGTGGCATTGCCCGAGAGCTGGCCGAGCAATGTCAGCGTATCCCAGGACGCCTGCAGCCGGTCGAAGACCTGCCGGTAGTCGTCGATCGCCCGCATATGCCGGATCAGGCCGGCGAGCGCCGGGTCGATCTCGTATCCCTCTCGCAGCGTAGGCAAGTCGAAGGCGCCTCCGGTAGGCCGTCGCCCGCCGACACGACGCCGGACGGGGGACGCGAGCCATCGCAGCCGGCCGGCTGCGAAGCGGGCGGCAGAAGATCACCAACCACGCTGATTCGCATCCCTCTGCGAAGGTCTCGCTGCCTAAATTTAAAGCAGACGCCCGAACGAACGGCGCGGAAACGCAAACTGACTTTACGTCATGTCGAGCATTCAGCGCGCCCGATACACAAGCGGGAACTGTTCGGGCCTGGTCGCCTTGCCGTCGCAGGCAACCTTTTCGCGGTATTCGACCAGAACGAACTCGCCGTCGGCCCCGACGCGGTGGCGCTCATAGACCCCGCAATCGCCCTCGCTGCGGCCGAGCGCCGTGCCGGTGACGGTGCGGGTCTTCACGTCCCATTCCGGCGATATCAGCTCGGCGGGCGCGCTCGTGCGCTTCTTGCCGGGGGGCGCCTTGAAGCTCAGGAAGCGCAGATTCTGTGCCGGCTCCGGCAGGTAGACCAGCGCATAGACGGCATTGGCCTGGATGTTGAAGCGCTGGCAGGGCAATTCCCAGATCGCCGATTCCTCCGACATCTGGAAGCCGGTGACGCCGGTCTTCAGCATCTCGGGATCGCAGCCGAAACGGCTCTTGAGCGTCGCCGGCAGCGTGCGCGGGATCTGATTGGGCCTGACCGCATAGCGGCTGAAGATGCCACCGGGAATGGACGGCGGCGGCGCGGCGGCGGTCGCGGGCGGCGGTGACGCTTGAGGCGGCGCGGAGACCGGCGCGGTCATGCAGCCGGCTCCGCCCTTCACATTCACCCGCGCCTGCTGCTTGCCCGCCATCGACACGGTCAGCGTGCCGCTCTCGATCTCGACCGCCTCACCCTCGATTTCGCCGAGCTTGAGGTCGAGCACGGCGAAGCCGTCATCGGCGCCGAGCTTGTAGAGCTGATAGGGGTAGAGGCCGTAGCCACCGACCTTGCCGCCGATCGCCACGCGCGTCATCGGCAGAATTTTTTCGCCGACCTTGATGCGCGCCGGCTGGCGGGCATGGTTCTGGCCGGTCAGCGCTTCGGTAAAGATGAAGGCGTAGCGGTCGTTGTCGGGATCGCGGTTGGCCTGCCAGAGCGCGACCGTGCAGCCCTTCGAGCGATCGACCTCCGCCTTGTCGAAGAGCTTCAGGTCGAGCTTGGTCTCGTCGGGCCTGGCCGGCGTCGGGCTCTGGGCCGGCGGGGCTGTCTGGGCGGCGAGCGGCCCCGCTGCCAAAATAGCCAGCGACAGCGCGCACAATGCCGTCGCCATTCGGTTCGAAGCCATGCACTTGCCCCCCTGCGGGGACCGCGCCCGTCGCAGGCGCCGGTTCCCCGGAGGCCACCCTAGACAAGGACCACGCCGGCGAGAACCCGAAAGTGACGTTCGGTCAGAGCCCCTCGATTCGCCTCAGCGCCTCGAAGTGCTTTTCCGACTGGAAGACCAGCACCTGGCGCCATTCGCGCGCGGTGGCCTCGATCTCGGCCTCGGGAATCAGCTTCAGCGGCCGGCCGGTCGACATGGCGAGCACCTGCTGGCGGCAGGCGCGCTCCAGGAAATAGAGATCGTCGAAGGCGACGGCGACCGAAGGCCCGCCGATGGTCACACCGTGATGGGCGAGGAAGGTGATGTCCGCCCCCGCCTCCGCCTTGTTGGCGGCGACGATGGCCTCGCCCTCGCTCTCGTCCAGAGCCAGCCCGCCGAAATGGTCGACATAGAGCGTGCGGCCATGGAAGCGACAGGCGGTCTGGTGGGCCATCTCGAGCCGGCCGCCCTCGACCATGGTCAGCGCCGTGGCATAGGGCATATGGACATGCAGCACGGCGACATGCCGCGGATTGGCCTTGTGGGCGGCGATATGGATGTTGCGGGCGGTCGCCTCGACCTCGCCCTCCCCTTCCAGAACTTGGCCACGCTCGTCGATCAGCAGGAGGTCCGAGGGCTTCATCTCCGACCAGTGCACGCCATAGGGGTTGATCAGGTAGCGCGGGCGCCCGTCGGGACCGTCCGGCAGCGCGACCGAGAAATGGTTGCAGATGCCCTCGTTCAGCTCGAACTTCGCGGCAAGGCGAAGCGCGGCGGCGAGGTCGCGGCGCTGGCTGGTGATGCTGGGCTGGGTCATGGCGAAGCGCTCGCGGTTCGATCGGGTCGAAGCGACCCAAGCATCGCAGGCCTAGACATGACAAGGCCCGGCACGGGGGCCGGGCCTGATGCCGATTGCATAGCGCAAGCGCTCTAGCGCGGCGCCAGCACCATGACCATCTGGCGACCTTCGAGCTGCCAGTCGCTCTCGACCTTCGCAGTCTCTGCCAGATCCGCCTTGACGCGCTCGAGCACCTTCACGCCGAGATCCTGGTGGGCCATCTCGCGGCCGCGGAAGCGCAGGGTCACCTTGACCTTGTCGCCCTCCTCGAAGAAGCCGAGCATCGCCTTCATCTTGACGTCGTAGTCATGCTTGTCGATGCCGGGACGGAGCTTGATCTCCTTGATCTCGATGGTGCGCTGCTTCTTGCGCGCCTCGGCGGCCTTCTTCTGCTCCAGGAAGCGGAAGCGGCCATAGTCGAGAATCTTGCAGACCGGAGGCACGGAGTTGGGGGCGATCTCGACGAGGTCGAGACCGGCATCCTCGGCAATCTTCAATGCCTCGAAGAACGACACCACGCCGCGATTGGCGCCGGTATCGTCGATGAGCTGAACCTCACGGACGCCGCGGATGTCGCGATTGGAGCGCGGGCCGTCTTTGGTCGGGGTCGGAGCGGCACGGAAAGGACGACGAATGGCTGTATTCTCCTGTAAATGGCGCTTCGGGCGCCCATCGCCAGACACATTGCACAAAGACGCGCGTTGTCAATGGACGAGGGCCGGCAGCCTGTGACGAATAGTCTCTAGATCGTCACTCGGCGGGTTTTCGGCAAGGGCCCGGGGCTCAGTCCGCACCCCGGCCCTCGAGCAGGGCGCAGTAGACGTCGAGCGTGTCGCCGACCATGGTCTCCAGCGAGAAATGCCGTTCGACATGGCGGCGGGCGCGCAAGGCGAGGTTGTCCCGCGCGGAGGGGCGCAGCGTGAGCGCCCCCGCCAGGGCCTCGGCCAGGGCCGCGGCATCGCCGGGCGGAACGCGCCAGCCGGTGCGCTCGTTCGGCGGCGTCTGGGGCGGGGCGAGCACCGTCTCCGGTACGGCGCCGAGATCCGAGACGACCACGGGCGTGCCCATCGCCTGCGCCTCGACCGCGACGCGGCCGAAGGCTTCGGGCTCGGTCGAGGGCACGGCGACGACCGCCGCGGCGAGCAAGGCGGCCGGCATGTCCGAGCAATGGCCGACGCGGCGCACCCGCCCCTCCAGCCCCGCCTTGGCGATGAGCTGGTCGAGCTCGCGGACATAGCCGTCGCGGCCCTGATGGTCGCCGGCGAGGATGAAGGCGGTGTCGGTATCGCCCTGGTCGCGCAGAATGCGCGCGGCCTCGATCAGTACGCGCTGGCCTTTCCAGCCCGTCAGCCGGCCGGGCAGCAGGACGATCTGCTGATGCGCCCGGATGCCCCAGGCGGTGCGCAGTGCCTGGATGCGCTCGGGCGCGACCGCCTGCGGCGCGAAGGCCGAGAAATTGGTGCCGCGGTTGACGACGCGGATGCGGTCGCGGGCGAAGCCGTGCTTGGCCAGGATCAGCTCCGCCGTATAGGCCGAGTTGGCAATGACCACGTCACCGCGCGCCATCACCGAATTATAGAGCGTCTTCACCGCCGAGCGGCTGGCATAGGAGCCGTGATAGGTGGTGACGAAGGGCAGCCGCAGCAGCCGGGCCGTGGCGAGCGCGACCCAGGCGGGCGCCCGCGAGCGGGCATGGATCAGCTCGACGCCCTCGTGCCGGCAGAGCAGCGCGAGCTTGCGCACGTTGATCGCCATGGCGAGCGGGTTCTTCGACGCCGCCGGAAAGGGCAGCCAGACGCCGCCCTTGGCCTGCAGCTCGGCAACCAGACGTCCGCCTTCCGTCGCGACGAGCGCCCGGGCGCCGACATCGGTCAGGCCCTTGGCGATGTCGACGGTGGTGCGCTCGGCCCCGCCGGCCTCGAGATCGGGGATGATCTGCAGAATCGTCCGCCCGAGCAGCGGATGGGACTCGGTCGAGGGCAACGACAGATGCGCGCCGGGTTGAAAGGACATACTCACCGTTCCGGAACGCCACCTTGTCGCCGCGCGGTCGGGCCCGCGCCTGTTCTCACCGCTGCGACTATGCCTGCCCAGGGGCGTGCCGGGCAGCCTATATTCGCGCCGAACCGCCGATTCGTCACAGGAGATTTGCGTTGGAGCGCGAGGCACCGCAATGGCTGGAGGTCGGAGAGGGCGAGGATCGCCGCCGTCTCGCCCTCCTCTCTCAGCCCGGAGAGGGGGCGCCGGTCGTCTGGCTGGGTGGCTTTCGCTCCGACATGCGCGCCACCAAGGCCGAGGCTCTGGCGCAGTGGGCGCGCGAGACCGGTCGGCCCTTCCTGCGCTTCGACTATGCCGGCCATGGCGAGAGCGGCGGCGACTTCGCGCGCTGGACGCTCTCCCACTGGCTCGCCGACGCACTGGCGGTGATCGAGGCCCGCTGCGGTGCCCGCCCCATTCTCGTCGGCTCGTCGATGGGCGGCTGGCTCGCCCTGCTGGCGGCGCGGCGCCTGCTGGGAACGGCACTGGCGCCGGCTGGCCTCGTGCTGATCGCGCCGGCTGTCGACTTCTCGGAAGAGCTGATGTGGGCGCAGATGCCGGAGCCGATCCGGCAGACCATCCTGCGCGACGGCGTCTGGATGCGCCCCTCGGAGTATTCGCCGGAGCCGACGCCGATCACGCGGGCGCTGATCGAGGACGGGCGTCGCCACCTGATGTTCGGCTCGGAGATCAGGACCGGCTGCCCGGTCCACATCCTCCAAGGCATGCAGGACCCCGACGTGCCCTGGCGCCACGCGCTGAAGCTGGTCGAGCATCTGGCGGGCGATGCCGTCGTCCTGACGCTGATCAAGGACGGCGACCACCGGCTTTCGACCGCGCAGGACATCCTGCGCCTGCAGGCGGCCGTCGCGGGGATCGCGACCGCGCCCTGAGCGGATCAGTGGACGCTGACCATCCGCAGGTCGTGCTCCCAGGCATTGGCCGTGGCGGCCTCGCGCGAATCGGTCACCAGGATCGGCGCGCCATCCGCCGAGAGCAGCGCGAAGAGTTGCAGGCCGGACTGGATCTCCGGCGCCTGCGGGAAGATGCGCAGCAATTCGTCGGACGTCATCGACTTGAGATAGGCGACCTCGCCCGTGCCCAGGGCGGCGAATTCGGCCGGGGTCAGAGGGGTGGTCCGGATCATCGTGCTGTCGTCGTTCATCGCGCCCTCCTTCAGAGCAGTGCGAGTGCGGTTACAAAGATACGATGGCAATCATGAACGGATGCAAAAACCGCGCTCGCATCCTTCGTGACCTTCAAGCAGGCTCGTCGCGACTGACGATATCGATACGCCGGATGAGCCTTTCCGGTTCCGGCCGGACCAGATCGATGGCCAGCAGACCGTTGGACAGATCCGCGCCGAGCACCTGCATGCCGTCGGCGAGGAGGAAGCTGCGCTGGAACTGCCTGGCCGCGATGCCCCGATGCAGGAACTGCCGGGTCTTGTCGTCGATCTGGCGGCCCCGGATGGTGAGCTGGTTTTCCTCGAGCGTGATCTCGAGCTGATCGCGCGCGAAGCCGGCCACGGCGAGGGTGATGCGGAGGCGGTCCGGCTCTTCGCCCGTTCGCGCGAGCCGCTCGATGTTGTAGGGCGGGTAGCCTTCGCTGGCGCCTTTCGCGACCCGGTCCAGAGCGCGTTCGATGTCGTCGAAGCCGAGAAGAAACGGATGGGACAGACTGGGCGTACGCGTCATTCCCAGGACCTTGCCTGACGGTGCCGGAGCCCGCGAGGGCGCTCCCGATCGACCGGGGCCCAGAGATCCGGCGCCCCGCGGGCAGAAGGCGAAGCCCTTCCGCTTGCTGAACGATATGGCGATCCGCAGGGCGGCTTCAAGGGCTGCAACGAGCCCTCGGGAGCGGTGGAACGTCGCGGAAAAGGGGGCGGGTCGGGTGGTACAGCCACCCCGGCTTGAACGGGGGACCTCTAGATCCACAATCTAGCGCTCTAACCAACTGAGCTATGGCTGCCCGCACCCGGCGCGTGGCGATCGGTCGCTTTCGCGAGATCGGCGGCGGCGCGGAACCTAGTGCCGGAGCCGCGGGAATGCAACCCGCGATTCACCGGCTTTTTCCAGGCTCCTGCGCGCGCCCTTCCCTGCTCTCCTCAGGACTTCCCCATCGCCTTGCCGGCGATGCGCGCGAGTTCCTTGAGGTGCTCGGCATAAGATTCGTAGGAACGGCGCACCGCCTTGGCCTGGAGCGCGACCGCATCGGCAGTGCTGTCGGTGCGCGCCAATGTCTCCACCTCGCCCAGCCGCGCCTTCAACTCGGAACAGGCATGGTCGAGCATGCTCGCCTGCAGCGCACCGAACGCCTTCGCCATCGCCAGCGTCTGGGTCATCACCGTGCCGGTCGCGATCGCGGCAAATTCAGGCGGACGCGGCAGCGGCATCGCAGCGAGCGAAGGCGCGGGCTTGCTCGCGGGCTCCGGCTTCGCCTCGACCTTCGCAGCGGCGGCCTCGATCGTCTTCTCTGCCAGCTTCGTCACGGCGGCGGTGGCCGTGGCGGCCGCCTCGACGGCTGTGCCAGCGACCGTCTCGACCGCCTTGGCGACAGCTTGCGGCTCGATCGCGGCGAGCGTGGCGACGACCGACGCAACGGGCGTGGCGGGCGCGGTCGGAGCGGGAGCCGATACGACCTTGGCCGGCGCGCTGGCGCGGGCCGCCGTCTTCACCGGAGCTTTGGCGGCCGGGGCCTTGGCCGCGACCTTGCCGGCCGGAGCGGAGACCGGGGCCGGCGCAGGCGCCTTGGTGGCGGGCGCAGCGGTCACGGGCTTGGCAGGTGCGGGCTTGGCGGATGCGGGCTTGGCGGATGCGGGTTTCACCGACGGCGTTGCCGCCGGTGCGGTGGTCTTAGCGGCCGGCTTGGCGGTTTCAGCGGCGTTGGGGGTCTCGGCAGCCTTCGCCGGGGGCGCCTGTGCCGCATCGGGCTTGGGCGCTGCGGGCTTGGACACTGCGGGCTTGGGCATCGCAGGTTCGGCCGGAAGCGGGCCCGAGAGGGCCTTGACGGGAGAGAGGCTGACCGGGGCCTTCGACTTGGTGCGGGTCGGGGCGGGCTTGACCATCGCGGTTCTCCTTCAGCGCGGCGACGGATCGTCGGCCGGTCGATCCGGCCATCCGTCCAAGGGGGTCGCGCCGGTGCAGTCCGGATGACCAGTCGGCGCAATCGCGGCCGCCGGGCGGCGGCCGCGTCGTCGGCAGTAGGGTTACTTGGGCTTGGCGGCCTTCGCGACGGTCTCGGCCGTCTTGGTCGCGACGTCCTGCGCGGCCGTACCGATTTCCTTCAGCTGCGCCTGGAGCGATGCCATCTGCGCCTTCATGAACTCGGACTGGTGAGCCATGACCTCGGTCAGGTCCTTGGACTGGACCAGTTTCTGGGCGAGATCGAAGGCCGCGGCGACATTGTTCTCGGCATAGGCGATCGCCTTGCGCGCGGCCTCATGCGTGTTCAGGCGAGCGGTCTCGGCCGAGCCATGCGCCGAATCGACGGCCTTGGCGGCGGCGCCGATGAAACCGTCGAAAGCCTTGCGGGCCTGCTCGACGCTGCGCTCGGCGAATTCGCGCATCTCGGTGGGGACTTCGTAAGGGGTCTTGGTCGCCATGGGTGGTCCTCCTGTTGAGCGCCGCTATGCTGACCGCTGCTCCGCTTCGGCACCGCCGGCCGAAGGTCGGTCGTTATTGTGCGGTGCAATATCATTATTGCGCCGCAATGACAATCTTAGCGCGATGCGTCGCGGCCGTTAACGCTGTTTCGAGTCGGGACGGGACGGCACGTCCGCGCTCATGGCGCCATGAGGATTTGGCCGCTATTAAGGCTTTGTTAGGCATAATGGCGCCGAGCTTGGGGGCGCCAACCGAGAGCAGGCAGGCATGAGCGAGGCCGGACGGGACTGGGCAGGGCTGGGAGCGACGGCGGCGGCGGACGGGTCTCTCGTCGCCTTCGCGGCCGACGGCGCCCTGCTGCTCTGGGATCGGGAGGCTGACCGCCCGGGCCATGCCAATGCGGCGGCTCAGGCGCTGCTCGCGACGAGCGGCAATCTGCCCGCAGCCACACGGCAGCGGCTCGCCCTGCTCGCCGGAGGCCTCGCCTCGCGCCAGGGCGTGCGGCTCGAGCGGCTGCGGCTGACCTCGGGCTTCGCGGCGACGCTGGTGACCTGCGGCTGCAAGCTTCTGGACGGGGATGCCTCCGGGCCCGTGCTGGCGCTCGCGATCCAGGCTTCCGAATTGCGGCGGCTGGGGATCACTCCCCCGCCCCCTGCCGCGCCGGTCCAGCAGCCAGCGCCCCGCGCAGCGGCCGAACCGCCCCCCGTTGCAGGTGCGGCGCCGCCCGCGCCCGCCCGCGCCATCCGCTTTCTCTGGCAGAGCGATGGCGAGGGGCGAATCACCAGTCTCTCGCCCCATCTCGCGGACCTCGCGGGGCCGGATGCCGTCTCGCGCTTCACCGGCAGGCTCTGGTCCGACCTCATCGGTGAGACGATCGCCGACCGCACGGGTGAGCTGCTCGCGCGCCTCGCCGGCGGCACCACCTGGAGCGGCCACGAGATCCTCTGGCGGACAGGGCCGGACAACGGCGTGCGCGTCGAACTGTCGGGCGTCCCGGTGCTCGACGCCGCGCGACAGGTCACAGGCTTCCGTGGCTTCGGCCTGGCGCGACCGGGGGCCAACGAAGCCTTCCCCGCGTCGTCGGCGCCCGAGCCGGCGAGCGCAGATGTCTCCAAGGCCGCTTCGCCGGAAGAGACTTTGACGGAGGCCGCCGCAGGGCCTGCAGCCGAGGTTCGGCAGGAACCAGTCGATACGCCGCCGGACCATGCCGTCGCCTCTCCTCTCGTCGAACCCGATCCGGTCGAGGCGCTCGACGCGGCTGTTGTTGCTCCCGCCGAGGCGATGGCCGAGGCGGAGGGCGTCTCCGCCGCACCCGAGACGCTTGACGAGACCATCGCCGAGGAGATCCAGCCGGCCACCGAGGACGAGGCCGACCCGGCTGATCTCGCCGCCTTCTCCGACCCGCATGACGATGCGAACGCGACGCCTCCCTCTGCTGAGCCGGGCGCGACGGCGGAGGCTGGCGCCGAGAGCGAGCCCGAGCCCGCCCCAGCTCCGGCGGCAGCGCCGGGCAACATCGTGCCCCTGCGCAACGGTCATCTCACGCCGGTGCGACCCATCATCGAGCCCTCCAAGACCCATCTCAGCTCGGCCGAGCGCAACGCCTTCCGCGAGATCGCCAAGGCGCTCGGCGCCCGGATGGCCGGCGATGACGAGCCCGCGGCGCCGCGCCTGCCGCCGGCCGCGCCGCTGCGGCTGAAGGACAAAGACGCTGCCGAAGCCGAGGCCCGGACCGAGCCCGCCGCGGCCGTGCCCGAGGAGCGCTCCGAGAACGGCAGCGCCGCGAAGCCGCGCCGGACCAATTCCCATGCCGACCTGCTCGACAAGCTGCCGATCGCGGTTCTGGTCAACCGCGACGACACGCCGCTCTACGCCAACCGGACGATGCTCGATCTGCTCGATTATGCGGATCTCGACGATCTCGCCTCCGGCGGGGGCGTCAGCCGGCTGATCAAGGACGCCGCCCGCACCGATGGCGGCGCGATGACGCTGCTCGACCGGCTGGGCCATCTCGTCAAGGTCGATGCCGTGCTGTCCAGCGTCTCCTGGCAGGGCGAAGCGGCGACGCTGATGGCCTTCCGCCACCCCAGTGGCGGCGGCGAGGTGCCGGTGCTGACGCCCGAGGAAGCCGAGGAGGCGGAGCTGGCGGCCGAGTTCGCGGCCGAGGAGGCCGAGAGCGCCGCCCGGGTCGAGGCGCTGCGGCTCGACGCCGGGGTCCGCGATGCACGCATCGCCGAGCTCGTCGCGATGCTGGACACCGCCACCGACGGCGTCGTCACCGTGGACGAGCGCGGCCGCATCCTCTCTCTCAACAAGACCGCCGAGGCGCTGTTCGGCTACGACCAGCGCGAGGTCACGGGCGAGCTCTTCACCCTGCTCTTCGCCGGCGAGAGCCATGCGCCAGCGCTCGACTATCTCGAGGGGCTGAAGGGCGGCGGCGTCGCATCGGTCATGAACGATGGCCGCGAAGTCGTCGGTCGTGTCCGCCAGGGCGGCAAGATTCCGCTGTTCATGACGATGGGCCAGATCGCGGAAGGCAGCGAACGACGCTTCTGCGCGGTGCTGCGCGACATCACCGCCTGGAAGAAGACGGAAGGCGAGCTGGTCGAAGCGCGCAAGGCGGCCGAGAAGGCGAGCGCCCAGAAGTCCGACGTGCTCGCCAAGATCAGCCACGAGATCCGCACGCCGCTCAACGCGATCATCGGCTTCGCCGAGGTGATGGCGGAGGAGCGCTTCGGGCCGATCGGGAACGAACGCTACAAGGAGTATCTGCGCGACATCCACCAGTCGGGCGGCTATGTCATCAGCCTCGTCAACGACCTGCTCGACCTCGCCAAGATCGAGGCCGGCAAGCTCGATCTCGACTTCGTCAGCGTCAATCTGAACGAGATCGCGCTGTCCGCCGTCAGCCTGCTGCAGCCGGAGGCGCAGCGCGGCCGCGTCGTGCTGCGCTCGGGGCTCTCGCCGAAGCTGCCGCCGGTCGTCGCCGACCAGCGCTCGATCCGGCAAATCGTGATCAACCTGCTCTCCAACGCGGTGAAGTTCACCGATGCCGGCGGTCAGGTGATCATCTCGACCGCGCTGGGCGACCAGGGCGAGGCGATCCTGCGGGTGCGCGACACCGGCATCGGCATGGACGACAAGGAGATCGAGCTCGCGCTCGAGCCCTTCCGCCAGGTGCCGACGACAAGGCGCGCCGGCGGCACGGGCCTGGGCCTGCCGCTGACCAAGGCGCTGGTCGAGGCCAACCGCGCCGCGATGTCGATCACGAGCGTCAAGAAGGAAGGCACGCTGGTCGAAATCACCTTCCCGCCGCAGCGCGTGCTCGCGGGCTGATCGGACAGCTGAGGCGCGGCGAGCGCTCGTTCATCGCCGGTCGCGATCAGACGCGTCGGCGCGCGAGGCGCGGGGACGGGATCCGCCGCACCGGCGACGAGGCGGAGGCGGAGGCCTGCCGGATCATCCAGGGCACACGCTCGGCAAAGGCTGGCTTCGCGTAGAAGTAGCCCTGGCCGAAATCGCAGCCCGCCTCCCTCAGGCGCTCGGCCTGACCGGCATTCTCGACGCCTTCGGCGGTAATCTTCATGCCCATATTGCGGCCGAGGCTCACCACCGCGGCGACGATTGCGGCGTCGTCCTTGTCGGTCTCCAGGTTCCGGACGAAGCTCTGGTCGATCTTGATGTGATCGACCGGGAACTGCTTGAGGTGGGTGAGCGAGGCGAAGCCGGTGCCGAAATCATCCAGCGCGATCGAGATCCCCGCTTCGTGGAACTCGTTCAGCACCGCCGCCACGTCCTCGGTCTGCCGGCCGAGGAAGACGGTCTCGGTGACCTCGATCTCGAAATGCGCGGTGGGCACCCTCGCCGCCGCGAGCAGCGCGACGATCCGGTCCGCGAGCTTGCGGTCGGAGAAGTCGGCCGAGGAGAGATTCACGGCCACGCGCCCGCAGGCGAGGCCCTGCTCCAGCCAGGACCCGATATCCGACGCGACCTGCGCGATCATGCTCGTCGCCAGGGCCGCCGACATGTCCCGGTCGTCGAAGACCGAGCCGAAATAGGCCGGGGTCAGCAGGCCGAGTGCGGGATGACGCCAGCGGGCGAGCGCTTCGAAGCCGACGATCTCGCCATTCGCGAGCGACACTTTCGGCTGGTAATGAGGGATGAACTCGGCCGCTTCGAGACCCTGTCGCACCTCGCGGAGGATGGAGACGCGGCGCTCCATCACGTCGCGTGCGGCGCTGGAATAGACGACGGCGCGGCTGCGACCACTCTCCTTGGCGCGGTAGAGCGCGATGTCCGCATCCTTCATCAACTCGACCGGGTCGCGGTGATGGTCCGGGAAGGCGGCCACCCCGATGCTCGCCCGCGTCGACAGGGCCCGGCCCTCATAGTCGAAGCAGGGCTGCAGCGCCGTCAGGATGTCCTCGGCGCAGGCTGCGATGGCGGCAAGGCCCGGTTGCTCGACGAGAACGACGGCGAATTCGTCCCCGCCCACGCGCGCGACCGTTCCCCGGTCGCCGACCGCCTGCATGAGCCGGGCGGCCGTCTCGACAAGCAGCCTGTCGCCTGCGGCGTGTCCCAGCGTGTCGTTGATGTCCTTGAAGTCGTCGAGATCGAGCAGGAGCAAGCCCACGCCCTTGCCGGATGCGTCCGCAGCCGCCAGTGCATCGCCCAGCCGCGTCTGGAAGAGCGCCCGATTTGCCAGACCCGTCAGAGGATCATGATTGGCCGTCTGCCAGATCGCCTCCTCAGTCGCCTTGCGGTCCGAAATGTCGAAGGTGATGCCGATCATCCGGTCCTTGTCCTGCCGCTCGGCCCTGATCGACAGCCAGATCTCCCGGCCGTCGGGCGCGCCGTAGCGGATCTCGGCCGCATGCGTTCCGTCGATCAGTGAGGAGAGCCTGAGCAGATCGACCTTGTGCCGGTCGTCGGGATGGACCCGGGCGGTGAATTCGGACGCCGGTCCCGAGCCGAGCCCGAGCAGCGCCACCGACGTGTCGGAGCGGCTGACATGCTCCGTCCGGAGGTCGAGGTCCCAGGCGACCATGTTGCTGGCATGCAGCGCCAGCCGCAGGCGCTCTTCGCCGGTTCGCAGCGCTTCGTCGGCCCGGCGCGCCTCGGTCAGATCCTGCAGCGCTCCGATCATCCTGACCGGGCGCCCGGACGGATCCCGCACGAGATAGCCGCGGTCGCGGACATAGGCGTAGCCGCCATCGCCCCGCCGCCAGCGATACTCGCCCTGCCAACGCTCGCCGGCACCTCCCACAATGAAGTGCCGCACCTCGTCTTCGACGGCGGCACGGTCGTCGGGGTGGACGCTGTCGAGCCAGGTCGTCCCGCTGGACGGGGCCTCCGCGGCCTCGTAGGCGAACTGGCCGAGACGGCTTTCGCCCCATTGCAGGCGGTCGGTCGCGAACTCCCAATCGTAGATGGCATCCGATGTCGCGAGCGCCGCCAGGCGATAGCGCTGCTCGCTCTCGCGAAGCTTTTCCTCGGCGACGCGGCGCTCATCCTCCGCCAGGCGCCGCGCGGTAACGTCGGCAAAGGTGCGGACGACGCCGCCATTGGGGAGCCGATTCGTCCTGACTTCCAGGACCGTGCCATTCGGCCGCCGCCGCTCATAGACGGAGGCCTCGATGTTGTTGCCCTCGTGCCGGATGGCGTTCACGAGCTTGGGGTCGGCGTCCGCGAATTCGCCCTGCGCGATCTGCCAGCGCTTGACGTCCTCGAATTTCGGGACCGCGCGCATCATCTCGGCCGGCAGGTCGAGCAGATCGATCGCCCGCTGGTTGCAGACGACGACGTCGCCGCTCTGATCGACCATGACGATGCCCTGGTCGACATTCTCGAGCGCGCCGTTCAGCAGCGCCGTGTTCTCGGCCAAGGCCTTGTTCGTGCTGCGGAGCTTCAGCTCGCGCATCACGGCCCGGGCCAGGGCCAGCAGCGTGCTGGCCTGAACCTCCGTCAACCCCTGCGGACGGGGACGGACATCGCCGACGCAGACGGCACCCAGCAACAGGCCATCCGGTGTTTCCAGGCGCGCGACGGCATAGAAGCGCAGGCTCGGCGGGCCGATGACGAAGGGGTTGCTCTCGAAACGCTCGTCTTCAGCGAGATCCGCGATGACGACGAGCTTCGCCTCGTGGATCGTGTTCGCGCAGATCGACGTATCGAGCGAAGTCTCGTCCAGGCTCAACCCGATCTGAGACTTGAACCACTGCCGCTCGCCCTCGAGGAAGCTGACGGCCGCCACGGGCGTGCCGCAGGTTTCGCTCGCAACCCGCGTGATTTCGTCAAACGCGGTCTCGGACTTCGTGTCGAGGATGTCCAGAGCCTTCAGCGCCGCGAGACGATGCTCATCCCTCCAGAACGATCTCGGTTCGGTGTTCATGGTCAAGCGGCTGACCTTCATGACGACGCGCGCGGGTCTGCGACGTTACGAACGAGCACTTACGAAACCCTGAAGCAGAGCACGCCGGGACATGGCGACCGGAGAGACGACTTTGTGCATGGCCGGGAGCCCATGGACGCGGATGCACCCGAGCCGACTCTCCGCTAATGACAGGAGGCAATCCTTCTCCCAAGGCGCTCCCCCATGACACTGACGATCTATGGCTGCTACCGCTCGCGCGCCTCGCGCAACATCTGGCTCGCCAACGAGCTCGGCCTCGCCTTCACCCACGTCCCGGTGATCCAGGTCTACCGCCTGCCCGACCCGAATGCGCCGGGCGCCCCGATGCACACGCAGAGCCCGGAGTTCCTCGCGGTCAATCCGAAGGGGCAGATCCCGGCGATCGACGACGACGGCTTCAAGCTGCAGGAATCGCTCGCGATCAACCTCTATCTCGCCCGCAAGCATGGCGGGCCGCTGGCGCCGAAGGATGCCCAGGAGGAAGGGCTGGCGGTGATGTGGTCGCTCTGGGCGAGCACGGCGGTCGAGAGCCATGCGCTCAACATCCAGTATCACATGGCGGCCTATCCGCCGGAGAAGCGCGATCCCAAGCTGGTCGAGGCGGCGCTCGCCGCCCTGCCCGGCCCATTCGCAGCGCTGGACAAGGCGCTCGCCGAAGGCGGCGGCTTCGTCATGGGTGGGCGCTTCACGGTGGCCGACATCAACGTCGCCGAGATCGTCCGCTACGCCAAGCCGGCGGCGCAGCTCTTCGAGGGCGCGCCGCATGTCAAGGCCTGGCTCGACGCCTGCCATGCGCGCCCCGCCTTCCAGGCGATGTGGACGGCGCGGGACGCCGAGCCTGCCTGAGGCGACGGAGGCTGCCGAGCGCAGCACAGGAACCGGGTGGCCGCCGCGCCGCCCGGCTCCTACTGACGCGGCCTGACGGTCCCGGAAGGACAGATGCCGCGATGACCCTGCCGATGACCGCCCCGCCCGCCCGCATCTCCGGGCTCGACTGGCTGATGCTGGCCGGGCTCTCGGTCCTGTGGGGCGGCTCCTTCTTCTTCAACGCGCTGGCGCTGGCGCAATGGCCGCCCTTGCCGGTGCTGCTCGTGCGGGTCGGGCTGGCGGCGCTGGCCCTGCTGCTGGCGGTGCGGCTCGCCGGCCTCTCGATGGCGGTCGGACGACGGTTCTGGCTCGCCTTCTTCGGCATGGGGGTGCTGAACAATCTGATCCCGTTCAGCCTCTTCCTGTGGAGCCAGCAGCAGATCCCCAGCGGGCTCGCCTCGATCCTGAACGCGATGACGCCGATCTTCACCGTGCTGGTGATGCACGCCTTCGGCGGCGAGCGCGCCACCGGACGCAAGATCGCCGGCATCGCGGCGGGGTTCGTGGGCGTCGCCGTCCTGATCGGTCCCGACGCGCTGTCGGGGCTGGGTCTCAACCTGCTCGCCCAGCTCGCCTGCATCGGCGCGACCGTGTCCTACGCCTTTTCCGGGCTTTACGGCCGGCGTTTCCGCGAGTTGCCCCCGCTCGTCACGGCCGCCGGGCAGCTCAGCGCCTCGACGCTGATGACGCTGCCGATCGTGCTGCTGGCCCACCCGCCCTGGACCCTGCCGCTGCCGACGGCGCAGACGGCCATGGCGCTGCTCGGCCTGGCGCTGGTCTCGACGGCGCTGGCCTATGTGATCTTCTTCAGGATCATGCGCTCGGCCGGGCCGAGCCATGTCGTGCTGGTGACCTTCCTGATCCCGGTCAGCGCCATCCTGCTGGGAGTCGGGCTGTTGGGAGAGAGCCTGCTGCCGCGCCATTTTGCCGGAATGGCGGCGATCTTCGCGGGGCTTGCCCTGATCGATGGGCGAATTCTGCGCCGTTCGCGGCTGTCCACGGCTTCGTGAGCCTGGGCACAGGGGGAAACCGCACGCTTTATTGCCAATAAATTATGAATTGCTCTAGGGTCGCTTTCGCGGCACGAGCCGCTATCGGCTTTCGCGACAAGAGCTGGAAGATATCGGACAACGATACGCCAGAGGGGACCAGAGGGAC
This sequence comes from Allobosea massiliensis, assembly GCF_042655245.1. NCBI lineage: Bacteria > Pseudomonadati > Pseudomonadota > Alphaproteobacteria > Hyphomicrobiales > Alloboseaceae > Allobosea > Allobosea massiliensis. The sequence goes on along the minus strand of NZ_JBHSLU010000007.1, from coordinate 312,343 downwards.
ACCATGGACGTCAGGCATCTGCGATGTTTCATCGCAGTGGCGGAGGAGCTTCATTTCGGCCGGGCCGCGGAGCGGCTGGGCCTGGCTCCCCCCGCCCTCTCCCGCCAGATCAGCGCGCTCGAGGAAGAGCTTGGCTGCAGCCTGCTGACGCGGACGACGCGGCAGGTCGCTCTGACGCGCGCGGGCCTGATCATGCTGGAGGAGGCCAAGGGGATCCTCGCCCGGATGGACCATGCCTCGCGGGCCGTGCGCGAGGCGTCGCTTGCATCGGGCAAGGTTCTGCGGATCGGCGCGATCGACGCCGCCTCGTCGAGCTTCGTGCCGGAGGCGCTGGTCGCCTTTCGCGAGCGCTATCCGGGCGTGCAGATCAAGTTCGTCGAGGCGATGACGGCGGCGCTGGTGCAGATGTTGGAGGCCGGCAAGCTCGACCTCGCCTTGACCCGGCCGCCGCGCAAGCCGACCGACTGCGCTTTCGAGGTGCTGCGCGTCGAGCGGCCGATCGTCGTGCTGAACGAGGCCCATCCCCTGGCCGCACGCGAGCATGTGACGATGCAGGATCTGATCGGCGAGCCCTTCGTGGTGCCCTCCAAGCGGATCCGGCCTTTTGCCTACGACCTCGTGATGGCGTATTTCGAGAGCGTCGGCGCCGTGCCCAACGTCACGCTGGAGGCGACCGAGAAGCCGGCGATGATGTCGGCTGTCGCGGCCGGTCTCGGCATCGCGCTGGCGCCCGACTGGGTCTCGCGGCTGAGCTTTCCGGGCGTCACCATGCGCCGCCTGCGCGGGGCACTGCTCGATCCGCCGCCGCCCGGTGCGCTGGTCGGCATCGCCTGGCGGCCGCAGCAGCGGCTCGATGCCCGCGACGATTTCCTCGCCATCCTGCGCGAGAGCGTCACCCTGATCGACGAGCGGCAGGTCCTGCCCTTCGCCATTCCCGTCACGAAGCTGAAACGGACCGCCCGCCTCGTCGGGTCGGCAGTCGGAGGAGCCTGATGAGCTTGAACAAAATCGAAAGGGCGCAGGGTATCCGCGTCCGATCTTCGCAGGACCTCGCTGCCGGGCTGTTCATGATCCTGCTCGGGGCGGCTGCCTTCATTCTCTCCAGCGACCTGCCGATCGGGACCCTGCGCCAGATCGGGCCCGGCATGCTGCCCAAGGCCTTCGCCGTGATCTGCGCCGCGCTAGGCCTGATGCTGGGCCTGACCGCTCTGCGCTACAATGGCGAGAAGCTCTCCGGCTGGTCCTGGCGCGGCGTCATCTTCGTGCTCGGCGCGGCCTGCGTTTTCGGCCTGACGATCCGCGGCTTCGAAATCGGCCCGATCCGCGTGCCCCAGCTCGGACTGCTGGTCTCCGGGCCGCTGGTGATCCTGGTCTCCGGCCTCGCCGCATCCGACATGAAGTTGAAGGAACTGCTGATCTTCAGCGTGGCGATGTCGGCCGCCTGCATCCTCCTCTTCAAATACGCGCTGAGCCTGCCGATCCCGCTGGCGCCCTGGCTGCTGGGAATCTGACCCGATGGATATGTTCTCCAATCTGTCGCTGGGCTTCAGCGTCGCGCTCTCCCTGCAGAATATCGCGCTCTGCTTCGTCGGCTGTCTCGTCGGCACGCTGATCGGCGTCCTGCCCGGCGTCGGGCCGATCGCGACCATCTCGATCCTGCTGCCGATCACCTTCGGACTCGATCCGACGGGCGCGCTGATCATGCTCGCCGGCATCTATTACGGCGCCCAGTATGGCGGCTCGACCACGGCGATTCTGGTCAACATTCCCGGCGAGGCGACCGCGGTCGTCACGACGCTGGACGGCCACCAGATGGCCAAGCAGGGCCGCGCCGGCGTGGCGCTCGGCACGGCGGCGATCGGCTCTTTCTTCGCCGGCTGCGTCGCCACCGTGATCATCGCCGCGCTCGGCGCGCCGCTGACAAAGCTCGCGCTGCTGTTCGGCCCGGCCGAATACTTCTCCCTGATGGTGATGGGCTTGTGCTTCGCCGTGGTTCTGGCGCGCGGCTCGATCCTCAAGGCCTTCTGCATGATTATGCTGGGCCTGCTGCTCTCGACCGTCGGCACCGACCTCGAGACCGGCCAGGAGCGCATGACCTTCGGCTTCGCCCCGCTCGCGGACGGCATCGACTTCGCCGTGCTGGCGATGGGCGTGTTCGGCTTCGCCGAGGTGCTGCGCAACCTCGAAAATCCCGAGGCGCGCGACGTGGTGCGCACCAAGATCGGCCGCCTTCTGCCGGACTGGAACGACATCAAGCAGTCGTTCATGCCGGTGGTGCGCGGCACGGCCATTGGCGGCACGCTCGGCATCCTGCCCGGCAACGGCGCGGTGCTCGGGCCCTTCGCCAGCTACACGGTCGAAAAGAAGATCGCCAAGGATCCGTCGCGCTTCGGTCGCGGCGCGATCGAGGGTGTCGCCGGTCCGGAATCGGCCAACAATGCCGGCGCGCAGACCGCCTTCATCCCGCTGCTGACGCTCGGCATCCCGCCGAATGCGGTGATGGCGCTGATGGTCGGCGCGATGACCATCCACGGCATCATCCCCGGCCCGCAGGTCATGACCAAGAACCCCGAGCTGTTCTGGGGCATGATCGCTTCGATGTGGCTCGGCAACCTGATGCTGCTGGTCATCAACCTGCCGCTGGTCGGTCTCTGGGTGAAGCTGCTGCAGGTGCCCTACCGGCTGATGTTCCCGTCGATCCTGATCTTCTGCTGCATCGGCATCTACTCGGTGAACAACCAGCCCATGGACGTCGCCTTCACGGCGCTGTTCGGCCTGTTCGGCTATCTCCTGATCAAGCTCGGCTTTGAGCCCGCCCCGATGCTGCTTGGCTTCGTGCTCGGCAAGCTGATGGAGGAGAAGCTGCGCCAGGCGCTGATCATCTCGCGCGGCTCGTTCATGACCTTCGTCGAACGGCCGATCTCGGCCGGACTGCTGATCGTCGCGGTCGCCGTGCTGGTCATCGCTCTGCTGCCGTCGATGGCGAAGAAGCGCGACGAAGTGTTCACCGAATGACGGGCTTGCCGCGCCCCTGGCGCGGCCCCACCTTGCCTGCAACCATAACGAGGAAGGACCCGCCCATGAAGAAAACCGTACTCGGCCTCGCCGCCGCCCTCTCGCTCGCCCTGACGGCCGGCGCGCAGGCCCAGGCCTATCCGACCAAACCCGTCACGATGATCGTGCCCTTCGCGGCCGGCGGCCCGACGGACATCATCGCTCGCCTGGTCGGCGAGCACATGTCGAAGACGCTCGGCCAGCAGGTCGTGATCGAGAACGTCGCCGGCGCCGGCGGCACCACCGGCATCACCCGCGCCCTTAGCGCGGCGCCGGACGGCTACACCATCGCGATGGGCCATCTCGGCACCTTCTCGGCGGCGCCCGCCACCTATCCCGGCCTGAAATACGACCCGATCAACGGCATGCAGCCGATCGGTCTGGCCGGCGGCACGCCGATCCTGATCGTCGCGCGCAAGAACCTCGAGGCGACCGACCTGAAGTCCTTCGTCGCGGCGGTGAAGGCCAATCCGGACAAGTTCAACGAGGCCCATGCCGGGCTGGGCTCGGTGTCGTGGACGACCTGCACCCTGCTCAAGGGCCAGCTCGGCGTGCCGAAGCTAAACGCGGTGGCCTATCGCGGCACCGGCCCGGCGCTGAACGATCTCGTCTCGGGCCAGATCGACTTCATGTGCGACCAGATCGTCAGTGTCGCCGAGCAGGTGAAGGCGAACACGATCAAGGCCTTCGCGGTTGCCTCGGCGCAGCGTTCGCCGGCCCTGCCCGACGTGCCGACGACGACCGAAGCCGGCCTGCCGGAGTACCAGATCGAGGCCTGGAACGGCATCGCCGCGCCCAAGGGCACGCCGAAGGAGGCGGTCGACCGGCTGGTCGACGCGCTGAACAAGGCGCTGAACGACGAGAACACCAAGAAGCGCCTGCTCGATCTCGGCACGGTCATCCCGACCGCCGCCGAGCGCACGCCCGATGGCTTCGCCGCCATCATCAAGCGCGACGCCGCCAAGCTCGAGCCCGCGCTGAAGGCTGCCCCGAAGTAGAAACGGCCGATGCCGGGCTGCCTGCGGGCGGCAGGATTGCGACGGCGGGCCCCTTCGGCCCGCCGTTTGCGTTCGGGGCGGGATCGCCGCTGCCCGCCGCGTTACGATCGGCAATATTCCGTGACCGATCGTCGCGGAACCCTTCACAACCTCGTCGGTTGTCTCGCCGAACTTCCCCTTCGTGAGGAGATAACCATGATCAAGAAGCTTGCTCTCGTCGCCGCGATCGTCGCGATCCCGGCCACGGCCTTCGCCCAGAACCAGCCCTCGCCGGGCGCGGCCGGCGGCGCGGTCAGCGGGGCGACCTCGGGTGCCATCGGCGGCGCCATCGTCGGCGGCCCCGTCGGCGCGGCGGTCGGCGGGGTCGGCGGCGCGGTGGTCGGCGCCATCATCGGCGATGCCGCGACCCCGAAATTCCGGACCTATGTCGTCGAGCAGGACGTGCCGTCCTATACCTATCGCGAGCAGGTTGCCGTCGGCACCGTGCTGCCGGCGGACGGCGTGGTCTATCGCGAGGTGCCCGCCGAATACGGCGTGAAGGGCTACAACTACACCGTCGTCAACGGCCGCACCGTTCTGGTCGAGCCGCGTACGCGTCGCATCGTCCAGATCATCAACTGATCGAGACGGCGCATTCTGACGCCCGAAACGGCCCGCCCCCCGCGAGGGGGGCGGGCTTTCGTTTTCGTGATGAGGATAAAGCGCATACGGCAATGGCCGCCACGGTGAAACGGGAACTCGAAAGGCTCCGGACGGTTGGTTCGGCAACCATCCACAACAGGGAGTTCCCCATCATGATCAAGAAGCTTGCCCTCGTCGCCGCGCTCTCCGTGCTGCCGGCCACCGTCTTCGCCCAGAGCACCGGCCCGGCGATCCGCGATCCGGCCGGCGGCGTGACGCGCGATCCGGCTCTCGGCGTCGGGGTGGGTGCCGGCGCGGCCGGCACCGTCCAGGCCCCGCTGACCCGCGATCCGGCCGGCGGCACGATGATCGACGATTCCGCCCGCTTCCGCAGCTATGTCATGAACCAGGGCGTGACGTCCTACAGCTACACGCAGCCGGTCATCGTCGGCACCGTGCTGCCCGAGCAGGGCGTGGTCTACCGCGACGTCCCTGAGGAGTACGGCGCCAAGGGCTATCGCTACACGGTCGTCAACGACCGCGCGGTGGTGGTCGAGCCGCGCACGCGCCGCATCGTCCAGATCATCAACTGATCCCGCGCCGGGCCTCTCGCCCGCGCGACCGAGCCCGCCCCGCAAGGGGCGGGCTTTTGCATGGACGAGCGGCTCAGCGCGTGCCGAACATGCGGTCGCCGGCATCGCCCAGCCCCGGCACGATGTAGCCGTGGTCGTTGAGCTTCTCGTCGATCGCGGCCGTCCAGATGCGGACTTCCGGGTGCGCGCCGCGCAGGCGCTCGATGCCTTCCGGCGCCGCGAGCAGGCAGACGAAGCGCAGATCCTTCGCGCCGCGCTCCTTCAGCCGGTCGATGGCGGCGACAGCGGAGTTGGCGGTGGCGAGCATCGGGTCCATCACCACGATCATGCGGTCGGCGATGTCGGACGGCGCCTTGAAGTAGTATTCGACCGCCTGCAGCGTATCGGGATCGCGATAAAGGCCGATATGGGCGACGCGGGCGGCGGGAACGAGCTCCAGCATGCCGTCGAGGAAGCCGACGCCGGCACGCAGGATCGGCGCGAAGACCATCTTCTTCCCCGAGATCACCGGCTGGCGGGAGGTCTGCAGCGGCGTCTCGATGTCGACCATCTCGACCGGCAGGTCGCGCGTGACCTCGTAGCAGAGCAGCATCCCGATCTCGTTCAGGAGCTGGCGGAAGCTCTTGGTCGAGCGGTCCTTCTGGCGCATCAGCGTGAGCTTGTGCTGGACGAGAGGGTGATCGACGACGGTGACCCCGTCCTGCTGCTTGGTCATTCGGTCCATTCCCCTTCTTCAATTTTCCCCGCCCCTCATCCCGAGGAGCCGCACAGCGACGTCTCGAAGGATGAGAGCTGAGGGGATTATCGGCCTATCTCAGAATACCGTGCCGTCGCTGACGATCGTCAAGGGCGGGCCGCCGCCCGGGCGCTTCTCGGCGGCGATGCGCCGGCCCGCGGCCCAGGTCCCGCCCTCCAGCACCTTCGCGAGTGGCAGCTCCTCGCGCGAGCGGCCGAGCCGCTGGCGGATCAGCGCGCCGATCTCGTCGAGCAAGGCCACCGTGAGCGCCCGCCATTCGACGACCAGCGTCGAGCCCGCCTCATGGGCGCGCGCCGCTTGGTTCTCGTCCTTCAGCGCGAGCACGCCGATGTCGAGCAGGAGCCCGCCATTGCGGTACTCCGGCAGGCCCGTGAGATCGTCAACGTCGAGAACGGTGATCCCGGCCCATTGCAGCGGCTCGATCAGCGAATAGGTCAGCCATTGCGAGAGCTTGTGGAAGGGCACGAGCCCGGCCGTGGTGGTGCCCTGCGCGATCAGCGGGTGGCGCCAGGTGTCGCCCAGCGCGATCCCGGCCAAGGTCAGGCGGGAAGGCCAGATGCCACCGAAGGTCCCCAGCACCTCGCCCAGCATGTGGCCAGCGCGCAGGGAGCCGGTTTCCGCCGCCGCCAGAAACCGGTCGAACAGATCGCCCGGACGGCTCAGGCCCTGGCGTTCCAGTTCCTCGCCCAGCCGGTTGAGCAGGGCGGCGCGGCCCTCGACGGCGAGCAGCGGATTGGCGGGGCCGGCCTGGAAACCGGCGGCGAGCGCCTCCGGCTCCAGCCGCTTCAGCGCCGACGCGTCCGCCCGCAGCGGCCGGGCCGGATCACTGGAGAACAGGCCGGCGGCGAACATGTCGAGCGAGGCCAGCGCCAGCCCTTCCGAGCGGGCGATGCGCTTGCCGCTGACCGCATCGCGATAGGACCAGTCGGGCCCCGCCCCGGCATCGAGCAGGACGCTGACCACGGCGAGATCATAGGCCGCGCGGCCGCGCTCGCGCGCATCGGCGAAATGCGCCGCCTTGTCGAGCAGGGCCCAGCGATCGAGGCCGGCGACGGTGAAGTGCCGCCAGCGGGCGTGGAACGGGATGTCGAGCGTCGGGTAGTTGGCCCGGATCGTCTCCAGCACATAATCGGCGCAGGCTTCCAGCCGCTCCGGATGGACGGTGAAATGCAAGAGGTCGCCAGCCCGCCCGAGGCGCAGCATCTCCTGCGCGCGGGAGCGGATGGCGGCGGGCTTCAGCAGGAGGCGGAAGGCCTCCGGGTCACGATCGGGCATTGGAGCTTTCAGAACTTGTCGAGGTCGCGGCCGACGGTCGCCTTGAGCGCGTTGTCGCCGGGGGCGCCGTCGGGGGAGTAGTAGCCGGCGGCCTTCTTGGCCTCGATCTCCACCGAGGCGTCGGGCGGGATCAGTTCGGGGGGAATCGCGACGCGCTCGCCGATCTCGATGCCGCTCTCGACCATCGCGTCGTATTTCATGTTCGACATCGACATCAGCCGGTCGATGCGGGTGACGCCGAGCCAGTGCAGCACGTCCGGCATGAGCTGCTGGAAGCGGGCATCCTGCACGCCGGCGACGCATTCGGTGCGCTCGAAATAGGTCGCGGCGCTGTCGCCGCCCTCCTGGCGCTTGCGGGCGTTGTAGACCAGGAACTTGGTGACCTCGCCGAGCGCCCGTCCCTCCTTGCGGTTGTAGACGATCAGCCCGACGCCGCCGCCCTGCGCCTCCTTCACCGCCTCCTCGATGCCGTGCACGAGATAGGGCCGGCAGGTGCAGATGTCCGAGCCGAAGACATCAGAGCCATTGCACTCGTCATGGACGCGGCAGGCGACGCGGCACTTCGGATCGGTGATGGCCGAGACCTCGCCGACGACATAGGCCGTGATCGAGCCGATCGGCGGCAGGAAGACGCGCAGATCCGGCCGCGTGACCAGCTCGGGATACATGCCGCCGGTCTGCTCGAAGAGGGTGCGGCGCAGCTCGGCCTCGGTCGTTCCGAAGCGCTCGGCGATGCCGGGCAGATGCCAGACGGGATCGATCGCGATCTTGGTAACGCTGATGTCGCCCGAGCGGTGCAGGATGTGCTCGTCCGGCGCCAGCCGATGCGCGCCCATCGCCGCCAGGATCTCCGGCAGGTTGAGGCGGGCCTTGGTGATGGCGATGGTCGGGCGGATGTCGATGCCCTCGCCGATCAGCCCGCCGAAATCCTGCGCGACGCGGTGGCCGAACGGGTCCATCGAGACGATCTTCCCTGCTTCAAACCATTGCGGCTGCTCGGGGATCTCGGCGGTCGGATGGGTGTTGTGCAGGTCCGGACGCTGCGAGGGGTTCATCGCCCGGGCGGAAATCGCGAGCGCGCGATAGACCGAATAGGAGCCGCCATGGGCGCCGATGACGTTGCGGTCGGCCGGCGTCGTGGTCGAGGCGATGATCGGGCCGCGTTCGGCCGGTGTGGCTGCGCCCCAGCGCACGGGGAAGCGCATCGCGGCGCTGCCGGGCTCGGGATAGGAGGTCAGCCGGGTGTGGGTGGTGCGGTTGGAGGAACTCATCGCCGGATCCGATGCCTGCAAAAGCAAAAGGTCCCAGGCTCGCTGCCTGGGACCTCTCGCCCAATTGAGCAGTATCATGCGAGCGGGGCGGCCGGTCAACCTGCACTGGCACGATGACAGCAGCAGCAGGAAAGCGCTCAATGATGACAGCGATGCCGCGTCGTGCGGGAGAGGCGTCGGTCGGCAGAGGGTTGTTCAGACAGGGAGAGCGGCATGGCCGGCGCGAGGGCATATACGACGACGCCTACGCTCGAGCAGTGGAAGAAGGACAGCAGCGTCGCCCTCGCCCGACGGCAGGACGACGCCATCCTCTGCCGCATCGACGACCTGCTGGTCCAATACGGCGCGAACGGCTCCGCCTTTGGCCGGATCCAGCTGAAAGCGGATCTCTTCTTCACGCTGGACTACTGGCTGAAGGTCCATGGCAGGACGCCCGGCATGGCGAAGGGCCGGCAGCCCGCGGTCTACGAACTCTACAAATACACCGCCCACTCCCTCGCCGCGGCGCTCTCCTGCACGATCAACACCCTGCCGGAGTATCTGGAGCGTCATTTCGGCCGCAAGCTGAGCTATCACGGCGAGCATCTCGATCTCGTCGGCCAGTTCGCGACCTATCTGACCCGCGCAGAGGTCGAGAAATACAGGCTCAGCTTCCGCAAGGGCAAAGCCTATATGTGGATGTGGCCCGGCAAGGGCCATGAGCTGACACGGCCGACCGCCGATGGCGGGCTGGTGACGCAGGAGCGACAACAGCCCAAGGGCATGAAGCTCGTTCTTGCCGAATCCGAAAGCGCCTCGAACAAGAACGTGTTCGGGCTGAAGCAGTGGGGCGGCTTCGCGATGAGCATGGGCCGCGACCTCTACATGGCGCGGCACCATTGCGGCGAAGGCAGCGCCGGCCCCGGCAGTGGCGGCAACTTCTACCACTCATCCTATCTGGCCGGAGACCCCGTGCTGTGCGCCGGGACGATTCTGATCGAGCAGGGCATCATCAAGGCCGTCTGCAACGACAGCGGCCACTACCAGCCTGACCAGGCGAATTTCATGAGCTTTCTGCAGGCGTTGATGATGCATGGCGTCAACGTCCAGAACATCGCGATCTACGACTATGACCGCAGGCACTGCGTTAGCGGACGCGATTTCCTGCAGAGGCGGGGCAACTTCGCGCAGGCGCTGCTGCTGTCGGATACGACGGCGTACAGGGCCAACTCGGCGGCGAAAGGCCGGTATGTCAGCGAGAAGATCGAGCACAAGAAGCGCGTCGCGGCTTTGTGGAAGCAGGCCGTCGACGGCCATATCGTCGCCAACACGCTGGAAGGCCGGCTGTTTTTCGCGGAGAAGCTGCTGAGCAACTACGTCCGGCGCGACGGCCAGCGGACCCATGCCTATGACGTCAACACGACCTGGATCCTCGAGGTGATCGCGACCTATTACGGCCCCGTGCCCACGCCGCGGCCCGCCCCGCCCGTGCCGAAGGGGCGGCAGCCGCCGCCGCTCCCGCCCCGCGCGCCTCCGAAACGGACGAACGGGCCGCAGCTTCCGCCACGACCCGTCCGGACCCATTGAGCCACGCTGGCCAATGCGGGCGGCTGGCGCCACCCGCCGCGGTCAGAACACCGCGAGGTAGCGCAGCAGCGAGATGATGCCGATCACGATGACGATGATCTGGACGACGTTCTTGATCTGGCTGTCCAGCGGCAGCATGCGCACGAGATAGAGAACGAGGCCGATGACGAGAACCGTGATCAGCAGGGAAATCAGAATCGACATGACATGAACCTTCGGTCTTCGGCCGTGAGTCGGCCCCCCGGAGCCGGTGCGGCGACGCATTCGCCAGCACCCCAATTCGCTGACAGAACGTCGCAGGGGCGGGAGAGGTTCCGTTGGGGTGGGTCTGGCGGCGGAGGGCGATGCGTTTGGATCACCAGGCGCGGGGAACCCCTCTCCTGTAAGGAGAGGGGCAGGGGTGAGGTGTAGGCCCCTGGACCAGCGGAGTGCAGATCTCACCGCTGCGCCGGGCGGGGGTCACGCCACCGTCCAACGGCCGACCCCTCACCCTGCCCTCTCCCTACGGGAGAGGGTTCCCCGCGCTCTACAGGCAAGGTCGAGCCTACCCAGCAATCCGCCCGAAATCCGCCACCGCGCGCGTGGCTTCGCGGAGCTGGTTGAGCAGGCGCAGGCGGTTGGCGCGCAGTGCCGGGTCGGGGTCGTTGACCGTGACCTTGTCGAAGAAGGCATCGACCGCCGGGCGCAGATCGGCCAGCGCCGCCATCGCGCCCTCATAGTCTTCCGCCGCGACAGCGGCCTCGGCCTTGGGCGTCGCCTGCGCGAGCGCGACCGCCAGCCCCTTCTCCTCGATCAACCCGGCTTCGGCGATGAGCTGAAGGTCGGCCGCGGCGGCGAAGGCGCCTTCGCCGTCCTTCTTCTCCTCGGCCTTGAGGATGTTGGCGGCGCGCTTGTAGCCGGCGAGCAGGCTCTTGCCGTCCTCGGTTTCGAGAAAGCGGCCGAGCGCGGCGGCAGTGCGAACAATGACGGAGACAACTCTGACGTTGGCCATGCCAGGCATCATGGCCTCTCGCCTAACGCCCTGACGCGCAACTGCATCGACGACATCGTGAGGAATGCCGCGATCACGCAGCATGACCTTGAGTCGGTCGATGATGAATTCGATGAGGTCAAAAGCAGCGACTGGAGCATCCACGCCGGGCGACCGATCAAACAGTCGCATCAAGATCAGCTCAAGCTGAACCTGACCGAGGTTGTTGTCGTCACAAATCCGACAAACCCCCAGCGCCGCCCTGCGCAGCGCATAGGGGTCCTTGCTCCCCGTCGGCTTCTCGTCGATGGCCCAGAAGCCGACCAGCGTGTCGAGCTTGTCGGCGAGCGCGACCGCCACCGAGACCGGATCGGTCGGGACGCGGTCGGAGGGGCCGAGCGGCTTGTAGTGTTCCTCGATGGCGGCGCAGACCGACGGGTGCTCGCCCTGCAGTTCCGCGTACTTCCGGCCCATCAGGCCCTGCAGCTCGGGGAACTCGCCGACCATCTCGGTCGGGAGGTCGGCCTTGGCGAGCTTCGCCGCGCGCTCCGCGAGCACCGGATCGGCGCCGACGATCGGGGCGAGTTCGCGCGCCAGCGCCGCGATGCGCTGCACGCGCTCGCCTTGCGTGCCCAGCTTGGCGTGGAAGACGACGCCAAGCTTGTCGAGCTTGGCCATGCGCTGGTCGAGCGGCTTGGTGCGGAAATCCTTTAGGCCAAGCTTGTCGGCGCTCTCCGCGAACGTCTCAAGATCGGGCAGATTGCCTTTGTCGGTCGCGAAGAAATAGGCGGCGTCGGAGAGGCGGGCGCGCACGACGCGCTCATTGCCGGCGACGATCGCCTTGCCGCCGTCGCTCGCCATCAGGTTCGAGGTCAGCAGGAAGCGGTTGGCGAGGTTGCCCGTCGCGGGATCGCGCAGGACGAAGCATTTCTGGTTGGCGCGGATGGTGGCGCGGATCGCCTCGCCGGGGATTTCGAGAAAGCGCTCCTCGAAAGAACCCAACAGCACGACCGGCCATTCGACCAGCCCCGCCACCTCCTCCAGCAGCCCCTCATCCTCGACCAGTTCGAGCCCCTGCGCGAAGGCCAGCGTCTTGGCGTCGGCGAGGATGATCTCCTTGCGGCGGTCGGCATCGAGCACGACCTTCGCCTGCTCCAGCGACGCGACGTAATCGTCGAAGCGGCGCACGGTGATGGCCCCCGGCGCATGGAAGCGGTGGCCGTAGGTCGTGTTGCCGGAATGGATGCCATCGACCTCGAAGGGCACGACCTCGGGCTCCTCGGTCTCGGCGCCGAAGGTGCAGAGGATCGCATGCAGCGGGCGCACCCACCGCAGGCTGGCACCGGCGGCAGAGGCCTTGCCCCAGCGCATCGATTTCGGCCAGGGGAAGCTGCGGATCACGGCCGGGACGATCTCGGCGATCGCCGCGACGGTTTCCTGACCCGGCCTCTCGATGACGGCGATGTAGCTGTCGCCCTTCTTGGGGTCGCTGACGATCGTCGCCTGGTCGAGCGAGGATAGCCCCGCCGCCTTGAGGAAGCCCTGGATCGCGGCGTCCGGCGCGCCGACGCGCGGGCCCTTGCGCTCTTCGCGGATGTCGCGCCCACGAACGGGCAGGCCGGCGACATGCAGCGCCAGCCGGCGCGGCGTGGCGAAGGCCTTGGCGCCCTCATAGACGAGACCACGCTCGACGAGCGCATCGGTGACCAGTTTCTTCAGGTCCTCGGCCGCCTTGCGCTGCATGCGGGCGGGGATCTCTTCGGAGAAGAGTTCAAGCAGGAGATCAGGCATCAGTTGGCTCCCCCGCCCGCCGTCCTGAGCCAAGCGGCGCCGCAGGCCTTGGCGAGTTCGCGCACGCGCAGGATGTAGCTCTGGCGCTCGGTGACCGAGATCACGCCGCGGGCGTCGAGCAGGTTGAACATGTGGCTGGCCTTGATGCACTGGTCATAGGCCGGCAGCGCCAGCGTGTGCCGCGCATCATTGGCGCCCGCGCCGGTCTCGCCCGCCGCCAGCAGCGCCTGGCACTCGGCCTCGGCGTCGGTGAAGTGGCGGAAGAGCATCTCGGTGTTGGCATGCTCGAAATTGTGCCGCGAGAACTCCTGCTCGGCCTGCAGGAAGACATCGCCATAGGAGATGCGGTCCTCGCCCTCGCCGCCATTGAAATTGAGGTCGTAGACGTTCTCGACGCCCTGGACATACATCGCCAGACGCTCGAGGCCATAGGTGAGCTCGCCCGCCACCGGCGCGCATTCGACGCCCGCGACCTGCTGGAAATAGGTGAACTGGCTGACCTCCATCCCGTCGCACCAGCACTCCCAACCGAGCCCCCAGGCGCCCAAAGTCGGGCTCTCCCAGTCGTCCTCGACGAAGCGTACGTCGTGCAAGGCGAGGTCGACGCCGATCGCCTGCAGCGAGTCGAGATAGAGCTGCTGCAGATCCGGCGGCGACGGCTTCAGGATGACCTGGAACTGGTAGTAATGCTGCAGCCGGTTGGGGTTCTCGCCGTAGCGGCCGTCCTTGGGCCGGCGCGAGGGCTGGACATAGGCCGCCTTCCAGGGCTTGGGGCCCAGCGCGCGCAGCGTCGTCGCCGGATGGAAGGTGCCGGCGCCGACCTCCATGTCGTAGGGCTGGAGCACGACGCAGCCGCGCTCGGCCCAGAAGCGCTGCAGCGTCAGCAGCAGCCCCTGGAAGGAGCGGGTCGGGTCCATGGCCGGCGTGGCCGCGGCGGGAAGCGGAGCGGAGACGGACAAGAGGCGAAGCCTTCCGGATGGCGGGGTCGGCCGCGTGCTTAGGGTCTGCCGAGGCTTCCGGTCAAGCAGGGGCGCAGGCGGCGGGCGGACAGGTTCTGTTCATCCTCGGCAGGATAATCTCACCCTCAACCGCCGGATTCGCGGCGTTCGGGGCGAGCGCTTGAGCCGGATCGACGGGCTTACACCGTAGGAGTTCCACCATGCTGTCCAACCGTATCGCCGCCGCCGTCTTCGGCGCCGTCACCCTCGCCGCCTCGGCCTTCGCCGTGGCGCCCGCGACGGCCGCACCGGTCTCGGCCGGCGTTGCCCAAGCCGCTCCCGCCGGCGACCTCGTCCAGGAAGCGCAGTATTACTACGGGCCGCGGCGCCATTACGGTCCGCGCCGCTATTACGGCCCGCCGCGCTATTACGGCCGCCCGGTCTATCGTCCGCGCTGCTATTTCGTCGATCGGCGCGTCTGGAACGGCTATCGCTGGGTCATCCGCCCGGTCCGGGTCTGCCGCTGAGGCGGCTCGCGGCCCGAAGCTCCGCCCGCTTCCGGCCGCAATCTGCAGCGAGGCTGAACGGTGCCGTGAGGTGCCGTTCAGCACCATCAGCCTAGAGTCGATGCGTGTCGACGGCGGCGCTCGCAAGGCCCGCCCCTGTCGCAGCGAGGAGGTTTCCACCATGATCCGCAAGACGCTTTTCGCTCTCGCGACGGCAGCCGGCCTCGGCGGCCTGTCGCTCACCACGGCGCCGGCATCGGCCGCCCCGGTCGCAGCCGGGCCGCTGGCCCAGGCGGCGCAAGCCACCGACGGCCTGCTGGAGCAGGCGCAGTACTATTATGGCCCGCGCCGCTACTATGGCCCACGCCGCTACTACGGCCCGCCGCGCTATTACGGACCTCGCCGCTATTACGGCCCGCCGCGCTTCTACGGCCCGCCGCCGCCGGTCTTCGTCCCGCCGGTCGTGCCCTTCTATGGGCCGCGTTACTACTACTGAGCCACGCGCGCCGAGGGCGACGCACCGGCCTCCGCCATCGGCAGCCGGGCCCTGCCCCGGTGCAGGGCTTCCGCCTCCGGCGTGAAGCCCCCGTCAGGGCGATGCAGAACCAGAGCCGGCAGCAGCGCTGCCGGCTTTTTGCTGCCGAGCGTCGCCGCCACTAGGACGCGGATCGCCGGCTGGTCGGCCCGGGCGTGGACGGGCCGGATCGCAACCGCCCCGAAGCCGGTCGACAGGCTCGTGAGAAGCTCAGTCAAAGCCTCGGCACGGTGGACCATCAGCAATCGCCCGCGCGGCTTCAGCAGGCGCCGCGCCGCCTGCAGCCAGCGCTCCAGCCCGGCCTCCTCGACATGGGCCGCAGCACGGTTCGGTACGGGCGAGGTTCGGTTCGCATGCGGCGGATAGAAGGGCGGGTTCATCGCGACGCAGGCGAAGCTCGCCGGCGCGAGGCCCAGCGCGGCGGCGGGGCCGGCAATGTCCCCCGTCACCACCGTAACGCGCTCGGCCACGCCGTTCAGCCCGGCGTTCTCGGCGGCGAGGCCGGCGAGTTCGGGGTCGCGCTCCAGCAGCACCACCCGCAGTGAGGGCTGGGCCAGCGCCGCCGCCAGCCCGATGGTGCCGACGCCGGCGCCCATGTCGAGCAGCGGCCCCTCCCCCAGCTCCGGCAGGGAGGCGGCGAGCAGCACGGCGTCGCTCCCGGCGCGATGGCCCTTGCGCGGCTGGCGCAGGACGAGCTTGCCGTCGAGCAACCGGTCCTCGCCGATGGCGCCGAGGCCGGGCAGCGTCTCAGCCATCGCGCAGCTCGCCGCCGAAGCCGGCATCGATGAGTAAGGCGCGGGCGCGCATCCGGTCGGCCTCGCGCACCAGCAGCCGGCGCGGGAAGGCGCCGATCATGCCCTCCAGCGCGCTCATATGCTGGTCGGCGATCAGGCAGTCGAGATTGGCGGAGGCCAGCAGCGCCTCGATGGCGCCGAGCAGGACGATGTCGTTGGTGCGGACGAGTTCATGCATCGCGCGATGGAGCCTGTCCGGGCGCCGGTGCGCAAGCCCCGTTTCGTGACGATGCGTGAGCCTGCGGCGACATTGCCGGCGCGCGAGGGCTGGTCACCCATGCGCCGGTTGTGGCAAGGCTTGCGGGCGCTGCAAGCTGCGCAGGCTGCGGAAGGATCGGGTATGGGCGTCGTCGTCGCGTTCGAGGACAAGGAAGCGGGCCAGGGCGCGCGCGAGGCCGGCATCGAGCAGCTGGTCGGGCTGGTGCGCGCCGATATGGAGCGCGTCAATGCGATGATCCTGTCGCGCACCGGCTCCGATGTGACGATGATCCCCGAGGTCGCCAACCATCTGATCTCGTCGGGCGGCAAGCGCCTGCGGCCGATGCTGACGCTCGCGACCGCCGCGCTCAGCGGCTATCGCGGCGAGGGTCATGTGAAGCTCGCGGCCTCCGTGGAGTTCATGCACACGGCGACGCTGCTGCATGACGACGTCGTCGACCAGAGTGACATGCGCCGCGGCAAGCTCGCCGCCCGCATGCTCTGGGGCAACGAGGCGAGCGTGCTCGTCGGCGATTTCCTGCTCGGCCAGGCCTTCAAGATGATGGTCGAGGTCGGCTCGCTGCGGGCGCTGGACATCCTCTCCACCGCCGCCGCCGTCATCGCGGAGGGCGAGGTGCTGCAGCTTTCGGTGGCGAAGAACACGCAGACGACCGAGGACGAATATCTCGCCGTGATCCGCGGCAAGACGGCCGAGCTCTTCGCGGCGGCCTGCGAGGTCGGCCCGGTGATCGCCAACGGCTCGAAGACCGACGCCGCCGCCTGCCGCAGCTACGGACTCAATCTCGGCATCGCCTTCCAGCTCATCGACGACGCGCTCGATTATGGCGGCATCGCCAACACGCTCGGCAAGAACACCGGCGACGATTTCCGCGAGGGCAAGATCACCCTGCCCGTGGTGCTCTCCTTCCGCCGCGGCAGCGAGGCCGAGCGCGCCTTCTGGACGCGAACCCTGCAGGAAGGCGATATCCGCGACGGCGATCTCGAGGAGGCGCAGGCGATCATGAAGCGCCACCGCGCGCTCGACGACACGATCCAGCGCGCCGAGCATTACGCCAAGATGGCCAAGGACGCGCTCGCCCTCTTCCCGGCCTCGCCGATGAAGCAGGCGCTGAACGAAACCGTCGATTTCTGCGTCGCGCGGGCGCATTGAGCGGCGGGCATCCTTCCCGCAGATCGACCGCCGTCATCCTGGACAAGCCGCACAGCGGCGCAGGCCGGGATCCATCCTGGGGCTGGACAGCGCCCTATGATGGATCCCGGTCGGCCTGCGGCCACCCAGGATGACGGGGGTGGCTTCAAGGGAGCCCAGCTATCGCACCGAAAGCCCCGACCGGCCAAAAGCCGCGGGGTTTTGCACGAAGTTCCCCGGAAGGGGATACGCGGATCCGGGTGGCGCGCGGACCAAAGCCGCGTGCCGATGTCGAGTGTCGATGTCGAGGTGTCGATGCAGCGCCGATCCCGCGCCGCCCGGCTCCGCGCGCGGGGATTTTGGGCGTCGCGGCTGCTCGTCCCTGATGGGGGGACTTACTGCCGCTCGACCTCCGAGAACGCCGCCCGCGACGGCGACGCCTCTCGAAACCCGCCACCACACCCGGCCGCACGACGCCTCGCGACAGCCCCCTTGGTTGGGTGCAGCGAGGGGAGGATAAGGGCGGGCGGGGCTGCGGGGATAACTCTCCAGTGGGTCGGTGAGGGTTACGCCCGCGCCCGCAGACCGACGCTCATGGTGCCGTCGCTCTCGAGAATCACGAAATCGGCGTCCTCGACGTCCCGGCCGCCGGCCGCGCGGACGGCCCCCAGCGCCTCGTCGCGAGTCACCCGCTCAGAACGAAGCGCCCGATCGCAGAACGCGCCCTGCCGAACCAGCAGGGACGGTTCCGACCGGACGATCTCGGCAAAAGCCTTCCAACGGACTGACAGGAAGGCGACGGCAAACTGCATGGCGATCAGCAGCGCCAGCGCAGCCGCGCCTTCCGCGAGCGCGATCGATTCCTGCAGCAGGATCGCCGAGAGCGTCGATCCGAGCGCCACCGTGACGACCAGATCGAAGGCGTTCAGCTTGGCGAGCGTCCGCTTGCCGGAGATGCGCAGAAAAGCGACCAGCACGACATAAGCCAGCACGCCGACAAGCAGGGTCCGGACTATGCCCTGCCAGTTCTGGAACAGCATCTGCTACCAGTTCATGCGTCAGGCTCCCGCCGGTGGACCGTTCGCAAGACCGCCTAGGGAGACGGCTTGTCGGCGTCGCGCGGCAGTCTTTGCGCCTCGCGATCATCCTTGGCATCGCTCCCAAGGCCGAGACCGCGCCCGGCGCTGTCCTGGCCCTTCGCTCCCCCGAGATCTAACCCGGGACGGTTTGTTTCGCCAGACTGCTGGCGCTTGTCGCCATCGGTGAGAGGCTTCGGACTGATCTTGTCAGTGCTCATGATTTCTCCTCCTCGTTGGCCCTTAGCCCTTCGTCGAGCGGGGGGCGCCGGTTGGTCGGAGTGTCCTTGTATTCGTCGACCTGCACGCCCCGGCCATCGAGACCCCGATCGTGCAGACGCTGCGCCTTGTCGCGGTTGCTGAGGATGTCGTTCTTGCGAACCTCCTCGTCCTGCAACTCGGTCATCGCGCCGGTTCCGCTGGACTGTCCTGCTGGCATCGTCGCCTCCTGGGTTCGGCCCCGCCGGAGCGGAGCGATACAGGGACAACCCGACAGGGCGGCAAAGGCTCCCTCGCGGCCGGTATATTCGGAAGATGGGGTCAGGGCCGCTCGACCTGGGCCGCCAGTTCGCGGAGGATGGCGAGGTCTTGCTCCAGCGTCAGGCCGCGGCCGGCCCGCTGCAGAGCGAGGCGCGAATGGCGGGCGGCGTTCTCGGCGAAATCCGGCGGCCCGAGCCGCGACAGGATCAGCATCGCCTTCTGCAGCCTGACCCCGATCTCGACCACGCCGGCGCCGTCCCGTGCGATCGGCGTGAAGAGATCGTCAAAGAGATCACCGATCGCAATCGGCGGAACGTGAACCCGCGGGCAGGCCACCTCCTGCTGCGCCTCGCCCGGCTCGGCCGCGATCGCCAGCAGGCGAACCGCCCGGCCGATGACGTCGATCGCCGTACCGGGATCGTTGATGCCGGGCGACAAGGCGCGCGAGGCGATCTCGGCGAGGACGGAAGCGCCGAAGCGCGGGTCCTGGTCGAAGGAGCGCGTGTCGGCGATGGTGTAGCAGGCCCGGATTTCGGCCTCCTGCTCGGCAACATCGAGCCCCTCCGCGAAAGCCACGGGATCGACCGGTGTCACGAAGGCGCCAGGCGTAGCCTGGACGAAAATGCGGCCCTTGCCGCGGTCGGCGATGGCCGACAGCGCCCCGACATCGAGATGCTGGACATAGCCGATCCGGGACACGTGGATCGGCCGCGCGGAGCCTGGAATGTCGACCGGCGGCGAGCCGCCCATATGCGGCTGCTGCCGGTAGAGGCGCATCGCTTCCGCCGCCGCTTCCTCGACGCGCTCGGTGGTCTCGGTCACTCGCCCGAGGCGCGAGAGATGGTCGATCCAGCGCAGCAGCGTCACCACGATTAGGACGATGACGCCGGCGGTGACGACGAAGAGGACGACCCGTCCAGTGCTGCCATAGGCGCCGGTGCTCAGCGCGATGATGCCGACGAGGCTGTAGAGGAAGGAGCCGATGAAGGTCGCCAGAACGTTCTGGGTGGTCGTGTCCTCCATCACCAGCCGGGTCGCGCTTGTCGTGACGTTGCTGGTCGCGGCGGAGTAGGCCGCGACCATCGTGCTGAGTGAGAAGGTCGTCACCGCCAGCATGCTCGAGGCGATGATGCCGAGGATGTTGTCGACGGCGTCGGCGCCGATCTTAGTCGGCACGTCGCTTGGAATGTAAGGCGCCAACACGATCGCTGCCAGCGCCGTGACCACGGCCAGGATCGAGAACAGGCTGGCGCGAAACCACATCCGCCGCGTGATTTGGGAGAGGTGCCACAGCCAGCGCGAGGTCATGAGAGGGTCCGTCAGAGGGCCTGCGCAGAAGAGCGCACCGCTGACAACGCAGCCGTTACGGAAGGGTTGCGCCCTATCGTCCGGCTACTGCGCGACCCCTCCTCACCGCAGCAGCGCCGCCTTCACCCACCACCCGGCCTGCTCCCGCGCCAGCGCCCTGCCCGCCGCCGCGCTCGCGCGGCAGTCGTCGAAGAGGGCGAAGCAGGTCGCGCCCGAGCCGGACATGCGGGCCAGCCGGCAACCCGGCTGCGCGCGCAGGGCAGCGAGCACGGTGTCGATGACGGGGGCGACGCGGCGGGCGGGGGCTTCGAGGTCGTTGCCGGTTTCGGCGAGGGCAGCGAGCAGAGACGTGCGGTCCGGGCTTATCCCCCAGGCTGGAATCTCACATCGAACTGCGCCGTCATCCCGGGCGACCCCTCGGGTCCGGCCTTCGGCCGGCCCAAGGACAGGCTCCGGGAGACCCGGGATCCATTCCGGAACCTCTCCGGCATGCGCTCCGGAATGGATCCCGGATCTCCGCTTCGCTGCGTCCGGGATGACGCTGCGCATGGAACTGATCTCCTCTAGCCTCTGCGAAGCCATGCCCGTCGACATCGCGCTACGCGGCTCTTCGGATCGCAGGCTCGCCTCAGGCGGATGTCGCTGCCCCGGATGCAGGCCCAACGCCCGGAACACCGGCGCGGTCTCGACCGGCACGCCCGGATTGACCAGCAGCGCGAAGAGCGGCGGCAGGATGAGCGGTGGGCCGAGACGCTCGCCGATGCCGGCCATGATGCGGGCGCGGGAGGCCAGGCAGACGGGGACGTCGGCGCCGGTCGCGGCGGCCGCCCGCAGCAAAGCGGGGCCGTCGGCGGCGATCCCGTTCAGCCGGGCGAGGAGGCGCAGCGCCGCGGCCGCGTCGGCCGAGCCGCCGCCGATGCCCGAGGCCACCGGCAGGCGCTTGACGAGATGGAAGGCGCCGGCGCGCAGCGGGCCGGTCTCGGCCTCGAGCGCCCTCGTCGCCCGCAGGATCAGGTTGCCGTCGCCGACCGGGAGCCCCTGCCCGCGCGGGCCGTCGATGGTCAGCGACAGCTCAGGGCCGGGTTGGAGCGACAGCGTGTCGCCGGTGCCGGCGAAGGCGACCAGGCTTTCGAGCTCGTGATAGCCGTCGGCGCGGCGGCCGAGCACGCGCAGCGTCAGGTTGATCTTGGCGCGGGCGCGGGTCGTCAGCGGCGCAGTCATGTCAGCGAAGGCGTCTTTCCGGGGCTTCGCAAAGCGAAGAGCCCGGAACCCATATCCACCAGTTGCGCAGAACGATACAAGCGGCCGGCACAGCCCTTCCCCGCTCCGTCGTGTTCAGGGGTTCCGGGCTCGGGCCTTCGGCCCGCCCCGGAATGACGGAAAGCTCATGCCGGACGACGGCTCGATCAGCCGCCGTCCTTCTTCGGCTCGGCCGGATCCTTCGGCTCGACCGCGTTGGCGGAGGGGCCGTCTTCCAGGCCGCGCTCGATCTTGCGCTTGATCTTGACCAGATCCTCGGGCTCGGGATTGAGGTCGCGGGCGTGGTTCCACTGAAAACCGGCCTCGAGGCGGCGCCCGACCTTCCAGTAGACATCGCCGAGATGGTCGTTGATGACCGGGTCGGAGGGGCGCAGCTCGACCGCGCGCTCCAGCTCGCGCAGCGCCTCCGGATAGCGGCCGAGGCGGTAATAGGCCCAGCCGAGCGAATCGATGATGTAGCCGTCGCGCGGGCGCAGTTCGACGGCGCGGCGGAGCATCTCCAGCGCCTCGTCGAGCTTGAGATGCTGATCGACCAGAGAATAACCGAGATAGTTCAGCACCAGCGCGCGCTCGCGCCCCAGCGGCTCGGGCAGGAGTTCGAGCGCCTTGCGCAGATCGGCCTCGGCCTCCGGCCAGCGCTTGATGCGCTCGCGGGCGATGCCGCGGAAGTAGAACAGGTCCCAGTTGGCGCGGCCGGGCGAGGCGAGCTTGGCGATCGCCTTGTCATAGGTGGCGGCGGCCTCCTCGAACATCTTGCGCGAGCGATAGACGTTGCCCAGCGCCGAGAGCGCATCGATGTCGTCCGGCCGCTCGGCGATCAGGGCGTTGAGGTGCTTCACCGCCTCTTCGGGCCGGCCCAGATTTTCCAGCGCGAGACCGGCTTGGATCTCGGCATTGGGCCGAAGCGGCGAGGTCGCTGGCATCTTCTCGTAGACGGCAACGGCGTCCTCGGGCTGGCGCGCGCGCTCGAGGATGTCGCCCAGCGTCAGGATCGCAAGGTCGTGGTTGGGGTCGAGATAGATGGCAAGGCGCAGATAGAGCAGCGCCGCGGCCTCGTCGCCCTGGCGGTTGCCGGCACTGGCGAGGCCGTAAAGCACCTCGGCGGCGCCCTGCTGGGCGTTGCCGACCTGACGGGGCGGCGCCTGCCTGGCCGCCACCTTGGCCAGGCCATCGCGGACGATCGGGTGGTTCGGCAACAGGCGATCGAACTCCGCATAGGTCGCGGCCGCGCCCTCGAAATCGCCGTTGCGGGCCTGCATCTTCGCCCAGAGATCGACGAGCCGCAGCGTCGTCTTCTCCGACTCATAGGCGGTCTTCAGGCGCTTCTCGGCATCGGCCTTGCGGCCCGCCGCGTCGAGGATGAGGCCGGCGTGATAGTCGCGAAAGAGGTTGTAGGAGGGCTCGCCGCGCAGCCGTTCCAGCGTCTCGATGGCGCGCGTGGTCTGCCCTGAACCGAGCTGCGACCAAGCTGACAAGAGCGTCGCGGTGATGTCGGCCGCACGGCCGCGCCCGCCGCGCTGCAAATGATTGCGGGCGGTCTGGTAGTTCTTCTGCTTCAGTGCGCGGATGCCGATGGCGAGCTGGGCGAGGCCGTTCGAGGGGTCGCGCTGAATCAGCTTGTCAGCGGCGCGGAAGGCATCCGGCATGGCGCCATCGGCGAGGAAGGCGACGAAGGCGCGCTCCAGCAGGTCGTTGTTCTGCGGGTCGCCCTTGATCGCCTCGCGCAGGAAGATGGACGCCGCGCCGAGGTCGCGCCCAGCCCCGGCGACGATCGCGGCGAGATAATTGCCCTCGAGGCTCTCGGCCGTATCGAGCTGGTCGGTGGCGCGCGCAGCACTCGGCGCCTGCGCCCCCTGGGCGGCCGCGCCGACAGGCAGGGCCAGGAGCAACGCCAAGGCAGCGGCCGTGATCGGGCCACGGCGGTTCATTCCAGATCCCACGACTGCCATTCTCCTTCGGTCTGCCGTCGCGCGCATCTCGCGGCAGACGTGGTCGGTGACGCGCGACCGTGACCGCTTCGCGTAAGTCGGCAAGATGGCCGTTTCCAGGCGGGCGGGCAAGCCTCGCGGGGGCCGAACCGGCCCGTGCCGTAGCGCGCCGGCCACAGTGCAGCAAAACCGCGCAGTGACGCAGCGTCCCGCAGTTTTCGTTGTCGATGTCTCAGCAATTCGTCGGCTATCGTCCGGCGTCGTTTCTCCGTCACGACGATTCGGACAGGATCCTTCCCATGAAGAAGCTCGTTCTCAGCGTTGCCGCCGTCGCCCTCCTCGCCGGTTTCGCCGCCGGCTGCGCCCAGCCGCAGAAGCCGGCTCCGGCCGTCGTCCGCAAGGGCTGATCGTCTTCGCGCCGGCTGCGGCCGGCGTCTCGAAAAAGGGGGCGTGCCAGCCGGCACGCCCCCTTTTTGATGTCGGCTGCGACGAGCGGCCGCGTCACATGTTCGCGTAGCCCGGCCCGCCGCCGCCCTCGGGCACCGTCCAGGTGATGTTCTGGGCCGGATCCTTGATGTCGCAAGTCTTGCAGTGGACGCAGTTCTGCGCGTTGATCACGAAGCGCGGCTCGGTCTTCGCCTCGGCGTCCTTGTAGACCACCTCGTAGACTCCGGCCGGGCAGTAGAGCCGCGCCGGCTCGCCGTAGAGCGGCAGGTTCTTCTCGATCGGGATCGACGGGTCGGTCAGCTTGAGATGGGCGGGCTGGTCCTCCTCGTGGTTGGTCGAGGAGAGGAAGACCGAGGAGAGCTTGTCGAAGCTGATCTTGCCGTCGGGCTTCGGATAGACGATCGGCTTGACCTCGCTGAGCAGCTTCAGCGTCGCATGGTCGGGCTTGCCGTGCTTCAGCGTGCCGAAGGGCGACCAGCCGAAGAGCTGGTTCAGCCACATGTCGATGCCGCCGAGCCCGATGCCGAGCAGCGTGCCGTATTTCGACCAGAGCGGCTTGACGTTGCGAACCGGCTTGAGGTCCGCGCCGATCGGGCCGTCGCGCCACTCGTTCTCGATCTCGACGACCTCGTCATGCGAGCGGCCGGCGGCGAGCACCGGGACCAGCTTCTCGGCCGCCAGCATGCCGGAGGCGATGGCGTTGTGGCTGCCCTTGATGCGGGGAACGTTGACGAAACCGGCCGCGCAGCCGATCAGCGCCCCGCCCGGGAAGGTCAGCTTCGGCACCGATTGCCAGCCGCCCTCGGTGATGGCGCGCGAGCCGTAGGAGAGCCGCTTGCCGCCCTCGAACAGGTCTCGGATCAGCGGATGGGTTTTGAAGCGCTGGAACTCGTCGAAGGGCGAAAGCGTCGGGTTCTCGTAATTGAGATGCACGACGAAGCCGACGGTGACCAGGTTATCGTCGAAATGATAGAGGAAGGAGCCGCCGCCGGTGCGGCTGTCGAGCGGCCAGCCGAAGGAGTGCTGGACGCGGCCCTTGACGAACTTCTCCGGCTTGACCTGCCAGATCTCCTTCAGGCCGATGCCGTATTTCTGCGGCTCGCGGCCGGCATCGAGGCCGAATTTGCGGATGGCGATCTTGGAGAGCGAGCCACGGGCCCCCTCTCCCAGCAGGGTGTAGCGCCCACGCAGCTCCATGCCGCGGGTGAAGCGCTCGGAGACCGTGCCGTCCTTGGCGATGCCCATGTCGCCGGTTGCGATGCCGGCAACGGAGCCGTCCTCGTTGAACAGCAGTTCGGCCGCAGCGAAGCCGGGATAGATCTCGACGCCCAGCGCCTCCGCCCGGCCCGCGAGATATTTCGTCACCAGCCCGAGCGAGCCGACGAAATTGCCGTGATTGTTCATCAGCTTCGGCATGCCGACATTCGGCAGGCGCAAGCCGTTCGGCTCTGTCAGGAAGTAGAAGATGTCCTCGCTGACCTCGGTGGTCAGCGGGCGGGCCTCGTCCTGGCGCCAGTCGGGCAGCAGCGCGTCGAGGCCCGAGGGGTCGATCACGGCGCCCGAGAGGATATGCGCGCCGACCTCGGCGCCCTTCTCGACCACGACGACGGAGACATTCTCGTCGAGCTGCTTGAGCCGGATCGCCGCGGCGAGGCCGGCCGGGCCCGCGCCGACGATGACGACGTCGTAGTCCATGCTCTCGCGGGGTTCGGCCCGTGCCTGATCGAGATCCATCTCGCCCTCCGAAGGCCCGCGCCCAACAGGCTGCACCCGGCCTCACGCCAATTAGTTTACATATAAACTATCTACCATCCCTCGACAAGGCGAGGCAGGCGACAGACTGGAAACCCTCTATCCAAGCGCACGGTTCAATTTGCAACCGCGGCAGCTCGCGAAGCGCGGTGCCGGCGTGCTAGACAGGCGCGATGTCCCTGACCGCCGCGCCCGACCCTGCCGAGCTCGTCGCCTGGTATGCCGACATGGGCATCACCGAGGCGCTGGATGAGGTGACGCATGATCATTTCGCCGCGCCCATCGTCAGCGAGCCCTCACGGCCGCGGCCGGTCCTGCCGCCGCGTGGCGGCCAGCCGGCCGCAATGGCCGTGCGCCCCAACGCCGCCGCCGCGACGGCCCCCGACGACGCAGCCCTGAGCGCGCGCGCCCTGGCGCAGGAGGCCGCGACGCTGGAGGAGCTGAAGGACGCGCTGGCGCGGTTCGAGGGCTGCGCGCTGAAGGCGACCGCCAAGAGCCTGGTCTTCGCCGACGGCAACCCGAACGGACGAGTCATGATCGTCGGCGAGGCGCCGGGCGCCGACGAGGACCGCATCGGCCTGCCCTTCGTCGGGCGCTCGGGCCAGTTGCTCGACCGGATGCTCGCCGCCATCGGGCTGAGCCGCAAGGACGACGTCTACATCGCCAATCTCCTGCCCTGGCGGCCGCCCGGCAACCGCACGCCGACGCCGCAGGAGGTCGCGATCTGCCTGCCCTTCATCCAGCGCCAGATCCAGCTCGCCGACCCCGATATCCTGCTCTGCATCGGCGGCCCCTCCGCCCAGGGGCTGCTCGGGCTGTCCGGCATCCTGGCCTCGCGCGGCAAATGGCAGGAGTATGAGACCGGCACGCGGCGCATCCCGGCCATGGCGACGCTGCACCCGGCCTATCTCCTGCGCCAGCCGCTGCAGAAGCGCCTGGCCTGGCGCGACATGCGGGCGCTGAAGGCGGCCTTGGGCAAAGGGTCCTAGGAACGGTTGGACGATTCCTCATGCGGCGCCGACGCACAGGGCCTAAGCTGCGCTGGCATCGTCGTCCCTCCCGTGGTGGAGTGTCGGCGGAATCGGACGGAGAACGGTCATGGTCATCGACGCCTTCCTGCTCTCGCGGATCCAGTTCGCCTTCACCGTCTCCTTCCACATCGTCTTCCCCGCCTTCACGATCGGGCTCTCGGCCTATATCGCGACGCTGCTCGGGCTCTGGCTGAAGACCGGCGACATCAAGTTCCACATCCTGGCGCGGTTCTGGACCAAGATCTTCGCCGTCTCCTTCGCGATGGGCGTGGTCTCCGGCATCGTGCTTTCCTATCAGTTCGGCACGAACTGGAGCCGATTCTCGCAGGTGGTCGGCAACGTCATCGGCCCGATCATCGGCTATGAGGTGCTGACCGCCTTCTTCCTCGAAGCCTCCTTCCTCGGGGTGATGCTGTTCGGCTGGAAGCGCGTGCCACCCTGGCTGCATTTCCTCTCGGCCTGCATCGTTGCCGGCGGCACGGCGCTCTCGGGCTTCTGGATCCTCTCCGCCAACAGCTGGATGCAGTATCCCACCGGCCACGAGATGCGCGACGGCATTGCCTATCCGGTCGACTGGCTGCAGATCATCTTCAACCCGACCTTCCCGATGCGCTTCATGCACATGATGACGGCGGCGTATCTCACCACCGCCTTCGTCGTGCTGGCGACGGGGGCGCGCCATCTGCTGGCCGGCCACCGCACCGAATCGGCGCGCACCATGGTGCGGATGGCGATCCTGATGATCGCGCTGACGGCGCCGCTCCAGGCGGTCATCGGCCACCGCCACGGCGAAGACACCGCCAAGTACCAGCCCGCCAAGCTCGCCGCGATCGAGGCGCATTGGGATTCCTCCAAGCCGGCGCCGCTGGTGCTGTTCGCCTGGCCGGACGAGGAGAAGGGCGTCAACCGCTTCGAGATCGCCATCCCCGGTCTCGCCAGCCTCGTCACCCATGGCAGCATGGACGCGCTTTTCCCGAGCCTGAACGACTTCGCCGTGGCGGACCGGCCACCGGTCAAGATTCCCTTCTTCGGGTTCCGGATCATGGTCGGCATCGGCTTCTTCATGATCGCCTTCGGCTGGCTGGGCGCCTGGCTCTGGTGGAAGGGCCGGGTCTTCGAGGAGCGGCGCTGGCTCTGGGTCGCCCAATACACTTGGCCGCTCGGCTTCATGGCGATCCTCGCCGGCTGGTTCGTCACCGAGGTCGGGCGCCAGCCCTGGATCGCCACCGGCGTGCTGCGCTCCAAGGACGCGATCTCGCCGGTCACGGCGGGTCAGGTTGCGATCTCGCTGGCGCTGTTCGTCTGCGTCTACTGCGTCGTCTTCTCGGCCGGGGTGCTGCTGATCAACCGGCTGATCGACAAGGGGCCGGACGCGATCACGACCCAGGACCCGCCGGAGCAGCCCTCGCAGCGGCCGCTCAAGGCGGCGCAGGCGCCGGCTTCGGACCTCTTCGGCGACGGGCGACCCGGCGACGACCGCATCCAGCCCGCGAGCTGAGGAGAGACCCGCGATGGAATGGTATCTCCCCGTCATCTGGGCCGGCCTGATCGGCACCGCGGTGATGCTCTATGTCGTGCTCGACGGCTTCGACCTCGGCATCGCGATCCTGTTCCCGACGACGCGCGACGAGGGCGAGCGCGACCAGATGATGAACTCGGTCGCGCCGTTCTGGGACGGCAACGAGACCTGGCTGGTACTGGGCGGCGGCGGGCTCTGGGTCGCCTTCCCGACCGCCTACGCCATCATCATGCCGGCCTTCTACCTGCCGGTGACGCTGATGCTGCTGGCGCTGATCTTCCGGGGCGTCGCCTTCGAGTTCCGCTGGGTCGCCAAGCCCAAGCACAGGGTCTGGGACCTCGCCTTCTGGCTCGGCTCGACGCTGGCGGCCTTCGCGCAGGGGCTGATCCTCGGCGGGATGATCCAGGGCATCACCGTGGTCGACCGGCAGTTCGCCGGCGGCCCCTTCGACTGGTTCACTCCGTTTACGCTGATGTGCGGGGCGGGCGTCGTCGTGGGCTATGCGCTGCTGGGTGCGACCTGGCTGATCTACAAGACGGAAGGGCGCGTGGCGGAGCGCGCCCGTTCGCAGGCGAAGGTGCTGCTGCTCGGGCTTCTGGCCTTTGCGCTCATCGTCTCGCTCTGGACGCCCTACGCGCATCCGCGCATCGCGGAGCGCTGGTTCACCTGGCGCAACATGGCGCTGCTCTGGCCGCTCCCGGTGCTGACGGCGCTGTGCGGCTTTCTCGCCTGGCGGCGGCTGCACGGCCGGCACGAATTCACGCCGTTTGCCCTGACGATCGCGATCTTCGTGCTCTGCTTCCTGGGGCTCGCTGTGTCGAACTACCCCTATTTGGTGCCGCCGGACCTGACGATCTGGGACGTCGCGGCGGCGCCCTCCTCGCATGTCTTCGTGCTGATCGGGGTGACCTTCCTGCTGCCGATGATCCTGTTCTACACCGCCTTCGTCTACTGGACCTTCCGCGGCAAGGTGAAGGCGGACAGCGGCTATCATTAGGGGGAACCGCGGAGCGTTCCAGCGGTTCGATGCTGGCTTGAGTCCGGCGCGCTCTCCGTAGAGATTGCCGGCAGGCTCACGGGGAAGACGCCATGCAGTGGGAAGACTACCGCCAGTCCGAGAATGTCGAGGACCGGCGCGGGAGCGGTGGCGGTGACTTCGCCGGGCTGCCGGGCGGGCGCGGGGGACTCGGCATCGGAACCATGGTGGTGCTCGGTCTCGTCGGCTGGGCGCTCGGCATCGACCCGCGGCTGCTGATCGGCGGGGCGGAGCTGATCGGCGGCATCGGCGGGCGCCAGGCGCCGACGCAGGAGACGCGCCGCCAGGCCGGACCGCCCCAGGACGAGATGGGCCGCTTTGTCTCGGCCGTTCTGGCGCAGAACGAGGACGTCTGGTCGAAGCTTCTGCCGCAGCAGGCTAACCGGCGCTACGAGCCGCCGCGGCTGGTGATCTTCGACCGGGTCTCGAGTTCGGCCTGCGGCACCGCCCAGTCGGCGATGGGGCCGTTCTACTGCCCGCCTGACAAGCGCGTTTATCTCGACCTGTCCTTCTTCCAGGAGATGCAGCGCCGGCTCGGCGGCGGCGGCGACTTCGCCTATGCTTATGTCATCGGCCACGAGGTTGGCCACCACATCCAGAACCTCCTCGGAATCCTGCCGAGGGCCAACCAGCTGCGCGAGCGCTCCTCGCAGCGCGAGGCCAATGCGATCTCGGTTCGCATCGAGTTGCAGGCGGACTGCTTCGCCGGTGTCTGGGCGCACAACATCCAGGCGATGGGGCGCATCGACCAGGGCGACATCGAGGAAGCGATGCGCACCGCCGCCGCGATCGGCGACGACAAGCTGCAGCAGGCGTCGCGCGGCCAGGTGGTGCCGGACTCCTTTACCCATGGCTCCTCGGCCCAGCGCCAGCGCTGGTTCAACACCGGTTTCCGGACCGGGTCGATGCAGGCCTGCGACACCTTCAAGCCGCCGCAGGTCTGAGACCGGTCAGCTCACGGTGGAAGCCTGCCCCGAATCCTGCAGGAACCGGCGGGCCCGGTTGATGGCATTCATTGCCCAGCGCCCCGACAGCAGATAGCGGCCCGGTGACAATGTGCCGAGCCTGAGTTGGGACCTGGCCTGAGGCGGCGCTCGCCGGACTGGCGTCTCGCCCGGCGCGAGCTTGCGGAAGATCATCGTCGTGGGGCTGGGGTAGCCGCCTGCGTGGAACACGAGGCCAGCCCGCTCTGCCGCCGCGACGAGGGTATCCGGCGTGAAGTGGTGCACATGGGCGAAGTGGAATTGCTGCAGCGGATCGTGCCGCGTGGCGGCGGCGTTCGGCACCTCGACATGGATGAAACCGTCCTGCGCCAGCCAGTGCGCCAGGCGGCGGAGCGCATCGACGGGCTCGCGCAGATGCTCCAGCACATGCTGGGCTGAGATCAGGTCGAAGGAGGTGGCAGGCAGGTCGGCGGCCTGCCACGAGGACTCGATGACGTCGGCACCATAGGCCGCGCGGGCGTAGCGGGCGAAATCCCGCCCCGGCTCGATACCCGTCGCCCGGTGCCCCGCTCTGGCGAGGATGTCGAGGAACTCGCCCGAGCCGGAGCCCAGATCGAGAATTCGCGAGGCGGGTTCAAGATAGTCTCCCAGCAGGGCGAAGCGCGCGGTCGCCTCCGCCCTGCTGCGTTTCAGATGGAGCCGCGGCGGTGTGCCGTTGCGCGCGAACTGATAGTCGAGGCGATAGCTCGACGCGTAATAGCGGCCGAGCTCCTCCTCGCTCGGCATCGGATCGGTTCTCATCAGGCCGCATCCGTCGCAGCTGACGGTGGTCAGCGGCTTGAGCCGACGGTCGTAGCGGCAGACCACGGTCGCGGCCGTTCCGCCGCAGAGATTGCAGGCGCAATTCTCGCCGCGATAGGGATAGGCGACGAGCGGAACATGGCTGAGAAGAGCGGCGGCAATTCCGTGCATGAGGCAAAACCCGATTGTGGCGTTACCCAACCGGGCTAGGTCTGCTGCCTGACGGAGTCCTGATGAATGAAGCTGCTGCTGATCGAAGATGTCGGCGCCCTCGCCGACCTGACCAGCCGCCACCTCGAGAGCGAGGGCTTCCGCGTCGATGTCGCGCGCTGCGTGAGCGAGGCGCGCGAACTGCTGGCCGTCGCGCCGCCAGACGTGATCGTGCTCGATCTCGGCCTGCCGGATGGCGATGGGCTGACGCTGCTGGCGCAGCTGCGTTCGGAGGGGCTGGCGATCCCCATCCTCGTGGTGACGGCGCAGACCGGCCTGAACCAGCGCATCGATGGCCTCGACCGCGGTGCGGATGATTATCTCGGCAAGCCGGCGGCGCCCGCCGAGATCGCGGCGCGCTGCCGCGCCCTGCTGAGACGCCCCGGCGGGCTGCTCGGCGGGCAACTGACCTGCGGCGACATCGCGCTGGACACCATCAGCCGCATGGCCATGGTCCGCGAGCAGCCGCTCGCAATCGCCCGGCGCGAGGTCGATGTCCTGGAAGTGCTGATGCGGCGCAGCGGCAAGGTCGTGCCCCGCCCCGCCATCGAGGCCGCGATCTACACGATCGACGAGGCGCCGGGGCCCAATGCGCTCGAGGCCTCGGTCTCGCGCCTGCGCCGGAGCCTGACCGAGGCGGGCGCCAGCGTGGTCCTGCACACGGTCAGAGGCGTCGGCTATCTGCTGACGGAGGCACCGCGATGAGACCGCATTCGCTGATCTCGCTGCTGACGCGCAGGCTCGTGCTGGGCAGCGTGCTGCTGACGATCGTCAACATCGCCCTGGTGACGGGCTATTACAGCCTGGATCGCGACGAGCTTCAGCGCGAAAAGATTTCCCGCCAGATCGGCCGTCTGGAAACCGCCCTGTCTCGCCTTCCGGACGGGACGCTGCAGTTCAGGCCCGGCGAGCGCCTGATCCATGATTTCCGTGACTACCCCGAGGCCTATGCCTACCGCATCCTCGACCATGACGGCCGGGTCGTCGATGCCGCCAATGCCGGGCTCGTGCCACCGGAGGTCTGGGCCGCGGTCGCCGCCTCCGACGCCGGCTCGTCGACCGTTCAGCATGAGGGGCGCACTGTCCTCGTCGGGTCGCAGAAGGTCGATGTCGGCGGCAAACCGGCGCGGATCGGCTTCGCCTCGGTCGGCGACCCCTCGCGCCTCGTGCTGTTCGTCTTTTTCGACGAGCTGTTCGTCCATGTCTTCGTCGCGCTACTGCCCTTCGCGGCCTGTCTCGTGCTGGTCAACATCGTCACGGTCAGGCAGTCGCTGCGCCCCCTGATCGAGGCCGCCCGGGCCGCCCGTGAGACCGGCCACGGCACGACGACGCGGCGCCTGCCGACCGCCGGACTGCCGGCCGAGATCCTCGACATGGTCGAAGCCATCAACGATGCCCTCGGACGGCTCGAGGATGCGCTCGAGGCCGAGCGCGCCTTCACCGCCGAGGCCGCTCACGCGCTGCGCACGCCGCTGGCCGTGCTCTCCGCCCGCGTCGCGCAATTGCCGGAGCTCCCCGCTGCGCAGCCGCTTCGCGACGATGTCGCGCGCCTGACCCGGCTCGTCGAGCAGATGCTGTCGGCCGCCCAGGCGGACACGCTGGTGGTCGATCCGGCCATGCAGTCGGACCTCGCCGCCATCGCACGCAGCGTCGTCGCCGACATGGCCCCGATCGCGATCGCGGCTCAGCGGCAGATTGCCTATGAGGGGCCCGATGCCTGCCCCGTGATGGGCGATGCCGACGCGATCGCCCATGCCCTGCGCAACCTCGTCGACAACGGCTTGCGGTTCACGCCCGCCGGAACCGAGGTGACTCTGGCTGTCGAAGAGACGGGGCGCCTGAGCGTGCGCGACCATGGCCCGGGCATCCCGGCCGTCCATCGCGACACCGTTTTCAAGCGCTTCTGGCGCGGGGCGGCGTCCGATCTCGGCGGCACCGGGCTCGGCCTCGCGATCGTCAAGCGTATCGCGGAAGCCCACCAGGCCGAGGTCGGCATCAGCGATGCCGCGGGGGGCGGGGCTCTGGTCTCGCTGCAGTTTCATCGACCGCCATCGGCCCTCCCGTCGGAACCCGAGCCCGTCGCCGGTGTTCGCCGAGAGGCCGCCAGGCAACCGGCCTGAGAGGGCCGATCGCTCGGCGCCACCACGACAGAGGAGGTTTGCGATGACACGGCTGGGCGGCTGCAAATGCGGGCAGGTTCGCTACGAGATCCGCGGCGAGCCGGTGCGCACCGGCCTCTGCCATTGCGAGACATGCCGGAAGGATACCGGCTCGGCCTTCTCCTTCTTCGGCATCTGGCCGCGCGCGGCGGTGACGCTGTCGGGCGAATTGGGCGGCTGGCGTAGCCGCGCCGGCCTCGACCGCTTCTGCCCGCAATGTGGCTCCTCGCTGTTCTGCTTCGACGAAGGGTCCGACGAGATCGAGATCAAGCTCGGGACGCTGGATGGCGGGCCGAGCCGGTTCGCGCCCGGCTACGAACTCTGGACGATCCGGAGGGAGCACTGGCTGGAGCCGCTCGGCACGGCCGAGCAACACGGGCGCGACCGGCCGACGCGATCGTGAGGCGGCCTCCAGTTGCCGCGTCCGCGCCAGCCTCTATAGAGCGGGTGATGCGCCCCGCCGCCGCCGATCTCCTCGCCTGGTACGACCGCCACCGCCGCGCCCTGCCCTGGCGCGCGGGCCCGGGCGAACGGCCCGATCCCTACCGGGTCTGGGCCTCCGAGATCATGCTGCAGCAGACCACTGTCACGGCGGTGAAGCCCTATTTCGAACGCTTCATGGCGCGGTTTCCCACCGTACAGGCTCTGGCGGAGGCGCCGTCGGAGGCGGTGATGCAGGCCTGGGCCGGGCTCGGCTATTATTCGCGCGCCCGCAACCTCCATGCCTGCGCCATCGCCGTCGTCGCCGAGCATGGCGGGCGTTTTCCCGACAGCGAGGAGGGTCTGCGCGCCCTGCCCGGCATCGGCGCCTATACGGCCGGCGCCGTGGCGGCGATCGCCTTCGACCGGCCGGCCGCGGCGGTGGACGGCAATGTCGAGCGGGTGATGACGCGCCTCTTCGCGATCGAGGATCTCCTGCCCGGCGCCCGCCCGCTGCTGCGCGAGCGCGTGCTGGTGATGATGCCGCAGGACCGGCCAGGCGATTTCGCGCAGGCGCTGATGGATCTCGGCGCCACGATCTGCACGCCGCGCAATCCCGCCTGCGGGCTCTGCCCCTGGCGCGAGCCCTGCCGGGCGCGAGCGGAGGGCACGCAGGAGAGCTTCCCGCGCAAGGCGGCGAAGAAGGCGGGCGTGACCCGCAAAGGCGCGGCCTTCGTGCTGCTGCGCGCGGACGGCGCATTGCTGCTGCGCACCCGCCCGCCCAAGGGCCTGCTCGGCGGCATGGCCGAGGTGCCGACCAGCGAGTGGCGCGCCGATTACGAGCTGGACGGGGCGTGGCAGGACGCGCCGGTGGTGACGCGCTGGGAGCAGCTTTCGCCGCCGGTGCGCCATGTCTTCACGCATTTCCCGCTGGAGCTGACGGTGTTCAAGGCGAGCGCGCCGGCCGGGACGCAGGCTCCGGCAGGCATGCGCTTCACGCCGCTGGCGGCGCTGGGCGAGGAGCCGCTGTCGGGCGTGATGGTGAAGGTGCTGGAGGCGGCGGGGCTCTACGCCAGCTCGAAGACGCGGTAGGTCATCGTCGGCAACTCAACGGCCCATTTCGCATAGCCCTTCGAGTAGATCTTGCCACGATTGGGCGGCCAGGGATCGTGGATGCGGAGTGTCGTGCCGCTGCCATCGGCCTCGCCGTTGCCGCGCATGCCGACGACGACGATCATGTGACCCGGACTGCCGCGACCGGCGGTGTATTCCCCGACATTCCAGAGCATGTCGAACATCAGCGGGCCATGCGACAGCGACTGCTTCAGCTTGTCGACTGTCCAGGATTGAGGCGCGTTGCAGCGCAGCCCATGCACCCTGCCATAGCGGGTACCGGTTACGATCGCCTGGTCGGTCTCGGATGAGTTCAACAGGCCACCATCGGAGGCGATCATGTCGGCCGGCGTGCGCGCGATAATGATCGGCACGGTCGACTTCTTCATCATCGCGGTCGACGTCGCCCAGCAGGTCGTGTTCGTCGGCTGTGCGATGAAAGGGACCCTGTGCAGAATGGGCGGGAAGGCCTCGGTCTCGAAGAGGCATGACTGGGTCGCCGGCCCGGCCTCACCGTCCTCGACGAGCCAGTTCGTCTTCTGGAAGGCCTTGACCGCCGTCTTCGTCAGCGGCCCGAAACGCCCGTCGGGCACCAGAGGCGGCTTGGGTTTCTGCCGAAGGTTGAGGGCCTCCTGCAGCCTCCTCACCTCAGGTCCCGCCGCACCGAGCTTCAGGATCGCCGCCATCGCCGCCTCCGCGCCATGTCGGCTCCGCAGAGGAGCCCATGACCTGAAGGCTAGCGTAGCTGAGCAGGGCTCTCCGTCATCCGAACGGAGGACAGCCTCACGCCGCCGCCATCTGCGCGCGGATCTCGCCGCGCAGGGTGTCGAGCAGCATCAGGGCGCCGTCGCGCTCGACATGCCAGAAGGTCCAGCCATTGCAGCTCGGCAGGCCCTGCGCCAGCGCGCCGATCTTGTGGATCGAGCCCACCGCCGGGTCGAGCAGCAGCGTGCCGTCGGCGCGGATGATCGCCTTGTGGCGGCGCTTCTCGTCGGTGACGGTCTCGCCGGCCTTGACCAGCCCGGCCTCGACGAGCGCGAGGAAGGGCACGCGCGGCTCGCTGCGCTTGGAGGGCGCGGTGGCGAAGGCCTCGGGCGGCAGCGGCGTGATCGCGGCGATGCGCTTGCGGGCGGCCTCGGCATAGGCGCTCTCGCGCTCGATGCCGATGAAGCGGCGGCCGAGCGCCTTGGCGACGGCGCCGGTGGTGCCGGTGCCGAAGAAAGGATCGAGGATCACGTCGCCCGGATTGCTGGCCGAGAGCATGACGCGGGCGAGCAGGGCCTCGGGCTTCTGCGTCGGATGGACCTTGGCGCCGCCTTCGTCCTTCAGCCGTTCCTCGCCGGTGCAGAGCGGCAGATACCAGTCCGAGCGCATCTGCAGGTCGTCATTGCCGCCCTTCAGCGCCTCGTAGTGGAAGGTGTATTTGGAGGCCTCGCCGCGCGCCGCCCAGATCAGCGTCTCATGCGCGTTGGTGAAGCGCCGCCCGCGGAAATTCGGCATCGGGTTGGCCTTGCGCCAGACGATGTCGTTCAGCACCCAGAAGCCGAGATCCTGCAGGATCGTGCCGACGCGGAAGATGTTGTGATAGCTGCCGATGACCCAAAGTGCGCCATCCGGCTTCAGCACGCGGCGGCACTCAGCCAGCCAGGCGCGGGTGAAGGCGTCGTATTCGGCGAAAGAGGAGAACTTGTCCCAGTCGTCGTCGACGGCATCGACGAGGCTGTCGTCGGGCCGGCGCAGATCGCCGCCGAGCTGGAGATTGTAGGGCGGGTCGGCGAAGACGAGATCGACGCTGGCGGGCGGCAGCGCCTCGAGGGCCGCCACGCAATCGCCGAGCAGAATCTGGTCGAGCGGCAGCTCCGTGGGCAGGCCGGCCGGCTTGAGCCGGGGTGCCTTGATGGGAGACTGCAGCGCGGGCCGCCCGGTACGCGAAACCTGAATCCGGACGGCGGCGCTGGTGGTCCCGGTACGCAAAATACCCATGACGCCCCAAGACCGTTACGCAACTTGAACAGTCGCGATATTGGCCAGTCAGGGTAAAAGCCGGGTTTAGGCTTCGAAAAAAATGCGTCTCATTCTGGGGCTGCAGTTTTTGCCCAGATGCCTGGCGGATATGGGGAATTGCTAAGGGGAGGTAAAGGCGCGGCACCATGCGGCCAGCGTGAATCCCCTGCCATCATGGTCGCCCTTGTGGCGACCGTCCACGTCTTGCAAGGCGGGTCGTAGACAAGGCCGATGTCGGTAGTCGCTGCCTAGTCAGGGGCAGGGCGTGGATGGTCGCCACAAGCCCGACCATGACGGTCGAAACCTCCGGCGACGCTCTCGTCAACGCCGCCAGACACCCTTCACCGGCGCGAAGGAGTAGCGGTGCTCGGGGCAGGGGCCGTGCGCCTGAATGGCGGCGCGGTGCCGAGGCGTGCCGTAACCGGCGTGGAGCGAGAAGCCGTAGGCCGGATAGCGCGTACAAAGCCGCGCCATCATCGCGTCGCGGGTGACCTTGGCGACGATCGAGGCGGCTGCGATCGAGGCGATCTGCGCGTCGCCGCCGATGACGGACTCAGCGGCACAAGCCAGCGTCGGCGGATCGTTGCCGTCGACGAGAACGAAGGCGGGGGGGAGCGCCAGCGCCGCCACCGCGCGCCGCATCGCCAGCAGCGTCGCCTGGCGGATGTTGATGGCGTCGATCTCGGCGGCGGTGGCGCTGGCGACGCCGATGGCGAGCGCCGATTCCGCGATCAGCGCAAACAGCTCATCGCGCCGCGCCGGGGTCAGGTTCTTCGAATCGTCGAGCCCCTCTGGCACCGTCTGCGGATCGAGAACCACCGCCGCCGCCACCACCGGCCCGGCCAGCGGCCCGCGCCCGACCTCGTCGACGCCCGCGAGCGGCCAGAGGCCCTCGGCGATGGCTTTTGTCTCGCGGTGGAAATGCGCGGTCATGGGCGGGGCTTATGCCGATTCGCGGCAAAACCAATAGCGGCGATCCCTTCTCAGCCCTCATCCTAATGAGCGGGCACAAATCCGCGTCACGAAGGATGTTCCAGCTGGTTCCGGAGCCTCCTGGAGCATCCTGCGAGACGCAGCCTGGCGGCTGCTCCTCAGGATGAGGGCTCGGGCAAGAGCCGATGTCCCCTCAGAACAGGCTCAGCTGCGCCTTCTCCTTCTCCGGCTTGACAAAGAGGTCGTTGCGCAGGCGCGTGCGGGTGCCGTTGAAGCCCAGCCGCTCAGCCGCCATCTCGAAGCGCCGGCCGATCATCCAGGCATAGGGGCCGGAGCCGACCTGGCGCTGGCCCCAGGCGGCGTCGTAGTCCTTGCCGCCGCGCGTCGAGCGGATCAGCGAGACGACATGGCGCAGCTTGTCGGGGTGATGGGTCAGGAGCCAGTCCTGCACGAGGTCCTTCACCTCCAGCGGCAGGCGCAGCAGCACATAGCCGGCCTCGCGGGCACCGGCGGCCTTCGCCGCGTCGAGGATGCGCTCGATCTCGTGCTCGTTGATCGCCGGAATGATTGGGGCCACCAGCACCGTCACCGGGATGCCCGCGTCGGACAGCGCCTTCACCGTTTCCAGCCGCTTGGCGGGCGAGGCGGCGCGCGGCTCCATGCCGCGCGCGACCTTGGGGTCCAGCGTGGTGATCGAGATCGCGACCTTGGCCAGCCCCTTCGCCGCCATCGGCGCGAGGATGTCGATGTCGCGCTGGACCAGCGCCGACTTGGTGACGATGCCGACCGGGTGGTTGAACCTCGCCAGCACCTCAAGGATCTGGCGCATGATGCGCAGCTTCTTCTCGATCGGCTGATAGGCGTCGGTGTTGGTGCCGATCGCGATGGTGCGCGGCTGGTAGGACGGGGCCGAGAGTTCCTTCTCCAGCAGCAGCGCGGCGTCGGGCTTGGCGGTCAGCCTGCTCTCGAAGTCGAGCCCCGGCGACAGGCCGAGATAGGCGTGGCTCGGCCGCGCGAAGCAGTAGACGCAGCCATGCTCGCAGCCGCGATAGGGGTTGATCGAGCGGTCGAACGAAATATCCGGGGAATCGTTCTTGGTGATGATGGTGCGCGGCTTCTCGACCGCGACCTCGGTCCTGAACGCCGGGAGCTCGCCGAGCGAGCCCCAGCCGTCATCCTCGCTGATGCGCTGCTCGGCCTCGAAGCGGCCGCCGGGATTGATCGTCGCGCCGCGTCCGCGCCGGCGCTCGGGATCGATGCGGTGGCCGGCATAGGCGAGCGGATCGACCGGCGCGACGCGCGCCGAGACCGACATCCGGCCCGCACCGGCCTGTTTCAGTGGCTGGGCGGAAATCGGCCGCGAAGAGGGCCTGCTCTGGAGCATGGCGCTGAACATCCTTCGAAAATCACCGGGAATCGGCGATTTCTGCGTCGTTTAATGTGAACATAAAGGGAACGAATTGCAAGCGACAGGATTGCGACATGCTGCGCTGCGACATAAGGAGGCGCATGCTCACCGCGGTCATACGCAGCGCTGGCTCGACCGAGGCCCTCGCGGCCACTTTTTCCGTCCTGATCCCGGCGGTGGCCGACGGATTCCTCGGCCATGCCGTCGTTCTCGATGCCGTGGGCGACGCCACGGTGGAGCGCCTCGCGGATGCGACCGGAGCGAGCTATCTGCGCGCCGGCGGGTCGGAAAGCTGGCCGGCGGGCGCGGCCCAGGCGCGGGGCGACTGGCTCCTGCTGTTGGAAGAAGGCGACCTGCCGCAGGCGCACTGGCCGCAAGCCGTGGAGCGCCATCTGCTGATGGCGCCGGACAGGCCGGCGCTGATCCCGCTCAAGGGCTTCGCCCAGTCGCTGCGCGAGCGCGCCGGCCTCTCCTTCGGACCGCACCGGTTGCGCGCCGGGCTCGTCCTGCCCAAGGGCCATGCGCTCGCCGGGCGCCTCGGCGGGGCGCCGCAGCGCCTGGCCGTCGGGCGGGAGCGGGCCGCGGGATGATGCGCGGCCGGCTTGCGCCGGCGAGCGCAGCGCCGCACAGTCGCGCATGGCCGTCAAACCCCTCGCAGACCTGATCGACGACCTGCTCGCGCCCGCGCTCGCCGCGCAGGGATTCGCCGGGCGGGCGATCGTCGCGCTCTGGCCGGAGATCGTCGGCGAGCGGCTGGCCGCCCGCACGCGCCCGCTCAAGATCGACTGGCCGCGGCGGCGCCCAGCCCCCGGCGAGATGTCCGATCCCGCGACGATGGTGGTGCGGGTCGAGAGCGCCTTCGCGCTCGAGATGCAGCAGCTCGGGCCGATCGTGATCGAGCGGGTCAACACCCATCTCGGCTGGCGGGCCGTCGGCAAGCTCGTGCTGAAGCAGGGGCCGGTGGACGCGCCGGTGGTGGCCACGACCGCGCCGGCAGCCGATCCCGCCCTCCTGGCGCGGATGGAGCGCGAGGTCGCCGGCGTCGAAAGCGAGGCGCTGCGGGCCAGCCTGGCGCGGCTCGGCGCCCATGTCGCGCAACGGGCAGCGCGACAGCGCTCCGACACAGCTTCGTGAGGGATGCGCGGCGGCGCGGTGACGATCTTGCCACAATCCTCCGCGCCTCTATAGGACCGGCAACCGGGCCTTGGCCCATGACATTCGCATTCCAGGAACCACGACGATGACGAACAGGCGACAGCTTCTGACCGCGACGGCCGGTCTCGCGGCGGCCGCGATGCTCGGCGCTCCCGCAGCGCGGGCCCAGGCCGACCTCCTGACGCCCGGCCCGCTCGGCGATGTCTGGCTCGGCTCGCCGGACGCCAAGGTCACCATCATCGAATACGCCTCGCTGACCTGCGGCCATTGCGCCACCTTCCACAAGGACACCTGGCCGGCCCTGAAGGCGAAGTACATCGACACCGGCAAGGTGCGCTTCACGCTCCGCGAATTTCCGCTGGACCCGCTGGCGACAGCCGGCTTCATGCTCGCGCGCTGCAACGGCAACGACAAATATGTCGCGATGACCGACCTGCTCTTCGCGCAGCAGAAGGTCTGGGCCTTCACCGACAAGCCGGTCGATGCGCTGTCGACCATGGTCAAGCAGGCCGGTTTCACACAGGATTCCTTCGAAGCCTGCTTGAAAAGGCAGGATATCTATGACGCCGTCACGGTCGTGAAGGATCGTGGGGCCAAGGCCGGGGTGGATTCGACGCCGACCTTCTTCATCAACGGGCAGAAGCGTTCAGGTGCGCTCTCGATCGCCGAATTCGACAAGATCCTCACCCCGCTCCTGGGGGGCTGAGGGCGGCTGGTCTCCAACCACCCGCGCGGTCATCCCGGACCAGCGGCGCAGACGCGCCGATCCGGGATCCATGCCTGAACCATTCCGGAATGGATCCAGGGTCGATCTCCGATCGCCCGGGACGACGCCGGAGGGTGACAAAAACCGGGCGCGCCGATGCAGCTGACGCGCCTCAGGCTCACCGGCTTCAAGACCTTCGTCGAGCCGACGGAGTTTCTGATCGAGCCCGGGCTGACCGGCATCGTCGGCCCCAATGGCTGCGGCAAATCCAATCTCGTCGAAGCCCTGCGCTGGGTGATGGGCGAAAGCTCGTTCAAGAACATGCGCGGCTCGGGGATGGACGACGTCATCTTCGCGGGCTCGAACGAGCGCCCCGGCCGCAACATGGCGGAGGTCGCGCTGACGCTGGACAACAGCGACCGCAAGGCTCCTTCCGCCTTCAACGAGACCGACGTTCTGGAGGTCACGCGCCGGATCGAGCGCGAGGAGGGCTCGACCTATCGCGTCAACGGCAAGGAGGTGCGCGCGCGCGACGTGCAGCTGCTCTTTGCCGATGCCGCGACGGGCGCGCGCTCGCCGGCCCTCGTCCGGCAGGGCCAGATTTCCGAAATCATCTCCGCCAAGCCGCAGTCGCGCCGGCGCATCCTGGAAGACGCCGCCGGCATCGCCGGTCTGCATGGCCGCCGCCACGAGGCCGAGCTGCGGCTGCGCGGCGCCGAAGAGAACCTGACGCGGCTGGAGGATGTGCTCGGCGAGATCGACGGGCAGATCGAGGCGTTGCAGCGGCAGGCCCGCCAGGCCTCGCGCTATCGCAGCCTCGCCGCCGATATCCGCCGGGCCGAGGCGACGCTGGCGCTGCTTGCGCATCATCTCGCGCGGGCGCAGGAGGCCGAGGCCGGCCGCGCGCTGGAGGAAGCGGTGCGCATCGTGACGGAGCGCACCGGGATTCAGGCCGAGGCGGCGCGGAAACAGGCGATCGCCGCCCATGAGCTGCCGGCCCTGCGCGAGGGCGAGGCCGCCGCGGCGGCCGGGCTGGTGCGGCTGAAGCGCGGTCTCGACGAACTGGAGGCGGAAAACCGCCGGGCCCGGCAGCGGGCGGAGGAGCTGGAGCGGCGGCTGGCGGAATTGCAGGGCGATCTCGGCCGGCAGGAGAACGTGGCGCGCGATGCCGCCGAGAGCCTCGCGCGCCTGTCGCGGGAAGACGCGGCCCTCGCCGGCGATGGCGATGGGGCAGCCCAGAGCGCGGAAGCT
The DNA here is from genome assembly GCF_042655245.1 of Allobosea massiliensis. Classification (NCBI taxonomy): domain Bacteria; kingdom Pseudomonadati; phylum Pseudomonadota; class Alphaproteobacteria; order Hyphomicrobiales; family Alloboseaceae; genus Allobosea; species Allobosea massiliensis. The sequence continues at coordinate 270,385 of NZ_JBHSLU010000007.1, read as the reverse complement.
GCCGCGGCCGTCCTGGCGGAGGCGGAAGCCGCACTCGCCCAGGCGGAGGCCGCGCATGCGGCAGCCCAGGGCGCGCTCTCGGAGCTTTCGGCCCGGCGCGGCGCGCTGGAGCGGGCACTGCACGAGACGAAGGAGCGCGAGGCGCGCGCGGTGCAGGAGCGCGACCGGCTGCTGCGCGACCAAGCGGCGCTCGACGCCGGCAGCGCCGCCCTGCCGCTGGAGCCCTTGCAGGCTGCCGTCGCCGCCGCGGACCTTGCCCTTCGCGGGGCGGATGCTGCAGCCTCGGAAGCCCGGACGGCGCTGGCTGCGGCACGCGAGCGCGAAACCCAGTCGCGGGCGCCGCTCGCCGAGGCCGACCGCCAGGCGCAGCGGCTCGACACGGAGATCCGCACGCTGCGCAAGCTGCTGGCTCCGGCGAGCGCGGAGCGCTGGCCCGCCATCCTCGATTCGCTGACCGTGGCGAAAGGCTACGAGATCGCGCTCGGTGCTGCGCTGGGCGACGATCTCGATGCCGCGACCGATCCGGCCGCGCCGAACCACTGGCACGATACCGGCCCGGGCGAGACCGACCCGGCCCTGCCGGGCGGGGCCGAGCCGCTGGCGGCGCATGTCACCGGACCGGCGGCGCTGCGCCGGCGGCTGGCGCAGATCGGCGTCGTGGCGCGGGGTGACGGGCCGCGCCTGCGCGCCGCCTTGAAGCCGGGGCAGCGGCTGGTCTCGCGCGAGGGCGACCTCTGGCGCTGGGACGGGCTGACAGGAGCGGCCGAGGCGCCCTCCCCCGCCGCCCGCCGCCTCGCCGAGAAGAACCGCCTCGGCGATCTCGAACAGGCGGCGCAAGCCGCGCAGGAGGTTGCCGCGCGAGCCCGCCGGGCGCTGGACGAGGCCATCGGCGAGGCGCGGACCGCAGCCCAGGCCGAAGCGGCGACGCTCGAAGCCGCAAGGCTGGCGCGCCGCGCGCTCGACCAGGCGCGCGAGACGCTGGCCGCCGCCGAGCGCAAGGCCGGCGAGGTCGCGGCCCGCCGCTCGGCGCTGAGCGAGGCGATCGACCGGCTCGGCCGCGGCATCGCGGAAATGGCCGCCGAGGCGGCTCGGCAGCAGGAGGCCGTCGCCGCCCTCGCCGCGACGGCGGCGCTCGAGGCGGCCTTGCTCGAAGCCCGTGTCCTGCTGGGCGAGCGGCGGATCGCCGCCTCCGATGCGCGGGCCCGCGTCCAGACGCTGCGGCGCGAGGCGGAACTGCGTGCCCAGCGCCGTCAGGCGATCGCCGCCGACATGCAGGCCTGGCGCGAGCGCGCCGCGCGCAGCAGCCAGACGGCCGAGGAGACGCGGCGGCGCATCGAAACGGTCTCGACCGAGCGGGCGGCGCTGCTGGAGGCGCCCGACACCTTCCTCACCGAGCGGCGGCGTCTGCTGGCCGAGATCGAGAGCGCGGAGGCGCTGCGCCGGTCCGCAGCCGACGCCCTGGCGCTCGGCGAAGCGGCGCTGGCGGAGGCGGACCGGCAGGCGCGGGCGGCGCTGGAGGGACTGTCGATGGCGCGCGAGACGCGGGCGGCGGCCGAGGCGCGGCGCGAGGCGGCGCGCCAGCGCGTCGCCGATGTCGCGCGCCAGATCGAGGAGGGGCTGGAGACGAGCCTCGACCGGCTCGGCAGCCTCGCCGGGCTGAAGCCGGGCGACACGCCGCCAGAGCAAGCCGAGGTCGAACGTCGGCTCGCCGGGCTGAAAGCCGAGCGCGAGCGGCTCGGTGCCGTCAATCTGCGGGCCGAGGACGAACTGGCCGAGGTCAAGGGCAAGCGCGAGGGGCTCACCGCCGAGCGCGACGATCTCAGCGAGGCGGTGCGCCGCCTGCGCCAGGCGATCGGCGCCCTCAACCGGGAGGGGCGCGAGCGCCTGCTCGCCGCCTTCGAGATCGTGAACGGCCAGTTCCAGCGGCTGTTTTCGGTGTTGTTCGGCGGCGGCACGGCCGAGCTCAAGCTGGTCGATGCGGAGGACCCGCTCGATGCGGGGCTGGAGATCTTCGCCCGCCCGCCGGGCAAGAAGACGCAGGTCATGACCCTGCTTTCGGGCGGCGAGCAGGCGCTGACGGCGACCGCGCTGATCTTCGCGGTATTCCTGACCAACCCGTCGCCGATCTGCGTGCTCGACGAGGTCGACGCGCCGCTCGACGACGCCAATGTCGAGCGCTACTGCGACCTGCTCGACGAGATGGCGCGCGACACATCGACCCGCTTCATCCTGATCACCCACAACCCGATCACCATGGCGCGGATGGACCGGCTCTTCGGCGTCACCATGGCCGAGCGCGGCGTCAGCCAGATGGTCTCGGTCGACCTCGCGACCGCGGAACGCATCCGCGAGGCGGTCTGAGCGCTGAAAAAAGGCCACAATCGCCTTCGCAATGCGGCAAGAATGTCGGTATTCTCCGAATTTATAAGCTTTCCAATGCCTTAGCCGGCATTCGCCCGCCTTGACAGCATCCGGGGCGGGCAATAAAGGAGGCCGTGCTGACGACGGCTCGATGCGCGGGGCGCGGACAGGGATCGTGTGGCTTTTTGCAGGATCGTGGCCATTTCACGATCATGGAGGAGCTGCTGCCATGGCCGAACCCGACAAAAACGCCTCAGACTCGGAGTTGCGCGCAAGACTGGGGTCTCTGAAGGCCGCCCTCGGGCGGGCCGAAGAGGCCGAAAAGCCGGGCGCGAGCCCGGCCGGAGAGGACGGTGCCATGGCTGGCGCGATGTCCTCCGGTCTGCGCGCCGCGACGGATCTCGCAGGCGGCATCATCGCAGGCGCCCTGATCGGGATGCTGGCAGACCGGTGGCTGGGAACCTCTCCGTTCCTGCTGATCATCTTCCTGGTGATCGGAGCCATCGCGGGGCTGCGCTCCGTCTATCGGCTCGGTTCGCGTCCGACCTCCGGGTCCAAGGGCGGCGGGACGAAAGACTGACCGAGGCTGGCGGCCGGAAGGCCGCACGACAAGGGGCTGAAACGACATGGCGGCTGGCGGCGGAATCGATCCGATCCACCAATTCGAGATCAAGCCGATCATCGGCTTGCGGCCGTTCGGCCTCGACCTGTCCTTCACCAATGCCTCGCTGCTGATGGTCGCCATCGTCGCCGTGATCTCGGCGATCATGATCTATGGCTCGAGCCAGCGTTCGGTCGTCCCCGGCCGGCTGCAGTCGCTCGCCGAGATGATCTACGAATTCGTCGCCTCCACCGTCACCGGCGTGATGGGCAAGGAGGGCATGACGTTCTTCCCGCTCGTCTTCTCGCTGTTCATGTTCGTCCTCAGCGCGAACATGCTCGGCATGATCCCGGGCTCCTTCACCGTGACCAGCCACATCATCGTCACGGCCGCCTTCGCCTTCCTGGTGATCGGTACCGTGCTGGTCTACGGCATCGTCAAGCACGGCAGCCACTTCTTCGGCCTGTTCGTGCCGTCGGGCGTGCCGGGCTGGCTGCTGCCCTTCATGGTCCTGATCGAGGCCGTCTCCTTCGTCTCGCGCCCGATCTCGCTCTCGCTGCGTCTGTTCGGCAACATGCTGGCCGGCCACATCGCGCTGAAGGTCTTCGGCGGCTTCGTCGTCGCCCTGCTCGCCGCCGGCGGCGCCGCGACGATCATCGCCCCGCTGCCGCTGCTGCTGGCCGTCGCGCTGACCGCCCTCGAGTTCCTCGTCGCCTTCCTGCAGGCCTATGTCTTCGCGATCCTGACCTGCGTCTATCTCAACGACGCTCTGCACCCCGGCCACTGAGCCGGGCAGAGTTCGCGAGACCCTCCCACCCGCCATCACCTTTTCACACTGGAGAAAGACCATGGATCCCGTTGCAGCCAAGTACATCGGCGCTGGCCTCGCCTCGCTCGGCATGGGCCTCGCCGCCATCGGCGTCGGCACCATCTTCGGCAACTTCCTCTCGGGCGCGCTGCGCAACCCCTCGGCGGCCGACGGCCAGTTCCCGCGCGCCTTCATCGGCGCGGCGCTCGCCGAAGGTCTGGGCATCTTCGCCTTCGTCGTGGCGCTCGTCCTGCTCTTCGTGGTCTGACGCGCTCTTCGACCACCCGCCTTCCCGTCGCGCCCGATCGCCGCTTGGCTGGATCGGGCGCGATTTTTCGAATTCCTTCGCTGAAAGGCAGCCCATGCCGGTTCGATCTTCACGGTCCGTCAGGCAAGGTTGGGCCGGCTTCGTCGGCTCCGTGCTGACCGCCACGCTGGTGGCCGGGGCAGCCCAGGCCGCGACACCGTCCCTGAGCGGCGAGAAGGCCGCCTTCCCTCCCTTCGACGTCGCGACCTTCGCGGGTCAGCTGTTCTGGCTCGCCATCACCTTCGGCGCGCTCTACTGGCTGATGTCGACCATCGCCCTGCCCCGCGTCGGCGCGATCCTCGATGAGCGTGCGAGCACCATCGCCCGCGATCTCGACAATGCCGCCAAGATGCAGGCCAAGGCCGAGGAAACGGCCCTTGCCTATGAGGCAGCGCTGACCGAAGCGCGCAAGAACGCCCAGGGCATCGCCCAGGCCTCGCGCGATGCCGGCGCCAAGGCCTCCGAAGAGCGCCGCCATGCCGTCGAGGCCGATCTCGCGGCCAAGCTGGCCAAGGCGGAAGAGACCATCGCGGCCAGCAAGGCCTCGGCCATGAGCGCCGTGCGCGGCCTCGGCAGCGAGGTTGCCGTGGCGATCGTCACCAAGCTGACCGGCAAGGCCCCGAGCGCCACCGAGGCGTCCGAGGCGGTCGATCAGGTTCTGGCGCGCGGCTGAGGAGAAGACAGATGGATACTCTCTGGGTCGGCGTCGCCTTCGTCATCTTCATCGCCATTCTGGCCTATTTCGGCGTGCCGAAGGCGATCGTCTCGGCGCTCGATTCGCGCGGCGAGAAGGTCGCCCAGGAGCTCGCCGAGGCGCGCCGCCTGCGCGTCGAGGCCGAGAAGCTGCTGGCCGAGTACGAGGCCAAGCGCAAGGCCGCCGAGACCGAGGCCGCCAGCATCGTCGCCGCCGCCAATGACGAGGCCAAGCGTCTCGCCGCCGAAGCCGAGGCCAAGCTGAACGACTTCGTCGCCCGCCGCACCAAGTCAGCGGAGGAGAAGATCGCGCTCGCCGAGAGCCAGGCCGAGGCCGAGGTTCGCGCCGCGGCCGCCGAGGCTGCGACGAAGGCTGCCGAGCTGATCATCCGCTCTCAGGTGGGCGGCAGCACCGGCGACGCGCTCTTTGCCGCCGGGCTGGGCGAGGTCAAGGCCAAGCTGAACTGAGACCTGCCGCACCGCAAGCGACACCGACGCCGCGATCTCCCCGGATCGCGGCGTCTTCGTTTTCGGGACGGCTCAAACGGAGGAAACACCGCATGTGGCTCCTGCGCCGTTTCGCCGCCCTCCTCCTCTGCCTCGCGACACCCGCGCAGGCGCTGGAACAGATCGCTTTCGCGTCACGCGACGGAACCATGCTCTCGGGTTGGCTCGCCCGTCCCGAGGGCAGAGGCCCGTTCCCGGCCGTCGTCGTTCTGCATGGTTGCGCCGGGCTGTGGAGCGCCTCCGGCAAGCTCGCCAGCCGCGACGCCGACTGGACCGCGCGGCTCACCGCGGCGGGCTATGCCGTGCTTCTGCCCGACAGCTTCGGCGCTCGCGGCTTGACGAGCCTCTGCAATGATCGCGACCGCAACCTGACGCCGGCCGGTCGAGCCCAGGACGCGCTCGGCGCCCGTGACTGGCTGGAGCAGCAAGGCTTGGCCGCCGCGGGCCGAGTCGCTCTCATGGGCTGGTCGAACGGCGGCTCGACCGCGCTGGAGGTCGCAGGTCAGCCCGCTGCGGCAGGTCCCGGCGGCTTTCGGGCCGTCATCGCCTTTTATCCGGGCTGCCGCGTCCTGCTGAAACGCGGCTGGGTGGCGCGGGCGCCGACCACGATCCTGCACGGCCTGGCCGACGACTGGACCCCGGCTGAGCCCTGCGAGAAGCTGGCCGCCCAAGGTGGCGCGCGCTTCGTCGGTTATGCCGACGCCTATCACGACTTCGACCATCCCAGCCTGCCGCTGCGCAATCGCAAGGCGGCTTACTCGGAGCGCGCGGACGGGATGGTGACGATCGGGACGAATGCCGAGGCGCGGGCGCTGGCGATCGCCGCGACGATGGCGATCCTCAAAGGTCTGTGAACCGTTTCAGTTCGAGACCGTCAGCGTCCTGCCGGCGCCGGCCCCGACCTTGACAGGACGCGCCGGCGGCGACGCGACAGGCTTGGCCTCGCCGGCCGGCTGCACCGGCTTCGGCCTGGCTTTCCGCGCCAGGATCGTCGAGGTGACGATGCCCTGCGGCGTGTCGAGGCCGTAGATGTCCTCCCGGAACTGGACCGTGCCGTCCGCGCCCTGCCAGCCGGTGAGATAGACCCAGGCGACGGGCACCGCCTTCTTCAGCGGGATGTTCTTGCGCTCGCCCTTGGCGATCTCGGCCTCGATCGCGGCGGGCGTCCATTCCGTGCCTTCGAGCAGCCAGGCGCCAAGATCCCGCACGCCCTCGACACGGGCACAGCCCGAGGAGTTGAAGCGGACGTCGTTGCGGAAGAGCGACTTCTTCGGCGTGTCGTGGAGATAGACGGCCTCGGTGTTGGGCATGTCGATCTTCATCTGGCCGAGCGAATTGTCCGGGCCGGGATCCTGCCGCACGGTGAAATAGGGCGCGGTCAAGCTGGCCCAATTGACGGTGGCCGGGTCGATCTCGCGGGTCTCGGCGCCGAGCAGGCGCATATGCGACTTCGCCAGGAAGCCGGGGTCCTTGCGCATATGTGGGATGATGTCGGCCTTCACGATCGAGGTCGGCACCGTCCAGGTCGGGTTGAGGTTGACCGAGGTGATGTTGGCCTGGAGCACCGGCGAGGGCCGGTCCGGGCGCCCGACGATGGCGAGATGCCGGCGCTGGACGAGGCCGTTCTCGACCGCCTCGACGCTGGCGCCCGGGATGTTGACCACGACATAGCGTTCCGAAAAGGAAAAGCCGTTGCCCTTCAGCCGCTCGAGCGTGGCGGTGAGCTGGTTGAGGCGGACCTCGACCGGCGTGTTCAGCGCCTTCAGCGTGAGGCGGCCGACGGTGCCGAGATCCGACAGGCCGTGGCGGAGCTGGAAGCGCTTCACCGCGGCGACGACATTCGCGTCATAGACGTCGCCCGGCAGGGCGTCGGCCGGCAGGTCTCCGCTGAGCACGAGGCGCCGCTTCAGCACCGCGACCTCGGGCGCCTGAGCGTCCGGCTTCAGCGCCGTGATGCCGGCCGGCACCTTGGGCCAGCCGCCGCGAACGGCAATGTCCTCATGCGCGATCAGCGCCTCGAGGGTGCGATCATAGGTGTTGGGGCCGTAGCTGGGCTCGTTGGCCCGCGCCCCCAGCCCTCCCAGCAGAAGCGCCAGGGCGGCGACGGAAGCTTTGACGAAACGCACCGACATGGACGTGATCCCACACAGCGCCAGAGACGCATGACGGAATCATCCCTCGCGCATGGTCAAGGAAGGCTTAAGGCGTGCTCAGGATTTCGGTAACGGACTGTTACTGGCGGCTCGGGCCGCCAGTAACGATCGTCAACGACTACTCCGCCGCTTCCGCCAAGGGCGCCGGCGGCACCCATTTCAGGACCGGCTGGCGCGCGGCGCGGGTCTCGTCGAGGCGGCGCAGCGGGGCGTGGTGGGGAGCCGCGGTGAAGCGTTCCTTGTCGTTGCCCTTCGCCGCCATGGCGAGATCGCGCAGCGTCGCGATGAAGAGGTCGAGTGAGGCCTTGGACTCCGACTCGGTCGGCTCGATCAGCATGGCGCCGTGGACGACCAGCGGGAAATACACCGTCATCGGGTGATAGCCCTCGTCGATCATCGCCTTGGCGAAGTCGAGCGTGGTGACGCCGGTGCCCTTCAGCCATTCGTCGTCGAACAGCGCCTCGTGCATCGAGGGGTGATCGGGATAAGGCAGCGACATCAGGTCGGAGAGGCAGGCGCGGATGTAGTTCGCGTTGAGAACCGCATCCTCGGAAGCCTGCTTCATGCCATCCGCGCCATGGCTGAGCATGTAGGTGAGCGCGCGGACATACATGCCCATCTGGCCGTGGAAGGCGGTCATACGGCCGAAGGGAGCCGTGCCCTCCGGCGCGTCGGCGGTGGTCTCGATCAGGCGCGGGGTGCCGCCTTCCAGATGGATGAACGGCACCGGGGCGAAGGGCGCCAGCCGCTCCGACAGCACCACCGGCCCGGCGCCCGGCCCGCCGCCGCCATGGGGCGTCGAGAAGGTCTTGTGCAGGTTGATGTGCATGGCGTCGACGCCGAGGTCACCCGGCTTGGCCTTGCCGACGATGGCGTTGAAGTTGGCGCCGTCGCAGTAGAAATAGGCGCCGGCCTCGTGCATCGCGGCGGCGATCTCGACGATCTGCGGCTCGAAGATGCCGCAGGTGTTGGGGTTGGTCAGCATGATCGCGGCGATGTCGGGCCCGAGCAGGGCCTTGACGTCCTCGACGGCGACCGTGCCGTCCGGCCGCGCGGGAACCGAGCGCACCGAGAATCCGATCAGGGCTGCGGTCGCCGGGTTGGTGCCATGCGCCGATTCGGGGACGAGCACGACATTGCGGGTCGCGCCCTCGCCCTTGGCGGCGATGGCGGCCTTGATCGCCATCATGCCGCAGGCCTCGCCATGGGCGCCGGCCTTCGGCGACAGCGCGACCGCCGGCATGCCGGTCAGCGTCATCAGGTAGCGCGAGAGCTCGAGCATGACCTCGAGCGCGCCCGGCACGGTCGAGACGGGCTGGAGCGGGTGCACGTCGGAGAAGCCGGGCATCCGCGCCGTCTTCTCGTTGAGGCGGGCATTGTGCTTCATCGTGCAGGAGCCGAGCGGGAAAAGCCCGGTGTCGATGCCGTAGTTCTTCTGGCTCAGGCGCACATAATGGCGCATCGCCTCGGGCTCGGAGAGGCCGGGCAGCCCGATCTCGCCCTTGCGGGCATGCTGGCCCAGCCGGCTCTTGAATGGCGCGGGCGGATCGATGTCGACGCCGGTCGTCTCGGTGTGGCCGATCTCGAAGATCAGCGGCTCGATCTGCTGCAGCGCGCGGTTGCCGGTGAAGGTCGCGTGCGGCTCATGGGCGGACACGGTACCCTGGGTGGGACGTCCCTGACGGTTCAGCATGAGGTGACTCCGGACTTCAGAGATGGATCATTGATGGCGCGGAAGATCGTTTCGACGACGCCATCGAGGTTTTCGATCAATTCGTGATTCCAGAAGCGCAGGACGCGGAAGCCCTGTGCTTCGAGATAGGCCGTACGGCGCGCATCGCGCTCAACCGCAGTCGGCAGACCATGCTGGCCGCCATCGAGTTCAATCACCAGCCTCGCGCCGATATGGACGAAGTCGGCGAAATAGGGTCCCAGAGGTGCTTGGCGACGAAAATGACCGCCCGGCAACTCCATTGCATTCAGGTGCAGCCAAAGGCGCTTTTCCGCGGGCGTGGCCTCCCGGCGCAGGCGCCGCGCTTTCGACGTGCGAGGGTCCTTGCGGTTTCCGGCCATGACAGCCCCTCTCCGGTGAATCGACCCAGCCATTGACGGGCCCAACCTACCCCCTCCCCCCGCTTGCGGTGGGGAGGGCTGGGGTGGGGGGCAGTGCCGCTCGGCGAGCCGATCAAGGACCGGCCTCTGGCTTTGCGCCCCCCCATCCCTAACCCTTCCCCACCGCAAGCGGGGGGAAGGGGACAGGTCGTGCCCGGCCGCAACCGTCACGCCAGCTCCTCCGCGAGCGCCGCCACGAAGGCCGCCCGATCCTCGTTCGTGTTGATTTCGGTCGATGCGACGAGCAGCAGGTCGTCGAGCCCGGCGCCGGGCAGCAGGCGCGACACCGGCACGCCGGCGAGGATACCCTTCGCCGCCAGCGCCTCGACGATCTCCGCCGCCGGCCTCGGCAGCTTGACGGTGAATTCGTTGAAGAAGCTCTGGTTGAGCACCGAGACGCCCTTCACCCCGGCCAGCGCATCGGCCAGAGCCACGGCGTTGGCGTGGTTGACCTCGGCGAGGCGGGTGAAGCCGGCCTGTCCGAGCAGCGTCATGTGGATGGTGAAGGCCAGCACGCAGAGGCCGGAATTGGTGCAGATGTTCGAGGTCGCCTTGTCGCGACGGATATGCTGCTCGCGGGTGGAGAGCGTCAGCACGAAGCCGCGCTGGCCCGAGGCGTCGACGGTCTCGCCGCAGAGCCGGCCCGGCATCTGGCGGATGTATTTCGACTTGGCGGCGAAGAGCCCGACATAGGGACCTCCGAAGTTCAGCGCGTTGCCGATCGACTGGCCCTCGCCGACGACGATGTCGGCATCCTGTTCGCCGGGCGGCGTCACGGCGCCGAGCGCGACGACCTCGGTGAAGACCGCGATCAGCAGGGCGCCATGGGCATGGGCCTTGGCGGCGATGGGCTTCAGGTCGCGCAGATTGCCGAAGAAGTCCGGCGACTGCACCACGACGCAGGAGGTCTGGTCGTCGATCTGGGCGAGGATGTCCTCGGTGGCCGCGACGTCGGGCGCCAGGGTGACGACCTCGTCATTGGCCATCTCGGAGAGGGTCCGGACGACGTCGGCATAATGCGGGTGGAGGCCACCGGACAGCACCGCCTTGTTCCGCTTGGTGACGCGATGCGCCATCAGCACGGCTTCGCCCGTGCCGGTCGAGCCGTCATACATCGAGGCGTTGGCGACCTCCATGCCGGTCAGGGCCGATACTTGCGTCTGGAACTCGAAGAGATATTGCAGCGTGCCCTGGGCGATCTCGGGCTGGTAGGGCGTATAGCTCGTCAGGAACTCGGAGCGCTGGATCAGGTGGTCCACGGTGGCCGGGACATGGTGCTTGTAGGCGCCGGCGCCGACGAAGAAGGGCACCGAGGAGGCCGCGACGTTGCGGGCCGACATCCGCGCCAGGATGCGCTCGACCTCGAGCTCGCCCTTGGCACGCGGGAGATCGACCGGCGCCTTCAGCAGCTTGTCGGCCGGCACATCGGAGAACAGGGCATCGACGTCGGCGACGCCGATGCGGGCCAGCATGTCCTGCCGGTCGGCATCGCTCAGGGGGAGATAGCGCATGGTGGTTCCTCGAATGGCGTCATGCTCGGGCCTGACCCGAGCATCTCTTCAACCAGGGCCTTTTCGTCACGAGATTCTCGGATCTCCGCTTCGCTGCGTCCGAGAATGACGATGGTCCTCAAAGCGTCTTGAGGTAGTTCTGGTACTCGGCCTCGCTCATCAGGCCTTCCAGCTCGGCGGCGTCCTTGAGCTTGAGCTTCAGGAACCAGCCCTTCCCGGAGGGGTCCTCGTTGACGGTGCCCGGCGCGCCCTCGAGCTCGCTGTTGACGGCCACGACCTCGCCGGAGACGGGCGCATAGACCTCGGAAGCGGCCTTCACGCTCTCGACCACAGCCGCCTCGCCGCCCTTCGCGACGGTCTTGCCGATGCTCGGCAGCTCGACGAAGACGACGTCCCCGAGCTGGCCCTGGGCGAAATCGGTGATGCCGACGACGCCGGTCTCGCCCTCGATGCGGATGTATTCGTGATCCTTGGTGTAGCGGGTCTCGGCCATGTCTGGTCTCCGGAGCGAAAAGGGGTTGGAGCGGGTTCAGCGCTTGTAGCGGTTGGGAACAAAGGGCATCGCGGCCACGACGGCCGGCAGAGGCTTGCCCCGCACGATCAGGTGGAGCGGAGTGCCCGGCGCGCTGTGGGCCTTGGCGACGTAGCCCATGGCGCAGGGGGCGTTCAGCGTCGGGCCGAAGCCGCCGGAGGTGACCTTGCCGACGATCTCGCCCTCGGGGGTCGCGATCTCGGCGCCCTCGCGGGCCGGGGCGCGGCCTTCCGGCAGCAGGCCGACGCGGACGCGGCCGACCCCCTCGACGAATTCACGCTGGATGCGCGCGGCACCGGGGAAGCCGCCTTCCTCGCGACGCCGCTTCTGGATCGACCAGGTCAGTGCCGCCTCGACCGGGGAGGTCGTGGTGTCGATGTCGTGGCCATAGAGACAGAGCCCCGCCTCCAGCCGCAGCGAATCACGCGCGCCGAGGCCGATCGGCTTGACGGTCGCATCGAGCAGCAGCGTGTCCCAGATCTCCCCGATCTTCGCGGCGGCGGCCGAAATCTCGTATCCGTCCTCGCCGGTATAGCCGGAGCGGCTGACATTGGCCTTGATGCCGGCGACCTTCATGGTGCGCGAGGTCATGAAGCCCATCTCGGCGGCTTCCGGCGCGATCGCGGCCAGCGCGGCCTCGGCGCCTGGCCCCTGCAGCGCGATGAGGCCGCGATGCTCGGCGCGGATCAGCTTCACATTGGCGGGGAGACGCGCCTCGATATGGGCGTAGTCCTGCGCCTTGCAGGCGGCGTTGACGACCAGATAGAGCGCGCCGTCCTCGTCGGGATCGATCGAGCGCGTCACCATCAGATCGTCGAGGATGCCGCCCTCCTCGTTCAGGAGCTGCGAGTAGCGCTGCTTGCCCGGCGCGAGATTGACGATATCGGCGGGGATCAGCGCCTCTAGCGCGCGCGCCGCGGTCTCGTGATCGGGACCGACCAGGAAGCACTGGCCCATATGCGAGACGTCGAAGAGGCCGGCCTTTTCGCGCGTCCAGTTGTGCTCGGTCAGGATGCCTGAGGGGTACTGGACCGGCATGTCGTAGCCGGCGAAGGGCACCATGCGGGCACCGAGCGCGACATGGCGGGCATGAAGCGGGGTCTTCAGTACGACGGCCTCGGGCGAAGCCCCGGCATCGGCAACAGCGGCATCCATCGACGGCCCCTTCCAGAGTCGAGCGCAGGCCCCGGACGGATGTGTCCGGAGCGCGCCCCCTCTGTCTTGGAACCTGAGAGATTTCCCCGAGCCGGCCGCATGAGCCGGACAGGTTACACCCGTCGGTGGACGGGGTTGCCCCCGCCGCTTTCCAGAGTGCCAGTTCCCACGCGGTCCGTTTGCCTGAGCGTTTCCGGGGCGGTTGCGCCTTCGGCGCCGGAGCCGAACAAGTCCGGACCCGGTCTCTTCCGCGGGGATGTTGCGGCTGTCGGCACAGATACAAGACGGCGCGCCTTAGTCAATCGAGCGGCTGCCTTCTTAACAGGCAAGCCGCGCGACTCTTTGCAGCGGCCGGGACGCCGCGCTCGCCGATCAGCGCCGGCGCGAGCGCGCCGGGGTGGCGGAACCGCCGCCGAGGCCGACGATGATCTCGACATCGCCGCGGCCGGCCGGGACGACGATGCCGTCCTCGACATGCGAGAAGTCGGTGCCGCCCTGGCCGGAGGCGATGGTGCCGCCGACGCGGGCGGCGCGGCGGGCGATCTGCGTGGTGCCGCGGGTGACGCTCGTGGTCAGCGTCGCGCCATAGGTGCCGGGGCCGCCGGCCGGGCCGAGCAGGACCCGCCCCTCGACGCCGACCTTCAGGCGATAGCCTCCATTGCCGGTCGGCGTGCATTCGCGGGCGACGTTGAGGATCGAGATCTGGTGACGCAGGCTGCCGCTGTCCTGACCGGACTGGGCGCGCAGGGCGGCGCCGCCATCGGCGATGATCACATCCGGGCAGACCAGCTGCTCTTCGTCATCCTTCGGCAGCTGATCGGGCGGGGGCGGCGTCGTCGACTGGAACATGACGACGTTGCCGAGCGTCTGCAGCGTGCTCGGCTGGCCGGACGAGGAGCCCGAAGAACCGCAGCCGGCAAGGCCGAGGCAGAGGAACGGCAGAGCCAGCAGGCTCGGGCGGCGAAGCAGCATCTCGTTCACGGCAGGGTCTCCACGCCGGGGCCGAAGCCGTTGAGGGAGACAGGCACGCCCACCCCCTCTTCCGGCGTCTGGAATACGATGAAGGTGGCGTTCTTACCGCCCTTGAGCTGGCCGAGCAGAGTGTCATCCATGACGACCTCGGCGACGCAACCGGTGGTCAGGCAGCGCACGAAGCCGGCGCGGCCGATGTCCTTGTCATCGATCTTCAGGCCGAGGCCGGAGGGCAGCAGCACGCCGAGCGGCGCGACGACGCGCAGCAGCCGACTCTTCTGATCGGCAGTCTTCAGCACGATGACGAGGAGCGTCAGATTGGGCCGATCCTCGGCCGCCACATTCTGAACCAGCGCGCACTGCTCGGTCTTTGCGCCGGGGGGCACCTCACAGCGCATCTGCCAGTCGCCATGCGTCGACTTGACTGCGCCCTGGGCCAGAGCATTCCCGCCCGACAGCCCGGCGCCGGCGAGCGCGAGGGCCGCCGCGCAGACAGGTCCGATGATCCTACCCATCCCTGCGATTCCTCCAAGGCGGCGAGCCCGCCGCATCCGCAATCCCCGCCCGTCGAATACGAGGATTCGGGCGAAATGCCGACCCGAGCGCGATTGAGCCGCCGCTCGCGACCGGACGCCTGCGTTGGGACCATGCAGGCCCCGCCCTGTCAAGGCGGCAGCCGCCCGCCGCGCCAGGGCGCCCGCGGCGGGCTCGCGCGATTATGCCGCACGAGACGCACCGGCCCCTCGCATCGCCCCACTGGCGCAAGCGTGATCTTTGATTTATCGCAATCCCGAAGAGCAAGGCGGCCTCGCGGCCGCACTCGCCGCGCATGGCTGGGCCGTCACTACGTTTCCCTCGGGATCCGTGCCGTCGGGTGACATGCGGGGCATGATGAGGAGCGACGTCGGATCGATGCGATTTCTGAGCAGGACCCCAGCCACACTGGCCGCATCGGCCCTCGCCGTCGCCGCGGCACTGCTTCCGGAGGCCGCTCTCGCCGGCACGGGCATGCCGAGCCCCTGGCAGCTCAACCTGCAGGGCGCGGTCACCGAAGTCGCCGCCTATATCCACTGGTTCCACGACTGGCTGAACGTGATCATCTTCGCGATCACGCTCTTCGTGCTGGCCCTGCTGATCTATGTCTGCTGGCGCTTCAGCGAGAAGGCCAATCCGACCCCCTCCAAGACGACGCACAACGCGCTGCTCGAGGTGGCCTGGACGGTCATCCCCGTCCTGATCCTGGTCGTGATCGCGATCCCGTCCTTCCGCTTGCTGAAGCTGCAGCTGGAAGTGCCGCCGGCCGACATCACCGTGAAGGTGACCGGCAAGCAGTGGTACTGGTCCTATGAGTATCCGCAGGATGGCGGCGCCTTCACCTTCGATTCGCTAATGCTCGATGAGAAGCAGCGGGCCGAGGCGATCGCTGGCAACAAGATCGCCGCCGCCGAGGCGCCGCGCCTCCTGGCTGTGGACAACGAGGCGGTCGTGCCGGTCGGCAAGATCGTGCGCGTGCAGGTCACCGCCGCGGACGTGATCCACAAGTTCACCGTGCCGTCCTTCGGCGTGAAAATCGACGCGATCCCCGGCCGCCTGAACGAAACCTGGTTCAAGGCCGATCGCGAGGGCATCTATTACGGCCAGTGCTCCTTCGTCTGCGGACAGAACCACGCCTATATGCCGATCGCCTTCCGCGTCGTCAGCCAGGAGCGCTACGCCGCCTGGCTCGCCGAATCGAAGCAGAAATTCGCGAATGCCGGCGACGCCGCCGGCAAGATCGCCGCCGCCGGCGAGTGACGCATCCAGAACCCTCGCGGGCCGACAGGCCCGTGCACCACCCGATCTGACCGACTGTCGCGAAGCGATTTCGCACGAGGAGACCAAGGCGATGGCAACAGCGGCTCCGCACGCTCCCGCCCACGGACATCACGACGACGCCCATGCCCACCCGACCGGGTGGCGCCGCTGGCTCTTGTCGACCAACCACAAGGACATCGGCACGCTCTACCTGATCTTCTCGATCATGGCGGGCCTCGTCGGCGGCTTCCTCTCGATCATGATGCGCATCGAGCTGCAGCAGCCCGGCCTGCAGATCTTCGCCAACGGCCAGAGCTACAACGTTTTCGTCACCGGCCACGGCCTGATCATGATCTTCTTCATGGTCATGCCCGCGGTCATCGGCGGCTTCGGCAACTGGTTCGTGCCGCTGATGATCGGCGCGCCGGACATGGCCTTCCCGCGCATGAACAACATCTCGTTCTGGCTGACGGTCGCGGCCTTCGTGCTGCTCGTCATGTCGATGTTCATGGAGGGCGCGCCCGGCGCCCATGGCGTCGGCACGGGCTGGACGATCTACCCGCCCTTCTCCTCTTCCGGCCACCCGGGCCCGGCGGTCGATTTCGGCATCTTCTCGCTTCACCTCGCCGGCGCGGCCTCGATCCTCGGCGCGATCAACTTCATCACCACCATCCTGAACATGCGCGCGCCGGGCATGACGCTGCACAAGATGCCGCTCTTCGCCTGGGGCGTGCTGGTGACGGCGTTCCTGCTGCTGCTGGCCCTGCCGGTGCTCGCCGGCGCCATCACCATGCTGCTGACCGACCGCAATTTCGGCACGACCTTCTACGACCCGGCCGGCGGCGGCGACCCGATCCTGTACCAGCACCTGTTCTGGTTCTTCGGTCACCCCGAAGTGTACATCATGATCCTGCCGGCCTTCGGCATCATCAGCCACATCATCTCGACCTTCTCGAAGAAGCCGATCTTCGGCTATCTCGGCATGGCCTACGCCATGGTCGCGATCGGCGTCGTCGGCTTCATCGTGTGGGCGCACCACATGTACACCGCTGGCCTCTCGCTCAACACGCAGCGCTACTTCGTGTTCGCGACGATGGTCATCGCGGTGCCGACCGGCATCAAGATCTTCTCCTGGATCGCGACGATGTGGGGCGGCTCGATCCGCTTCACCGCGCCGATGATCTGGGCGATCGGCTTCATCTTCCTGTTCACCGTCGGCGGCGTGACCGGCGTGGTGCTGGCCAATGCCGGCGTCGACCGCTCGCTGCACGCGACCTACTACGTCGTGGCGCATTTCCATTACGTGCTGTCGCTGGGCGCCGTGTTCGGCATCTTCGCGGGCTTCTACTACTGGTTCCCGAAGATGAGCGGCTATGTGATCCCGGACTGGATCGGCAAGCTGCACTTCTGGGTCGCCTTCTTCGGCGCCAACCTGCTGTTCTTCCCGCAGCACTTCCTCGGCCTGGCCGGCATGCCGCGTCACTATGTGGACTATCCGGACGCCTTCGCCGGGTGGCATTTCTGGTCGTCGATCGGCTCCTACATCTTCGCCGCCGGTCTGCTGATCTTCTTCTACGGCGTGTATGTCGCCTTCTCCCGCAAGGAGCTCGCCGGCGACAATCCGTGGGGCGAAGGCGCGACGACGCTGGAGTGGACCCTGTCCTCGCCGCCGCCGTTCCACCAGTTCGAGACGCTGCCCCGCATCAGCGGCTCGGACCACTAGAGACCACAGGCGGCGGGCCCTCAGGCCCGCCGCCGCCCTTCCCCCGAGCGCCCCCTCACGGCGTTCCGGAGACGGGCGGCCCCGCCGCGAAGCTTCCCCCGGCGCTCGACAGCGTCGCCAAGGACAAAGACGACCGAACCGATGTCTGCTGCCTTCGAGACCCGTACCGACGGCGTTGCCCTGACCTCGACCGGCGAGGCGCGCGACTTCTTCGCGCTGCTGAAGCCGCGGGTGATGTCGCTCGTCGTGATCACCGCCATGGCCGGCATGGCGACGGCGCCGGGCTCGGTGCACCCCGTGATCGCGTTTGCCTCGCTGCTGGCGATCGCGGTGGGCGCCGGCGCCTCGGGCTGCCTGAATATGTGGTACGATGCCGACATCGACCAGTTGATGTCGCGCACCGCCAAGCGCCCGATCCCGTCCGGCCGCGTGCTGCCCTCGGAGGCGCTGGCCTTCGGCCTGACGCTGTCGATCGGCTCGGTGCTGGTGCTCGGCCTCGTCGCCAATTTGCTGGCGGCGGCGATGCTCGCCTTCACGATCTTCTTCTACGCCGTCGTCTATTCGATGTGGCTGAAGCGCTGGACGCCGCAGAACATCGTCATCGGTGGCGCCGCCGGCGCCTTCCCGCCGATGATCGGCGAGGCGGTCGTCACGGGCGATCTCGGCCTCCATTCGATCGTGCTGTTCGCGATCATCTTCCTGTGGACGCCGCCGCATTTCTGGGCGCTGGCCCTCGTCAAGGCGGCCGATTACGGCCGCGCCGGCATCCCGATGATGCCGAACGTCGCCGGCCCGGCCGCGACGCGCCGCCAGATCGTGCTGTACACGCTGCTCATGGCCCCCGTCGCCGTTCTGCCGGCCCTGATGGGCTTTGCGGGGCTGGCCTATCTCGTCGTTTCGGTGACGACGGGCCTGGCGATGATCGTGCTGTCGCTGCGCGTCTGGCGCCGGACCGAGGGCGAGGCCGCCACCAAGGCCTGCTGGTCGCTGTTCGGCTTCTCGATCCTCTATCTTTTCGGGCTGTTCGCCGTGCTGCTGGTCGAGAACGGCCTCGGGCTGATGTGGGCGCTGCCGAAGGTGATCGGATGAGCGCGCCGCAGAAGCAGACGCCGCCGGCCGCCTTCTCGCCGGAGGACATGGCCCGGCGCCGTCGCCGCTCGATCGCGCTCGCCCTCGTCTTGGGCGGGCTCGTGGTGTTCTTCTTCGTCGTGACGCTGGTGAAGACCGGCCCCGCCATTCTCAACAGGCCGCTGTGATGGACAAGCCCGCCTCAGCCCCGCAACGCCCCCAGAACCTCGGCCGCACCGCGCTGATCTGTACCGGCGTGGTGATGGGCATGACGGGCCTCTCCTTCGCGGCCGTGCCGCTCTACGACATGTTCTGCCGTGCGACCGGCTTCGGCGGCACGCCGAAGATCGGCACCGCCGCGGCGGGCAAGATTCTCGACCGGACGATGTCGGTGCGCTTCGACGCGAACGTCGCGCCGGGGCTGGGATGGAAGTTCGAGGCCGAGAGCTCCGAGATCAAGCTTCGGGTCGGCGAGACCAAGACGGTGTTCTACAAGATCACCAACCGGACCGACCGGCCGACAACGGGCATCGCGAGCTACAACATCGCCCCCGACAAGGGCGCGGCCTTCTTCGTCAAGATCCAGTGCTTCTGCTTCACCGAGCACACCCTGCAGCCGGGCGAAAGCCTCGAGGCGCCGGTGGTGTTCTACATCGACCCCGAGATCGCCGATAAGCGCGAACTCGACGGGCTGAAGGCGATCACCCTCTCCTACACCTATTTCGCCTCGAAATCGGGGCAGCCGCTGGCCCAGGGCGGGGGCAACCCCGTCAAGGATGACGCGGGCAAGACGAACCTGTAGAGACTTGCGCTGTAACGAGCGCTGCAAAAAGCCGGACGCGGAGACTGTAGATGGCCGGGGCCCATACCAAGAACCACGATTACCACCTCGTCGATCCGAGCCCGTGGCCTCTCGTCGGCTCGATCAGCGCGACCGTCATGGCGACGGGCGCGGTGATGTGGATGAAGGCGATGACGCTGGGCGGCATGAAGCTCGGCCCGCTCGTCTTCGGCATCGGCCTGCTCGGCGTGCTCTACACCATGCTCTCCTGGTGGATGGACGTCGTCCGCGAGGCGGAGAAGGAGGGCCACCACACCCGCGTGGTGCAGATGCACCACCGCTACGGCATGCTGATGTTCATCGCCTCCGAGGTGATGTTCTTCGTCGCCTGGTTCTGGGCCTTCTTCGACGCCAGCCTCTTTGCCGGCGAGGCGATCAACTACACCCGCAAGGAGTTCACCGGCGGCGTCTGGCCCCCGACGGGCATCCAGACCTTCGACCCCTGGCACCTGCCGCTGCTCAACACGCTGATCCTGCTGACCTCGGGCACGACCGTGACCTGGGCCCATCACGCGCTGATCCACGGCGACCGCAAGGGCCTGAAGCAGGGCCTGTGGCTGACCGTGATCCTCGGCGTGCTGTTCACGATCTGCCAGGTCTACGAGTACTCGCACGCCTCCTTCGCCTTCAGCGGCCACATCTACGGCGCCACCTTCTTCATGGCGACGGGCTTCCACGGCGCGCATGTGGTGATCGGCACGATCTTCCTCGCGGTCTGCCTGTACCGGGTCTATCTCGGCCACTTCAAGCCGCAGCAGCATCTCGGCTTCGAGTTCGCCGCCTGGTACTGGCACTTCGTCGACGTGGTCTGGCTGTTCCTCTTCGCCGCGATCTATGTCTGGGCGGCGGGCACCCCTGCAGCGCACTGAGGCAAGCCGCCATCAGAACCCTGGAAAGGCGGCCTCGGCCGCCTTTCGCTTTTCAGGAGGCCGCCATGGCCGAGGACCACGCCCATCTCCCCTCGCCCTATTCGACCGGCCTCGCCGGCCGCTGCCCGCGCTGCGGCGAGGGCAAGCTGTTCGAGGGCTTCCTGAAGCTGCGGCCGCGCTGCGTGGCCTGCGGGCTCGACTACGGCTTCGCCGATTCGGCCGACGGGCCGGCGGTGTTCATCATGCTGATCGCGGGCTTTGCCGTGCTGGGCGCGGCGCTGGCGGTCGAGATCGCCTATGAGCCGCCGATCTGGCTGCATCTGGTGATCTGGCTGCCGCTGGCGGTGATCGTCTGCCTCGCCCTGCTGCGGCCGATGAAGGGCCTCGCGGTGGCGCTGCAATATGTCCACAAGGCGCAGGAAGGCAGGCGCGAACAGTGAGCGAGACCGCCCCCTCCGCTGCCACCTCCCCGCGCCGTCCGCGCCTGCTCTGGCCGGCGCTGCTCTCGATTCTCGGCGTCGCGATCCTGTGCTCACTCGGCAGCTGGCAGATCGTGCGGATGAGCGAGAAGCGCGCCTTCATCGAGCGCCTGACCGCGCAGGCGGCCGGCGCGCCCGCCGCCATGCCGGCCAGCGCGAGCTGGGCTTCGCTCGACCCCGCCGCCCTCGACCTGACGCGGGTGAGCGCTCGGGGGACCTTCATCGACGGCTTCGCCGGGGTCCGCACCACCATCGCCGCCGGGGAGCGCGGCACGCGCCAGCTCGCCGGCTTCGGTCGCTGGATCTTCCAGGGCTTCCGGCTCGACGATGGCGGCGTCATCCTGGTCAATCGCGGCTTCGTGCCGGAGGGGCGCCTCGGCGAGATCAAGCCGGCCTCGGGACCGGCGACGGTCACCGGCTTCCTGCGCGCAGCCGAGGCCCGCGGTTCCTTCACGCCGGCCGACCTGCCGGCGCAGCGCGAATTCTACACCCGCGACCCCGCCGCCATCGCCGCCTCGCTCGGCATCGGGGCAGCCGCGCCGTTCTATCTCGAGGCCGAGCGCCAGGGCGACGGGCTGACGCCCCCGGCCGGCGTCGATGCGAAGGAGCTGATCGCGCGCATTCCCGACAACCACCTCTCCTATGCACTGACCTGGTTCGGGCTGGCGCTGACGCTGATCGGGGTGTTCGCGGCGTTCGCCTGGCAGGGGCGCAGGAAGGGCTAGGACATCGATTGAGAAGTCGCGCCCGTCACAACAGGCCGTCATCCTGGACGAGCCGCGCAGCGACGAAGTCCGGGATCCATCCTAGGGGATCGACGCTGCTCTATGATGGATCCCGGTCGACCTCCGGTCGCCCAGGATGACGTGCCAGAGCTGGCGACAGCTGAGTGCTTCGAACGGTTCGACCGCTATCGCGTTCAAGGCTTTGCCCTCGCCGGCCGGCGGGCCTATAGCTGTCTTCACGCCGACATCACGCCAGACCACCGAGACCAGACGCCGTGCTGCATGTGTCCACCCGCGGGGAGGCTCCCGCCCTCTCCTTCTCCGATGCGCTGCTGGCCGGGCTCGCCCGCGATGGCGGGCTTTATGTCCCCAAGGCCTGGCCAACGCTGACGGCTGGCGAGATCGCCGGCTTTTCCGGCCGCAGCTATGCCGACGTCGCCGAGCGGATCGTCGGGGCGCTGGCCGATGGCGATGTCGAAGGGTCGGCGCTGTCGGCGATGATCGCCGAGGCCTATGCCACCTTCCGGCACCCGGCCGTCTGCCCGCTCAACCAGATCGGCGACAATCTCTTCGTGCTGGAGCTGTTCCACGGCCCGACGCTCGCCTTCAAGGACGTGGCGATGCAGTTGCTCGGGCGGCTGATGGACCATGTGCTGAAGCTGCGCGGCGAGCGCGCCACCATCGTCGGCGCGACCTCGGGTGATACCGGCGGCGCGGCGATCGACGCCTTCAAAGGCCTCGAGCGGGTCGATGTCTTCATCCTCTATCCGCAGGGCCGCGTCTCGGACGTGCAGCGCCGGCAGATGACGACGGTCGAGGCCGACAACGTCCATGCGGTCGCGGTCGAGGGCACCTTCGACGACTGCCAGAACCTGGTGAAGGCGCTCTTCAACCACCACGCCTTCCGCGACGAGATCGGCCTGTCCGGCGTGAACTCGATCAACTGGGCCCGCATCGCGGCGCAGGTGGTCTATTACTTCACCTCCGCCGTCTCGCTCGGTGCACCCGGCCGCAAGGTCTCCTTCGCCGTACCGACCGGGAATTTCGGCGACGTGCTGGCCGGATACGTCGCCAAGCGCATGGGCCTGCCGGTCGAGCGGCTGCTGATCGGCACCAACAGCAACGACATTCTGGCGCGCACGCTCGCCACCGGCGCCTACGAGATGAAGGGCGTGCATGCCACGACCTCGCCCTCGATGGACATCCAGATCTCCTCGAATTTCGAGCGGCTGCTGTTCGAAGTCCACGGCCGGGACGGTGCGGCCGTGCGGCGGCTGATGCAGTCGCTCCAGCAATCGGGGCGCTTCGAGATCGCGGCCGAGCCGCTGTCCGCCATCCGCGCCGAGTTCGACGCCACCGGCATCGACGAGGCGGCGACCTCGGCCGAGATCGGCCGGACCTGGCGCGAGGCGGGCTATCTGCTCGATCCGCATACCGCGGTCGGCGTCGCGGCGGCGCGCGGCGGGCTCGCGCGCGATCCGGCGACGCCGATGATCGTGCTCGGCACGGCCCATCCGGCCAAGTTCCCCGCCGCGGTGAAGGCGGCGAGCGGCGTCACGCCGTCTCTGCCGGCGCATCTCGGCGATCTGGTGGAGCGCGAGGAGCGCTTCACCCTGCTGCCCAATGACCAGGGCGCGGTCGAGGCCTTCGTGCGGGCCAAGGCGCGGGCGGTGCGGAGCGCGGCGGCATGAGCGCGGAGATGAGCGCAGCCGGCCCGGCCGAGACGGCCGAGGTCGCAGCCAGCGGGGTTCGCGGCGCGCATGACCCCTCCGTCGGGCTGACGACGCTGCCGTCTGGCCTGCGGATCGTCTCGCAGCGCATGGACCATGCCGCCACCGTCTCGCTCGGCATCTGGATCGGCGCGGGCTCGCGCGACGAGCTGCCCCATGAGCACGGGCTCGCCCATCTGCTTGAGCACATGGCCTTCAAGGGCACGGCGCGGCGCAGCGCACTGCAGATCGCCGAGGAGATCGAGAGCGTCGGCGGCGATCTCAATGCCGCGACCTCGGTCGAATACACCTGCTACACCGCCCGCGTTCTCGGCTCCGACCTGCCGCTGGCGGTCGACATCCTCTCCGACATCCTCACCGCCTCCTCGCTGACCGAGGAGGAGCTGAAGCGCGAGAAGGGTGTGATTCTGCAGGAGATCGGCGCCGTGCAGGATACGCCGGACGATCTCGTCTATGACCGCTTCCTGCAGGCGGCCTTCCCGGACCAGCCGCTCGGCCGGCCGATCCTCGGCACCGCCGAGACGGTGAAGAGCTTCACCCCCGACGCGATCCGCGCCTATCTCGCGCGGCATTACCATGCCGGCAACATGGTGCTGGCGGCGTCCGGCGCGGTGGATCATGGGCAGTTGGTGGCGCTGGCGGAGCAGCATCTCGCCGCCCTCCCCGCCAGTCCCGCTACGCCGCCCGCCCGCGAGGAGGGCCATTATCGCGGCGGCGAGGCGCGCGTCGGCAGCGACGAGGAGCAGGTCCATCTCGTGCTCGGCTTCCCGGGCCAAGCCTTCAAGGACGGCGCGCATTATCCCCTGCAGATCTTCTCCTCGGTGCTCGGCGGCGGCCTCTCCTCGCGGCTGTTCCAGGAGGTGCGCGAGAAGCGCGGGCTCGCCTATGCGATCGACGCCTTCCACTGGCCCTTCTCCGATTGCGGCGTCTTCGGCATCGGTGCCGGCACGGCGCCGGAGGATGTGGGCGAGCTGATCGAGGTCGCGCTCGCCTGCCTGCGGCAGGCGGCGGAGGACACGACGGAGGCCGAGGTCGCCCGCGCGCGGGCGCAGATGAAGGTCGGGCTGCTGGCCTCGCTCGAAAGCCCCGGCGGCAAGCTCGATCAGATGGCGCGCCAGGTGCTGCTGTTCGGCCGGGCGATTCCGCGCGAGGAGCTGGCGGCGCGGCTCGATGCGGTGACGCTGGAGGATGTCCGCGCTGCGGGGCGCTCTCTGCTCGGCCACCAGCCGACGGTGGCGGCAGTCGGCCCGCTCAAGGGCCTGCCTCCGGCCAAGGCGCTCAAACATGCGGCGCGGGCGGGCGCGTGACGCCATGGCGCTGTTCCGCTTCTCGACCGAGCCGCCGACACGCCCGCTGATCCGGACCGAGAACCTGATCCTGCGGGCGCCGCAGGCCTCGGACTACGCGGCCTGGTCGCTGCTGCGCATCGAGAGCCGCGCCTTCCTGACGCCCTGGGAGCCGGTCTGGAACGAGGACGACCTGACGCGCAACTCCTTCCGCCTGCGGGTGAAGCGGGCGGCGCGGGAGATCGCTGCCGACGAGGCCTATTCGCTGTTCCTGCTCGACGCCCGCAGCGAGATGCTGCTCGGCGGACTGACGCTCGGGTTGGTGCGACGCGGCGTCGCCCAGGCCTGCACGCTCGGCTACTGGATGGGCGCGCGCCATGCCGGCAAGGGCCATATGAGCGAGGCGGTGCGCGGCGCGCTGCGCTTCGCCTTCCAGGATCTGGCGCTGCACCGCGTCGAAGCGGCCTGCCTGCCGAACAACGAGCCCTCGCGGCGCCTTCTCGAGCGCGTCGGATTCCGGCATGAGGGGCTGGCGCGCTCCTATCTGCGCATCAACGGCGCCTGGGCCGATCATCTGCTCTATGCCGCGCTCGCCAGCGACCGGCTGCCGGGCGAGGGGCGATGAGCCGCGGCAGCGAAGGCTGGGGAGGCTGGGGCGACCATGCCTTGTCCTCGCCACGAGCCGCCGATAGGACTGGCTTCCGACGCCGCATGACCGTTCCCCGATCCAGATACGAGCGCAGCTTGACCCTCACCGACCGATGCCTCCGCTTCGGCCTCGCCGTCGCCGGGCTCGCGCTCTGGTTCGTTCTCGCCGCGGCCGGCCCGGCCGCCGCGGTGGAAGCGGTCCGCGTGCCCGTCGACGCGCCGGTGCTCGACCTGACCAATGTCGTCGAGCGCAACAAGTCCGATGGCGACGTCATCCAGATCTCGACCGCGCCGGGCCCCGACGGGATCGTGCGCCGCATCGCGGTGCGGGCGCGCGAATCGGGCGCGCGGCCGGACTGGATCGTCTTCGCGCTGACCAATGATTCCGATGAGCAGATCGACCGGCTGCTGGTTGCGCCCTTCCATCGGCTGATCGGCTCGGGCGTGATCTGGCCGGATCTCGGCGACAGCCGCATCGAGGCCGTGACCGCGAGCCAGGGGCTGTCCCCGGAGCGCGAGGCCAGCCCCGATGCCGACGTCTTCCTGATCACGCTCGACCCCGGCACGACGGTGACCTTCGTCGCCGAGCTGAAATCCTCCAACCTGCCGCAGCTCTATCTCTACGAGCAGGAGGCCTATCGCCAGAAGACCAACGGGCTGACGCTCTACAAGGGCATCATCATCGGCATCGCCGGCCTGCTGGCGCTGTTCCTGACGATCATCTTCGTGGTCAAGGGCGCGGTAATCTTCCCGGCCGCCGCGGCGCTGGCCTGGGCGGTGCTGGCCTATGCCGGGCTGGATTTCGGCTTCTTCCAGCGCATCTTCCCGCTGACGCCCGCGATCGAGCGGATCTACCGCGCCGGCGCCGAGGTCGTGCTCGCGGCGACGCTGCTCGTCTTCCTCTTCGCCTATCTCAACCTGGCGCGCTGGCATGTGCGCTACAGCCACGTCACCATCGTCTGGATGCTGGGGCTGGCGGCGCTGGTCGGGCTGGCCGTCGTCGATGCGCCGATGGCGTCGGGCATCGCGCGCATCTCGATCGCAGCCGTTGCGGCGGTCGGCTTCGTGCTGATCCTGCATCTCGCCACCCATGGCTATGAGCGGGCGGTGATGCTGATCCCGACCTGGTTCCTGCTCGCGGTCTGGGTGACCGCGGCGGGCTTTACGGTGACCGGCCAGTTCCAGCGCGATCTGGTCGCGCCGGCGCTGCTCGGCGGCCTCGTTCTGATCGTGCTGCTGATCGGCTTCACCGTGATCCAGCACGCCTTTGCCGGCAGCGGGCTGTCGCAGGGGCTGGTTTCGGATACGGAGCGCCGTGCGCTGGCGCTGTCCGGCTCGGGAGACCTCGTCTTCGACTGGGACGTCAGCGCCGACAAGATTTTCGTCTCGCCGCAGATCGAGACGCTGCTCGGCCTGCCGCGCGGCGCGCTCGAAGGTTCGGCCTCGCGCTGGTTCGAGCACATGCATGTCGCCGACCGCGACCGCTATCGCGTCTCGCTCGACGCCGTGCTGGAGCAGCGCCGCGGCAAGCTCAATCTCGACCTGCGCCTGCGGGCGGCCGGCGGCAACTACCACTGGTTCAACCTCAAGGCGCGGCCGGTGATCGGCTCCGATGGCGAGGTCGTGCGCGTCATCGGCACGCTGGCCGACGTCACCGAGCAACGCACCGCGCAGGAGCGGATGCTGCACGACGCGGTGCATGACAACCTGACCGGCCTGCCCAACCGCAAGCTGTTCCAGGACCGGCTCTCGGCCGTCTTCGGCTTCTGCCGCGCCGACGAGACGATCCGGCCGACGGTGCTCGTCATTGACATCGACCGCTTCAAGCAGGTCAACGAATCGGTCGGCTTCTCGGCGGGGGATTCCATCCTGCTGACGCTGGCGCGCCGGCTCGGCCGGTTGCTGCGGGCGCAGGATACGCTGGCCCGCATCGGTGGCGACACCTTCGCGATGATCCTCGTCTCCGAGCGCGACCCGGAGCGCATCCTGGCGCTGGCGGAACTCGTGCGCCGTGCCGTCTCGACGCCGATCACCTTCGCCGAGCGCGAGATCCTGCTGACGCCCTCAGTCGGGCTCGCCTTGTTCGATCCGGCCCCGGCGGCGCGCAAGGACGACGCGCTGAAGAACGCCGAACTCGCCATGGCCCATGCCAAGCGCCAGGGCGGCAACAAGATCGAGGTCTTCGTGCCGGCGATGCGGACCGACCGCAACGACCGGCTGGCGCTGGAGAGCGATCTGCGCCGGGCGATCGAGCGCGGCGAGATCCAGGTGATGTATCAGCCGATCGTCCGGCTGGAAGACCGCACCATCGCCGGCTTCGAGGCGCTGGTGCGCTGGGACCACCCGCGCGAGGGCCGGCTGATGCCGGCTGATTTCCTCTCCATCGCCGAGGAGACCGGGCTGATCGTCGATCTCGGCGTCTATGTGATGGACCGCGCGGCCCGCGAACTCGAAGCCTGGCAGGCGGCGCTCGAGGTCGATCCTCCGATCTTCGCCAGCGTCAACGTCTCGAGCCGGCAGCTGCTGCGCCACGACCTGCTGCACGACGTGAAGACCGTGTTGGCTCGCCGGCGCATCCTGCCCGGCACGCTCAAGCTCGAGATCACCGAGAGCCTGGTGATGGAGAACCCGGAATATGCCGCGCAGATGCTCTCGCGCATCCGCGATCTCGGCGCCGGCCTCTCGCTCGACGATTTCGGCACCGGCTATTCCTCGCTGTCCTATCTGCAGCGCTTCCCCTTCGACACGATCAAGGTCGACCAGAGCTTCGTCAGGCAGATGGGCAGCGGCAAGCCACCGGTGATCCTGCGCTCGATCGTCCAGCTCGCCGCCGACCTGCGCATGGATGTGGTGGCGGAAGGGGCCGAGACCGAGTCGGATGCGATCGAGCTCTACCAGCTCGGCTGCCAATATGCGCAGGGCTACATCTTCGGCCAGCCGATGAGCGCGGCGGAAGCGCGACGGCTGATGGGCGCGGCGGCTGCGAACTCCAGCGAGGCGGCATAAGGAGCGGGCGTCATGTCCCGGTCCGAGCCCGGCAGGACTTGAAACCGGATCCCGGCTCTGCGCTGCCCTTCGCCTGAAAGCGGCGGATGGCCTCAGGCGTGCCCAGCCTCGCTCGACAAGAAGGCCGGATCGATCCCGATCTTGCCAAGCGCGCGGGCGTATTTCGTCTCGACGCCGTCGTCGAACAGCAGGGCGGGGTCGGCGGCGCAATGCAGCCAGCCATTGGCCTGGATCTCGGATTCGAGCTGGCCGGCGCCCCAGCCGGCATATCCCAGCGCCAGCACCGCGCTCTCCGGCCCGCTGCCGATAGCGATGGCGCGCAGGATGTCGAGCGTCGCAGTCAGGCAGATGCCGTCATCGATCGGCAGCGTCGCCGATTCGAGGAAGAAATCAGCCGTGTGCAGCACGAAGCCGCGCTTGGTCTCGACCGGGCCGCCGCGCAGCACCTGCAGCTTTTCGGCCTGGCTCGGCAGCCGAATCAGCTCCTCGGAGGGGATGACGTCGAGCTGGACGAGAAGATCGGGAAAACGCGTATCGGCGGCGGGCTTGTTGACGATGATGCCCATCGCCCCATCCTCGGAATGGGCGCAGACATAGACGACGCTGCGGCTGAAGCGCGTATCGGCCATGCCGGGCATGGCGATGAGGCACTGCCCGTCGAGATAGCTGCGGCCGCTGAGGCGCTGGTTCGAGCCGATCTTCATGACGCCATGCTAAATCAAATCCGGCGGCGCTGGAAACAGGCTTCGCGTTGCGGCAGCGTCTCTTTGCGACCGCTCGCGTCAGGATCACGCGATTGTTCGTGCCGGCATGGCGGATTTTGTCGCAATTCGCGGCTAGGTCTCATAAATGTCTGCTGTGCAACGTCTTCTCACCCTCCTCGCGGTGCTCGCCGCCGCGCTGGCGACGCCCGCCCTCGCTCAGGAAGCGGCGATGTCGCCCTGGTCGAAGGGTGACCACGCGTCGCTGCGTCTCATCGCCGGCGCGACCGCCGCCTCCGGCAAGCAGCGCGTCGGCGTCGAGATCCTGATGGCGCCGGGCTACAAGACCTATTGGCGCAGCCCCGGCGATTTCGGCGTGCCGCCCGTGTTCGACTGGAGCGGATCGACCAATATCGGCGGGCTCGACGTGCGCTGGCCGGCGCCCGAGCGCTTCGAGGACGGGAACGGCCATTCCCTCGGCTATGTCGGCGAGGTCGTGATCCCCGTCTCGGTGCAGCCGGCCGATCCGGCCAAGCCGGTGATGCTGGTGCTGAAGCTCGACTATGCCGTCTGCGAGAAGATCTGCATCCCCGTGAAGGGCGAGGCGCGGCTCTGGCTCGAGCCCGGCGTCACCGCGGTGACCTCGCCGCGGCTGGAGCGCTTCGAGGCACGCGTGCCGGCGCCGGTGAAGCTCGGGCCCCAGAAGACGAGGATCTCCGTCCTCGAGGCGAAGCTCGACGAGGGCGCGATCGAGCCCGGCCTGCGCCTCGTGCTGCAGGCCCCTCCCGAGGGTAAGGTCGAGGATGTCTTCATTGAGGGCGCCGGGATGTGGTCCTTCGGCAAGCCGACACTGAGCCTCCAGCCGGACGGCACGACGCTGGCGCTGCTTCGCATCGTCGACCGGCCGAAGGGCGCGGCGGGGCCGATCCCCTTTATCATCACCGTGCGCGGCAAGCCCGCCGCGATCGAGACGCGACTCGACCTCGACATCCCCGCCGCCAAGCCCTAATCGGTTGGCCGGGCGGCAGCTGCCGCAGGGCCTTCACGGAGAACAGGCGCGATGACCATCAAGGTGGGTGACAAGCTTCCGCAGGCGACGTTCCGGCTCATGGGGTCCGAGGGACCGGTGGCCAAGACCACCGACGAGCTCTTCGCCGGCAAGACCGTCGTGCTCTTCGCCGTGCCCGGCGCCTTCACGCCGACCTGCCACAAGAATCACCTGCCGGGCTTCATCGCCAAGGCGGCCGAGATCAAGGCCAAGAATGTCGACGCGATCATGGTGACCAGCACCAACGACGTCTTCGTCATGGACGCCTGGGCCAAGGCGACCGGCGGCGCCGGGCTGATCGAATTCCTCTCCGACGGCAATGCCGATTTCGCCAAGGCGATCGGCCTCTCGATGGACGGCTCGGGCTTTGGCCTGGGCACCCGCTCGCAGCGCTACTCGATGATCGTCAAGGACGGCGTCGTCGACAAGCTGAACGTCGAGGACGGACCCGGCAAGGCCGACATCTCCGGCGCCGAAGCCCTGCTCGCCCAGCTCTGAGCCGAGGCGCTTCCCTCATCGAGCCCGCGTCGTCCGCAAGGATGGCGCGGGCTTTTTGCTGGGTGGGAGGGGGGATCCGCCTGAGGCGCCGCAGCGTCTATCGGCTAACGTCGTCGCAGGAAGCTGCTGCCGTTCCGGTGGCCTGGCGGGAGTGATCGATTGTGAGAAGCGAAAAGCAGAAGATGCTGGCGGGCGAAGCCTACCGGCCCGGTGATCCGGAACTCCAGGCGGATGCCCAGCGTGCCCGCGCGTGGATGGTCCGCTACAACACCACCCTGGCGGCATCACCCGACGAGCGGCGGGTGATGCTACGCGAATTGTTTGCTCATGTCGGCGAAGGCGCCGTCGTGCGTCCGCCTTTCCATTGCGATTACGGCCAGCACATCTCTCTCGGCGATGGCGTCTTCTTGAATTTCAACTGCGTCGTCCTCGACGTCGCTCCCGTGGTGATCGGCGCCCTGACGCAGGTCGGACCCGGCGTGCAGTTCCTCACCGCCGACCATCCGCGCGATCCCGAGCTTCGGCGCGCCGGGGTCGAGAGCGGTCTCCCCATCACTATCGGGGCGAATGTCTGGATCGGTGGCGGCGCGCTGATCCTGCCGGGGGTCACGGTGGGGGATGATGCCATCATCGGAGCGGGGGCCGTCGCCACCCGCAACGTCTCCGCAGGGACGACCGTCATGGGCAATCCAGCCCGACCGCGCGGCAAGGCCTGACGGGTCATTGACCTCTCTCGTCATTCGCGGCGGGAGCGCGCGACGCATGACTGCCTCGACGAGGTCACGACTGACAAAAGGGAAGGCAAGAGGCGCTGGTCGCCACGTGGCGCCATCCCACGCCCCCGCCCTGATCGATCCGATCTCGCTTCGTCATGAGACAGCCCGGCGGGGCGGCGTTAGGCTTCGCCGAGATCGCCGGAGCCTGCCATGACCGCCCTGACCGCCCTGACCATCCGCCCCCTCGCCCGATCCGACCGCGCCGGCTGGGACCCGCTCTGGCAGGGCTATCTGACCTTCTACAAGGCGACGCTGCCGGCCGGGACCGACGACGTCACCTTCGCCCGGCTGACCGGCGGCCGCGAGCCGATGGGCGGTTTTGTGGCGGAGCGCGAGGGCACTTTGATCGGCCTCGTCCATTGGGTGATCCACCGCACCACCTGGCGCGAGGCTGATATCTGCTATCTGCAGGACCTCTTCACCGCACCCGAAGCGCGCGGAACCGGCGCGGGGCGCGCGCTGATCGAGGCTGTCCGGCAGATGGCGCAGGCCAAGGGGTGCTTTCGCGTCTACTGGCAGACGCATGAGAGCAATCTGCCGGCGCAGGCGCTCTACGACAAGATCGCCGACAAGTCCGGCTTCATCGTCTATCGCCAGCCGCTCGGCTGAAAGGTCCGGCGCGCAGGGCATGGACGCAGCGTGCGCCAGCCCCTATCCCGATTCCGGCGCCTGACGAGGCGGCTGGGATGGAGACGGCGATGCGGGCGGCGGGACTGGCATTTCGGGCGATCATCGCGCTCGCGGCGCTCGGCATGATCGGCAGCGGGCTCGTGCTGCTCGGCGAGGCCGGCACCAATCTGCTGGCGGCGGCGCGCGCCATGCTGGCGAACGACCATGCCCAGAGCACGATCTCGCTGGTGATGAAGACGATCGACGAATGCCTGTTCGCGGTCATCATCACCCTGCTCGGCGCCAAGGTGATCGCGAGCTTCGTCCTCGCGGAGCGCGTCACGGCGGGCGACGACCTGCCCTCCTGGATCCGCCCGAGCGAGATGGGGGAGCTGAAGAGCACCTTCTGCCAGGCGATCCTGGTCTATCTCATCGTCGATTTCGCCACCGACATGGCCACCGCCGACAGCAAGCTCGAACCCGGCTATCTCGTCCTGCCGGCGGCGATCCTGCTCATCGCCGGCGCACTGAAGCTGATGCCGCATGGCGGCGCGGCGAGCGGGCCGCAGAGCGAGACGCATTGAGGGCGCTAGCCCGCGGTCACCGCCCCGGCTTGAACGGCGCCATGCCGGCGCGGGCCAGTTCGTCGGCGCGCTCGTTCATCGGGTCGCCGGCATGGCCCTTGACCCATTTCCACTCGATCCTGTGCTGCTTCAGCGCCGCGTCGAGGCGCTTCCACAGCTCCTCGTTCTTGACCGGCTTGCGATCGGCGGTCTTCCAGCCGTTTTTCTTCCAGCCATGGATCCAGGCGGTGATGCCCTGGCGCAGATACTGGCTGTCGGTGTGCAGCGCGACCGTGCAGGGCCGCGTCAGCGATTCCAGCGCCGCAATCGCCCCCATCAGCTCCATACGGTTGTTGGTGGTCATCGCCTCGCCGCCGGACAGCTCCTTCTGCGTGCCCCTGTAGGAGAGGATGACACCCCAGCCGCCGGGCCCCGGATTTCCGGAACAGGCGCCGTCCGTCCAGACTTCGACGGTGTCGCTCATCGCCTCAGCCCGTAGTCGCGGGCATCGGCGACGCGCTGGTGGAAGGCGAGCTTGCGGTCGTATTCGAGCGGGTCATGCGGCTTGACCAGCGCGCCCGGCGGCACGTTGAGCCAGTCGACCAGCCGGGTCAGCAGGAAGCGCAGCGCCGAGCCGCGGCAGAGCTGCGGCAGCGCCTCGATCTCGGCTTCCGTCAGCGGGCGCACGCTCTCATAGCCGGCGAGCATGGCCTGGCCCTTGGTCAGGTTGAAGGAGGCATCGGCCTCGAAGCACCAGGAGTTCAGGCAGATCGCGAGGTCATAGGCGAAGGCATCGGTGCAGGCGAAATAGAAGTCGATCAGCCCCGAGAGCCTGTTCTTCAGGAAGAAGACGTTGTTGGGGAAGAGATCGGCGTGGATGACGCCGCGCGGCAGCCCTTCCGGCCAGCCGGCCTCGTGCACCGCGATCTCGGCCGCGACGCGTCCCGCCAGCCCCGCCGACACCGTATCGGCGGCCGCACCCGCCTGCTCCGCGAGAGGGCGCCAGCCGGGCACGGAGAGCGCATTCACCCGCTCCATGCCGAAATCGGCCCCGGCCTGGTGCAGCAGCGCCAGCCCGCGGCCGAGCTCCTGGCAATGCGTCGCGGTCGGCCGGCGCACCGACAGCCCGTCGAGGAAGGTCACGATGGCGGCCGGGCGCCCGGCGAGGCGGCCGAGCATCTCGCCGCGGCTGTCGCTGACCGGCTGCGGGCAGATCAGCCCGCGTGCCGCCAGATGCTGCATCAGCCCGAGGAAGAAGGGCAGATCATCCGGGTTCACCCGCTTCTCGTAGAGGGTGAGGATGTAGAACCCTTGCGTGGTGTGCAGCAGGTAGTTCGAGTTCTCGACGCCCTCGGCGATGCCCTTGGCGGAGAGGAGATCGCCGATGCCGTAGCGCGCGACGAATGCCGCCATCTCGTCATCGGGTACTTCGGTATAGACGGCCAAAGCTCTGCTCGCTCACTCGGCGGCTGCGGGCGCATCGCGCAATTCGCGCGGCAGCGGAAAGAAGACGTTCTCGTCGGCGGTCGAGACGGTCTCGACGCGGACCTCGTAGCGCTCGGCGAAGGCGTCGATGATCTCCTCGACCAGCACCTCGGGCGCACTGGCGCCGGCGGTGATGCCGAGCGTGCGGATCGACCCGAAGACCGACCAGTCGATCTCGTCCGTGCGCAGAACGAGCCGGGCGACCGGGCAGCCGGCGCGCTCGGCGACCTCGCGCAGGCGCTGCGAGTTCGAGGAGTTGGGCGAGCCGACGACGATCAGCGCCTCGACCTGCGGAGCGACGCGCTTCACCGCTTCTTGGCGGTTCGTCGTGGCGTAGCAGATGTCTTCCTTGTGCGGCGCGATCAGCTCCGGGAACCGCGCCTGGAGCGCCTCGACGATGCCGCGCGTGTCGTCGACCGAGAGCGTGGTCTGCGTGACATAGGCGAGCGGCTGGCCGGCCGGGGGGGTGAGCTCCGCGACGTCCTCGAGCGTCTCGATCAGGGTGATCGCGCCCGGCGGCAATTGCCCCATCGTGCCGATCACCTCCGGATGGCCGGCATGGCCGACGAGCAGGATGTGGCGCCCGCGCTTGTGATGGACCTCGGCCTCGCGATGGACCTTGGTGACGAGCGGACAGGTCGCGTCGATGGCGAAGAGATTGCGGGCATTCGCCTCCGCCGGCACGGATTTGGCGACGCCATGGGCGGAGAAGATCACGGGCCGCGTCGCATCCGGCACCTGCGACAGCTCCGCGACGAAGACGGCGCCCTTCCGCTTCAGCGATTCGACCACGTATTTGTTGTGAACGATCTCGTGGCGGACATAGACCGGCGCGCCATGCAGCGTCAGCGCCTTCTCGACCGCGTCGATCGCGCGCACGACGCCCGCGCAGAAGCCGCGCGGGGCACAGAGCAGGATATCGAGCGGCGGCTTGGTCACGCGGGGCTCCGGTTGGACAGCGGTCTTCTTTCGGCGTGGCGCGGGCGATGTCAAGAAAGGCGGCCGGCATCGGCATGCGGCGGCGATGGCCCTCGCCTGCCGACACGGGAGCGCCTAGAGAAGGCGACCGATCCCCGCAGACCGCCACCCTCGGCCGGAGCCCGTCGACGCGCCATGCCAGCCGCATGCTCTGCCGCACCGAGCGCTTCCGCCAGCAGGCTGCGCCCGTGAATCACCAAAGCCCGCCCCAGACGGCCGTCTTCGTCAGCGGCTCGCTGATGCGCCATGTCGCGGTGATGACCGGGACCGGCGCGATCGGGCTGATGGCGATCTTCGTCGTCGATCTGCTCTCGCTGCTCTACGTCTCCTGGCTCGGACGCCCCGAGGCCACCGCCGGCGTCGGCTTCGCGACGATCGTCCTCTACCTGATGATCTCGATCAATATCGGGCTGATGATCGCGGTTTCCGCCCTGACGGCCCGGGCGCTCGGCGCCGGCGAGCGCGAGGCGGCGCGGCGCATCGCCAGCTCGACGCTGGTGCTGATGGCACTCGCCGCGCTGGCCCTGACGGCGATCGCGCTGCCCGCCCTGCCCTCGCTGCTGCGCCTGCTCGGCGCCCATGACGAATCCTACCGCGTCGCGCTCTCCTTCCTGTGGATCGTACTGCCGTCCAACGTCCTGATGGCGGTCGGCATGGGACTGTCGGGCGTGCTGCGGGCCGTCGGCGATGCGCGCCGCGCCATGTTCGTGACACTGGGCGGCGGCCTCGCCACGGCCGGGCTCGACCCGCTGCTGATCTTCGGGTTCGGGCTCGGGCCGGACGGCGCGGCCTGGGCGATCGTGATCTCACGCGTCGTCATCGTCGCGACCGGGTTCCATGGGGCGGTGCGCGTGCACGACATCGTCGCTCGCCCGAACCTCGCCGGTGTGCGCCGCGATAGCGCCGCCACCATGGCCATCGCCGGCCCCGCGATCCTGACCAATCTCTCCAATCCGATCGCCAACGCCGTCTTCGCCGGCATCTTCTCCCGCTTCGGCGACGGAGCGATGGCGGCACTGGCGATCATGGACCGGCTCGTGCCCGTCGCCTTTGGCGTCCTCTTCGCGCTGACCGGGGCGGTCGGGCCGATCCTGGCGCAGAACTGGGGCGCCGGACGCTTCGACCGGATGCGCGCCGGGCTCACCGCCTCGGCGCAGTTCGCGATCGGCTGCGTCGTCGTCTCGGGGGTGGCGCTGGCCCTGCTGCGGGCGCCGATCGCGGCCGCCTTCGGCGCGACCGGGCTGACCGGCGAACTGCTGATGTTCTTCTGCCTCGTCGTCGGGCCGATGTGGATTTTCGTCGGCCTGCTCTTCGTCGCCAACGCCGCCTTCAACAATCTCGGCATGCCGCTGCTCTCGACGCTGTTCAGCTGGGGGCGGGCGACTCTGGGCACGATCCCGCTGGCCTGGGTCGGCGCGCACTATGCCGGGCCGAAGGGGGCGCTGGTCGGCTCCGCGCTCGGGGCCGTCGTCTTCGGCATCGTGGCGCTGGTCTTCGCCTATCGCGGCATCTCCCGGCTCGAGCGACGCTCCGCTGGCGGCTGACGAACACCGGGCACGGCTTGCCTCCCCCCTTTCCGCTGTTATCGTCGGCCGTTCAGGCGGCGACAGACCGCGCAGCAGCCGGAGGCACGCCATGATGACCCTGTTCGAGATGATGCAGCAGGCCCAGAACGGCCAGGCGATGCAGAACCTCGCCCGGCAATACGGGCTCAGCCAGCAGCAGACGCAAGCCGCCATCGAGGCGCTTCTCCCCGCCTTCTCGATGGGGCTGCAGCGGCAGACGCAGGATCCTTACGCCTTCGGCTCGCTGGCCCAGATGATGACCGCCTCCCCGTTCGGCCGCATCTTCGACGCCAATGGCGACGGCATTCCCGATCAGGCGCGCAGCGCGGGCACCGATGTGCTGAGCCAGATCTTCGGCTCCAAGGAGGTCAGCAACGCCGTGGCGGCGCAGGCGGCGGCGACCAGCGGCGTCGGCCAGGCGGTGCTGAAGCAGATGCTGCCGGTGATCGCCGCGATGGTGATGGGCGGGCTGACCAAATCGATGCAGAGCAGCGGCTTCGGCGGCATTCTCGGGCAGTTCGCCGAGATGATGCGCGGCCAGATGCCGGGCCTGCAACCCGCCCCGCCACCTCCGCCGCCACAGCCGGCCAACCCCATGAATCCGTTCGAAGCCATCCTCGGCAGCATGTTCGGCAACGGGCAGGTGCCCGCCGGCGGCCAGACGCAGGGGGGCGGGCCGTTCGGCGGCGGCCAAATGCCGGGGGGTCAGGCCGGCATGGACCAGATGGGCGGAATCTTTGGCCAGATTCTCACCGGCATGCTGGGCGGAGCGCAATCCCAGCCGGAGCCGGAGACCCGCACGGCGCGTCGGGCGCCTGAGCCCGAGCCGCAGGACGACGTGCCGCCGGCGGGCGCCGGGCCGGGCGCAATCGGCCTCGACGCGCTCAACCAGATGTTCGAGACCGGCCGCCAGGTGCAGGACAGCCATCAGCAGGCGATGAAGTCGATCTTCGACACGATGTTCGGCGGACCGGGCCGGCGCTGAGCCGACAAGAAAAAGGGCGGAGGCACGAAGCCTCCGCCCGCAGGAACGTGCAGCCCCAAGGGGTCAGGCGCTGCACGCAACCGTGTCGGCCACCGCCGCTCGCCGCGCGGGCGCCACCGGCTCCAACCGGGCGGGTCTGGCGGGAGCGACCCGCTCCGCCTGCTGAAGCGCGGCCTGGCGGCGCAGCGAGGCGACGCCGTGGCGGGCGCTGGAGCGCTCGGCGAGGACGAGCGAAGGGTCCGACAGCCAGGAGACCGAGAGCGCGCCGTCGAGATCCGAACGGACAAGACCGATGTCCTTGAGCCCGCGCTCGTCGAGCTCGCCCAGGCGCATCACCTCTCGGCGATGGATCAGGGCTTTGACGATGGCATTCACCGGCCGCAGCGTGAGGGTCGCGACACGCGCGGCACCGACCGAAACGGACGAGAGCGACTTCGTGGCGAAGGTCATGAGCAGCATGACGGCCTCCTGTGGACGGATGAGAGCGGGCATCGCGCTGCAGCCTGGACGCACCGTTTGGCTGAAGCGGATGATGCAAAGAGCCTAGCTTTCGACTGGTCATCAGCCAAACGAATGGTTATGATATCTCACAACACGGATATTGATGATCCATCCGCGAGGGTTTTCGATGGCCCATGTCCTCGACGCCGACCAGCTCAAGACCTTCGTCGCGATCGCCGATACCGGCTCCTTCACCCGCGCGGCAGAGATCGTGTTCAAGACCCAGTCGGCGGTGTCGATGCAGATGAAGCGGCTGGAGGAGCGCGTCGGCCGGCCTCTGTTCGGGCGTGACGGGCGCCATGCCAAGCTGACAGAGGATGGCGAGCGCCTGTTGGACTATGCCCGGCGCATCGTGCGGCTGAATCTCGAATGTGTGGCGAGCTTCGCCGATGCCGACCTCAAGGGGCGCATCCGCCTCGGTGTACCGGACGATTACGCCGACCGCTATCTGCCCGAGATCCTGGCGCGATTCGCCCGCTCGAATCCCCGCGCCGAGGTGACGGTGGTCTGCGAACCGACGCCTATGCTGGCCGAGCGGATCGCCACCGGCGACATCGATCTCGCCATCATCACCCATGTCGAGAGCCGCGGCCAGGGCGAGATCATCCGCATCGAGCCGCTTCTCTGGGTCACCTCGGCGCGGCATGGCGTGCATGAGGAGGACCCGTTGCCTCTGGCGCTGGGGCGGCCGAACTGCAACTGGCGGCAGGCGGCGGTCGACGCGCTGGAGAATAAGGGCCGGCGCTTCCGCGTGCTCTATGCGAGCTGGAACTCGACCGCGGTCGGCGCGGCGGTCGTCGCAGGGCTCGCCGTTTCCGTGTTGCCGGAGAGCGCCGTCCGGCCAGGCATGCGGATTCTCGGCCCGTCGGAGGGGTTCGCGACGCTGCCCTCCTGCAAGATCGGGCTGCTGCGCACGCGCTTCGACCCCTCGGTGCTGTCGAATGCACTGGCCGAGCACATCATCCAGAGCCTGGACAATCTGGCGAGCTTCAAGACCGCGGCGGAGTAACGCCGGTCTGCACCTTCAGCCCTTGAAGCCGGCGGCCGTCAATTCGAGCAGCGCCTTCAACCTGTCGCCCATAAGGGTTGCGCCCGCGATGATTGCCAGCGACACTAGGGTGGCGATGAGGCTGTACTCGATCGCCGTTGCACCGCGCTGGTCGCGGGCGAATCTTTTCATGAGGGCGCGGAGCGTCTGCATCGCGCCAGCATGCGAGGCAATCTCCGCAATCCGGTTAACGCCCTGCGCGACATTTGCTAGATCGCCCGCGTTTGACGGTTATAGTTTAAACTCCGTAAACAGCGGCGCGATCTCGCCGCCCCATTCTGTCTCGAACCGGGCCGCGAGATCCTGCGCCACCGTCCTGTCGGCTGCGACGAGCGCCTCGAGCGGATCGAGGAAGCCCGTCTCGTCGGCCCCTTCGCCATTGCGGCGTGCGCGACGCGCCAGCCCGGCGCGCGACTGGGCAAGCACCTCGCGGGCGATCTCGCGCAGTTGACGCCTGGCGATGGTGGCGGCGAGGCCCTCTCTCGGCACGGCGTCGCGCAAGGCCTGGCGCTCCTCTGCACTCCAGCCCTTCACGATCTCCCATGCGGCGTCGAGCGAGGCAGGGTCATAGAGCAGGCCGACCCAGAAAGCCGGCAGCGCATTGAGCATCTCCGGCGGCCCGGCATCGGCGCCTCGCATCTCGAGGAACCGCTTCAGGCGCACCTCGGGGAAGAGCGTCGAAAGATGGTTGGCCCAGTCGGAGATCGTCGCCTTCTCGCCGGGAAGCTGCGCGAGCTTTCCCGCCAGAAGGTCGCGGAAGGAGCCGCCTGCGACGTCGTGATAGGTGTCGCCGCGCTTGACGAAATACATCGGCACATCGAGCGCCCAGTCGACATAGGCCTCGTAGGACATGCCATCGTCGAAGGCGAAGGCGAGCATTCCGGAGCGGGCGGCGTCGGTGTCGCGCCAGATTTCGGAGCGCATCGACTGGAAGCCGTTGAGCCTGCCTTCCGTGAAGGGCGAGGACGCGAAGAGCGCCGTTGCAAGCGGCTGCAGGGCGAGCGAGACCCGCAGCTTGCGGACCATGTCCGCCTCGCTGGCAAAGTCGAGATTGACCTGGACCGTGCAGGTCCGGAACATCATGTCGAGGCCGCGCGAGCCGACCTTCGGCATGTAGTTGGCCATGATCTTGTAGCGCCCCTTGGGCATGACGGGCGTCTGGGCGCGCGTCCACAGCGGCGAATGGCCGAGCGAGACGAAGCCGATGCCGTGCTCCTGCGCCACGGCCTTGACGTCGCGCAGATGGCCGCCCAGTTCCGCCGCGGTCTCGTGCAGGGTTTCGACCGGTGCGCCCGAGAGTTCGAACTGCCCGCCGGGCTCCAGCGAGATTGCGCCGCCGCCGTCGACCCCGGCGAGGCCGATGATGTGGCCGGCGTCCATGATCGGCTCCCAGCCGAGCTTCGCCTGCATGCCCTCGAGCAGATGGCGGATGCCGCCGGCGGCCGGGCGACCGCCGGATGCCGCCCGGCCTTCATAAGGGACGGGTGCGAGGTCGTCGCTATAGAAGGCGAACTTCTCGTGTTCGGTGCCGAGACGGAAGGCGGAAGGTGGTTTCTCCCCCGCTGCGATCCAGGACACCAACTCGTCCTTGGAACCGATCGGGGTGGAGTCGGACACGTCGCGAGCCATGGGCGCTCCGGCAGAAGAACAGGACGGCCAGATTGCCGTCCATGTCTCGGGACATGGGGGCTCGGGCTCCGGGAGCGCCAGACATAGGCGAGCCGCGAACGCTCGACAACGACCCTCGCCGCGCGTTGGCGGATGAGTGGCGAACGCAAGGCGCAGAACGGAGCCGGCCCGGGTCGTGCCCTAGGCAGCGCCGCCCTGGCGGGCCCAGCCGGTGCGATCGAGCCGCGTTTCGGAGGCGATCCAGTCGACCACGGCTGCAAGCCCGGCATTCTGCCCGCCGGATCGGCCGCGGGCCTCCTCGAAAACCGCAAGTTGAACATCGGCACTGGTGCCGTTCGTGACGACGTCGTTGCAGAGGGAGAGCTCTGCCTCGCAGCCCAGAGCACGGGCATCGTCCGCGAGGCGGCTGACCAGATCGCCGACCAGGTCGGGGACACTGCGCATGCTGCGGCTCGGCTCGTCGATCAGCCCGCCATGGATGCCGTAGCGCTGGGCGCGCCAGAGGTTCTCGCAGGCGATGGCACGCGAGGCGGGCGTCAGATCGGCATTGAGCCCGGGATGGCGCAGGAGATGCCGGACGAGGCAGCGATAGAGCGCGACGATGGCGAGGGTATCGTCCAGCCGCGTGCAGGAATCGGCGATGCGCAGCTCCAGGGTCGGAAGCTTGTCGGAGGGTCGGATCGCCCACCAGAGATAGCTGCCATCCTTGATCGCGCCGGTCGCAACCATGGTGTCGAGATAGGCCCGGTAATCCGCCGGGTCGGCGAAGAGGTCCGGCAGGCCGGTGCGCGGCAGCTCGCCATAGGCGGCGAGCCGATAGCCCATCAGCCCGGTGCGGCGCCCCTGCCAGAAGGGCGATGAGGTCGAGAGGGCAAGGATGACCGGCAGGAAGGGCATGATCCGCGCCATCAGCCGGATTCGCTCGTCCGCATCGGCGACCTCGACATGGACATGCAGGCCGCAGAGCTGGTTGCGGCTGCCGAGCATCTGCAGATCGCGCATCAGCGTATCGTAGCGCGCGGCTTCGGTGGCGCGCTGGCGCGACCAGGCGGCGCTCGGATGGGTGCCGCAGGCGAGCAGCAGCATGTCATGCTCCAGCGCCAGCCCGGCCAGCCCGGTGCGGAGCCTTGTCAGGGACCGCCGCGCCTCGTCCATCGTCCGGCAGATCGGCGTCGCGACCTCGATCTGCGACTGCAGCATCTCGCGCTGGACCTCCTCGGGAAAGGCGCGCTGGGCCGCTTCGATGAAGGCAGCGGAGACCTTGCG
Organism: Allobosea massiliensis; assembly: GCF_042655245.1. Classification (NCBI taxonomy): domain Bacteria; kingdom Pseudomonadati; phylum Pseudomonadota; class Alphaproteobacteria; order Hyphomicrobiales; family Alloboseaceae; genus Allobosea; species Allobosea massiliensis. Next base: position 228,852 of record NZ_JBHSLU010000007.1, on the reverse strand, counting down.
TCCGATCCCCCGCGTCACCGCGTCCGCCAGAAAATACTCTTCCTCGATGCCGAAGAGGCCCTCGTTGCTCATGCGCTCATCCTCGTGGCGGACCTTGGGCCCGGTCGCCGAGCCATCGCGGCGACACCCGACCGGCGGGCGCGCCAGACTGCGCTCGATTGAGTCGAGAATGCGTCCCCCATGACCGGCCAAACGTTGCAGGGGCAGCGGCGTTCCGCGAATCAGCCGCGAGGCCAGTCGCCCAGCACGGCCTGGACGAGCGCGAGAGCGGCCACGGCGGCCGTGTCGGCGCGCAGGATGCGCGGACCGAGCGAGATCGCGAGCGTCCGGGGCCGCGCCATGATGAGGCGCCTCTCCGCTTCGTCGAAGCCACCCTCGGGGCCGATCAGCACGGCGAGCGGGCCCGGCTTCGCCTGCGCGAGAGCGGCGACAGGGCTCTCCTGCGCCAGCGCCTCGTCGCAGAAGACGAGCAGCCGGTCCGGTTCGAGCGCGGCGAGCGCCACTTCCAGCCCCTGTTCGGCGCGGATCTCGGGAAGGCTCAGGATGCCGCACTGCTCCGCCGCCTCGACGGCATTCGCGCGCATCCGGTCGAGATTCAGCCGCGAGACCTGGGTGCGGCGGGTGAGCACGGGCTGGATGACGCCGGCGCCCATCTCCACGGCCTTCTGCGCGATGTAGTCGAGCCGGGCATGTTTGAGAGGGGCGAAGAGGTACTGCAGATCGGGCGCGGCCGGCTGCGGCGTCGTCTGCCGCAGCACTGTAAGGCTCGCCTGCTTGCGCCCCTCCACCGCGATCGCGGCCAGCCATTCGCCGTCGCGGCCGTTGAAGACGAGCACGGTTTCGTCCTGCTTCATCCGCAGAACCGAGATCAGATAGTTCGCCTGCTCGCGCGCGAGCGGAAGTCGATAACCTTCGGCCAGAGCCGGCTCGACGAACAGCCGGTAGCGCGCGAAATCGGGGGTGGTCATGGCTCGAGCGCTGTCCTCTCGGCGGCGGATCGCACCCTTCGCGACCGTCGCAGGCCGGTCATCCACGCCAAAACCGCCACAATCCACCGCTAACGGCAGGTCAAGCCGGCAGCCGGCAGCTCCGGCGCGCAAAGGTTCTTGGCGCTAACACGACGTTGCTGTTAAGGAAACCGCGAGGGGCCGGAGTGCCCCCGCAGGATGTGGAGCGGAAACGAGATGCGGCGCAGTTTGGCTTCCGGAGTGATCGCGACGATGGGCCTCGCGGCGGCCGCGCTGCTCGACGCCGCCCCGGCCCGCGCCCAGGCCTCCGGCTGCGAGAAGATCCAGGCGCTGCTGCAGGAGCGGCAGTCGCTCGTCGCCTCGCTCAACGCCGCCCAGAAATCCAAGCGCAAGCTGACGCCACAGCAGGCCTGCAGCACGATGACCAAGCTGGTCAGCAACGGCGCGACCACCGTCAAGTTCGCGACCGACAACCAGGACTGGTGCCAGATTCCGCCCTCCTTCATCGAGGGCATGAAGGCCGACAACCAGAAGGCCGCCGGCATCCGCACCCAGGCCTGCAATGCGGTGAAGCAGCAGGCCGAGATGATGCGTCGCGCGCAGCAGCAGGCGCAGGGCGGCGGCAACCCGTTCGGCGGCGGCGACGCCATCACCGGCGGCGGCATGCGCATTCCCCAGGGCGCTCTCTAAGCCCGGCGCCCGGCCATGGCGGGCCCCGGACCCTCGGCCCCGGTGCCCGACGCTCCGCTTCCCGACGCGCTGCGCGGACATTGGGTCGATACCAGGGCGCCGCGCCGGCTGCGGCCCTTCCTCAAGCTCGCGCGCATCGAGCGGCCAATCGGCTGGCAGCTCCTTCTCCTGCCCTGCTGGTGGTCGGCGGGGCTGGCGGCGATCGCCTCCGGCGCGCCTTTTCCGAACCTCTGGCACTGCCTGCTCTTCCTGATCGGCGCGGTGGTGATGCGCGGCGCGGGCTGCACCTTCAACGACATCGTCGACCGCAAGCTCGACGCACAGGTGGCGCGCACGCGCGGACGGCCCCTCCCCTCGGGTCAGGTCACGGCCAGGGCCGCGGCGCTGTTCATGGTGGCGCTGTCCTTCGTCGGGCTCGCGGTTCTGCTGCAGTTCAACCGCTTCACCATCGTCGCCGGCATCGCCTCGCTCGCGATCGTCGCGATCTACCCCTTCATGAAGCGGATCACGAACATGCCGCAGTTCGTGCTGGGGCTGGCCTTCTCCTGGGGCGGGCTGCTCGGCTGGAGCGCGGTGTTCGGGCGGCTCGATGCGCCGGCCGTCCTGATCTATGCGGCAGCGGTCGCCTGGACGGTCGGCTACGACACGATCTACGCGATGCAGGATCTGGAAGACGACGTCATCGCCGGCATCAAGTCGAGCGCGCGCTATTTCGGCGATCACGGGCGCGAGGCGATCGCGCTGTGCTTCGCGATCACGGTGGTGCTGGCGGGACTCGCGGCCTGGATGGCGGGCGGCGGAGCGCTGGCTTTCGCCGGGCTTGCGGCCTTTGCGGGCCATCTCGCCTGGCAGGTTTCACGGCTCAAGGGGGCGAGCGCGAAGGTCGCGCTCTCCCTCTTCCGCTCGAACTGGCATGCCGGATTGCTGCTGGCGGCAGGCTTCGCGCTGGATGCGCTCGGCCGCTCCCTTTTCTGATCTCAGTCGGTCAGACGCTCACCGGCGACGACGACTGGGCGCTCCGCGAGCTTGCCCGTCTTGCGCCGCACCAGGAAGCGCGGACGGCGTCCGTTCAGGAAGGCATAGCGCCGCCTGACCCGGATCGGGCCGAGCGCGAGCCGGCCGATCTGCGGAAAGGGCTGCGAAATCTCGCCGTCGCTGGTCTCGAGCAGCAGCGGCATGCCGCTGGACCGACCGCAGTCGCGCCAGAGCGCCACCGCCTCGTCGCCATCGACGGTCGCGATCGTGATCGAGCGGCCGTCACCCGCCGTCAGCGCGAGCTGGAAGAGCTGATCCTCGCCTGCCGGATTGGCCAGGCGCAGCGAAACGCCACGCCAGCCGGCGGAACCCCGCAGGATCCGGACGGAGCCGATGCGCTCGATGCGCGGCGTATCCGGCTGGGCCGCAGCGGCCTCGCGGGGGGTGATCGTCGGGTCGGTCGTACCGCCGGGGCCATTCGGTGCGAAACCGAACTCCCCGGCGGCCGGCGTGACTCTGGCCATGGGTTTGACGCCTCTCTGTAATCCCTGCCGCATCGGAGCCCTCTGTGTGGTGCGGGGCTCTCGTGCTTGCCGGGAGAGATTGCGTCTCAGCTCTCTCCGAGCGCTTAAGCGGTTGGGTTAAGGGAGCGTGTCGGGGCCGTTCCAGGGCCTTCCATGGCGTGTTTCCTGCATGATGATTGACGGAATCTTTCGTCTCCGGGGCGCATTTTCGCCTTGAAGCAGGCCTTTGCCCTCCGTAGGGAACGCCCATGAGCACGCCTCCGCTACCCATCGCACCGGATCTCCTGAAGGCCGTGCGCGAAAGCTGCCTGGAAGCCGGTGCCATCGCCACCGACCTGTTCCGACCCGGAGCGAAGACGGCCGCACGGACTTGGTCCAAGAGCGGCGGCTCGCCCGTTACGGAAGCGGATATCGGGGTCGACACCTTCCTGCGCATCCGTCTCTCGGCGTTGCTGCCCGAGGCCGCCTGGCTCTCGGAGGAAACGGTGGACGATGCGCTGCGGCTGTCGCGCCGCTTCGTCTGGGTGGTCGATCCGATCGACGGCACGCGCGCCTATATGAGCGGCCTGCCGGACTGGGCGGTCTGCGTCGCGCTGCTCGACGAGGGCGAGCCGATCCTCGGTGTCGTCCATGCCCCGGCGAGCCACGCCACCTACACGACCCTGCGCGGCGGCGGTGCGCAGAAGAACGGCGGCGCCATCAGCACGACTCCCGTGTCCCGCCTCGGCGAGGCGCGCATCGCGGGCCCCAAGCCGATGCTCGACGCGCTGGCGCGGATCGAGCCCTTCGAGCCGGTCGACAAGATTCCCTCGCTGGCGCTGAGGCTGGCGCGCATCGCCGACGGCTCGATCGACGCCGGCCTGATCTCGGCGGACGCTCGCGACTGGGACCTCGCCGCCGCTGACCTGATCCTGCGCGAGTCGGGCGGGACGATGAGCGGCGGGGCCGGCGAGGCGGTGGTCTACAACCGGGCGACGCCGGTGCATGGCGTGCTCGTCGCCAGCGGCAACGGACTGTCCGCGCCGCTGCTCGCGGCGATGCAGCGGCTGCGCGAGACCCAATCGCAGCGTCTTTGACCTCGCTTCAGGCCGTCTACCGTCACGGATGCGCACTGGCGGACCATGCGGCACTCGCGCCGCGGGCCCGGATGGCTTAACAGGTGGCGCGCTGCACCTGCGGCGATTGCGGTGCACCATGCTGGAGGGATCGATGGCGGCCGAGCCGGAACAGAAACAGCTACTCCACCTCGTCTTCGGCGGGGAGCTCAGCTCCCTCGAAGGCGTGACCTTCAAGGACCTGTCGAAGCTCGACGTGGTTGGCGTCTTCCCGAACTACGCCACCGCCCACACCGCCTGGAAGGCGAAGGCGCAGGCCACGGTCGACCAGGCGCAGACGCGCTATTTCATCGTGCATCTGCACCGCCTGCTCGATCCCGACACCTGAAGGGCTCGACAGCGGCTTCATGGGCTTCTCGATTCTCAAGACGCGCGTGGCGCAGGAGGCGCTCGGCCGAATGCTGGCCGGGTATCTGCGCCTTGTGCAGCGCACCAACCGCTTCGTCGTCGAGCCGGCGGACGTCTATGAGCGTGTGCGCCCGGAGCTGCCGCTGATCATCGCGATGTGGCACGGCCAGCACATCATGATCCCGTTCTCGCGGCCGGACTGGATGCCGGCCTGCTCGCTGGTCTCGCGGCATGGCGATGGCGGCTTCAATGCCGTGGCGCTGCGCCAGCTCGGCATCGGCGCGATCCGCGGCTCGGGCGCGCTCGGCAAGAAGATCCGCGAGAAGGGCGGCGCCAGCGCCTTCCTCGCCATGCTGAAGCGGCTCAAGGCCGGCGAGACGATGGTGCTCACCGCCGACGTCCCGAAGCGCGCCCGCATCGTCGGGCCGGGCATCATCCAGCTCGCGCGGGCCTCCGGGCGGCCGCTGCACCCGATCGCGGTGGTGACGAGCCGGCGCATCGACTTCAACAGCTGGGACCGGGCCTCGATCGGCCTGCCCTTCGGACGCGGCGCCATCGTCGTCGGCGAGGCGATCCATGTCGCGCGCGAGGCGGACGAGGCCGCCTGCGAGGCGGCGCGTCTGGCGCTGGAAGCCGGTCTCGACGCCGTCCATGCCCGCGCCTATGCGTTGGTCGGCGCGCAGGACCCGGGCGCCGGGCTGAGGCAGGCGCGGCTCGCCGCCGAAGGCGCAGCGCCAGGGGCAGCGGCATGAGCGGCAAGGGCGCGATCCTCACCGGCTACCGGCTGCTGACCGGCCTGCTGGAGCCTGCTGCGGCGGGACTGCTGGTCTGGCGCCGCCGCCGCGGCAAGGAAGACCCGACGCGCCTCGCCGAGCGGCGCGGCTATCCGGGCGTGCGCCGTCCGGACCGGCCGCTGGTCTGGTTGCACGGTGCCAGCGTCGGCGAGACGGTGACGCTGCTGCCCCTCGTCGCCCGCTTGCAGAAGCGCGGCCTGACCGTGCTCGTCACCTCCGGCACGGTGACCTCGGCCAAGCTGCTGGCGGCGAGGCTGCCGGCCGGCGTGATCCACCAATATCTCCCGCTCGACGTGCCGCGCTACATGCGCCGCTTCCTCGACTACTGGCAGCCCTCGCTCGGGCTGATCTGCGAGTCCGAGATCTGGCCCAACCTGCTGATCGAGGCGCGCAAGCGCGAGGTGCCGCTCGTGCTCGTCAACGCCCGGATGTCGGAGCGCTCCTTCGCGCGCTGGTACAAGGCGCCGCAGACCTCGCGCTTCCTGCTGTCCTGCTTCGAATCCTGCCTCGCCCAGTCGCAAGGGGACGCCGAGCGGCTGGCGCAGCTCGGCGCACCACGCGTCAGCGTCGCCGGCAACCTGAAGTTCGACGTGCCCGCCCCGCCGGCCGATGCCGACACGCTGGCCATCCTCGACGGGCTGACGACGGGACGCCCGATCTGGGTGGCGGCGAGCACGCATCCCGGCGAGGAGGAGCAGGTCATCGCCGCCCATCTCGGGATGAAGCCCTATCTGCCTAACCTGCTGACGATCATCGCGCCGCGCCATCCGCAGCGGGGCGTCGAGATCGAGGCGCTGGCGGAGGCCAACGGCATCGCCCTTGCGCGCCGGGCCGCGGGCCAACTGCCGGAGCGCTGGGCGGAACTCTATATCGCCGACACGGTCAACGAGCTCGGCCTGTTCTACCGCCTCTCGCAGGTGGCCTATCTCGGCGGCTCGCTGGTGCCGATGATCGGCGGGCACAACCCGATCGAGCCCGCCAAGCTCGGCTGCGCGCTGCTGCATGGGCCGTTCGTCCACAACAACGCCGAGATCTTCGCCGCTTTCGACCAGGGCGGCGGGGCGCGCGAAGTCGCCGACGCTCAGGCGCTGGCGGGAGCCGTGCATCGCTGGCTGAGCGATCCCGCCAGCGCGCGCCAGGCGGCGCGGGCGGCCGCACAGACGAGCGGCGAACTGGGCGGCGCGCTCGGCCGCACGATCCAGGCGCTGGAACCGCTGCTGATGCGGATCGCACTCGGCCAGCGCGACGGCGCGGCCTGATGCGGGCGCCCGCCTTCTGGTGGCGCCGTCCGGGCCTGCTCGCCGGGCTGCTCGCCCCCTTGGGCTGGCTCTATGGCGCGATCACGCTGCGACGGATGCGGCAACCCGGCACTGATTGCGGCATCCCGGTGATCTGCGTCGGCAATTTCGTCGCCGGCGGGGCCGGCAAGACGCCGACCGCGATTGCGATCGCCGGGCTGCTGGCCCAGCGCGGCGAGACGCCCTTCGTGCTGATGCGCGGCTATGGCGGCAGCCTGCCCGGCCCGGTCGAGGTCCATCCCGAGCATCATGCCGCCCGTGCCGTGGGCGATGAGCCGCTGCTGATGGCGCGCCATGCCCGCACCGTGATCGCGCGCGACCGCGTCGCCGGGGCGAGCCTGGCGCGGGCGTTCGGCGCGAGCGTGATCGTGATGGATGACGGGCTGCAGAACCCGGCGCTGACCAAGCGGCTGAGGCTCGCGGTGATCGATGGCGCCTCGGGCGTCGGCAACGGCCTGTGCCTGCCGGCCGGCCCGCTGCGCGCGCCGCTGGCGGAGCAACTCGGCGAGGTCGATGCCGTGCTCGTCATCGGTGCGGGCGAACCGGGCGCGGCAGTGGCGGCGGCCGCCGCGGCGCGGGGCGTCCCGGTCCTGCGCGCGCGGCTTGACCCGGACCCGGCCGCGGTCGCGCGGCTCGCGGGCCAGGCGGTGCTGGCGGTCTCGGGGATTGGGCGACCGGCGAAGTTCGCGGCGACGCTGCGCGAGGCGGGGGCGCGGATCGTGGCGGAGCGCGCCTTCGGCGATCATCACGCCTACAGCCCCGCCGATGTCGAGAGGCTGGTGGCGGAGGCCGCGCTCTATGACAGCCTCGTCGCTACCACCGAGAAGGACTTGGTGAAGCTCGCGCCGATCTGGCCGGATGCAGAGCGCGGCCGGTTGCTGCCCGTGCCGGTCAAGCTCGCCTTCGATGCGCCGGAGCCGATCGCGGCGCTGCTTGCGGGCGCGACCGGCTCAGGGGCGGGCGCCGCGCCTTAGCCGCAGCTGCACGGCCTCCGGCGAGGCATAGGCCTCCTGCCAGTCGACGGACCAGTAGCGCAGCTCCTCCAGACGGATCGGAACGCCCGTCACGGCGCAGCGCACGAAAGCGCCCGGACGCACGACGCGAAACTCGCCATGGCCGTAATCGAGGGCCGCTTCGGACCCCGGCACCGGGGGGCGATCGCTGATGTTCATGACGATATATCTAAACCGTTGATCCGCGGAGGCAATGTCGGGATAATCCCTCCCCGTGATAGCGCCGCGCCCGACGAAGTCCAGCCTCGTGATTGCCTGCGTCGCGCGCCTCGCCGCGGCGATAGCGGGACTGTCGCTGCTGGCCGGGGCCGCGCTGGCCGGCGGCTACGAGCGTGTGCGCCTGCCGAGCTATGACGGCGATCTCGACGCCGTGCTCTACCGCCCCAAGGGGCCGGGGCCGTTTCCGGCCGTCGTCGCGCTGCATGGCTGCGGCGGGCTGTTCCGCGAGAACGGCAAGCTCTCGCTGCGTCATTCCGACTGGGGCGAACGCCTCGCCGCCGAGGGCTATCTGGTTCTGATGCCGGACAGCTATGGCTCCCGGCGGCTGGGCTCGCAGTGCGGCATCAAGGAAATGACGGTGCGCGCCAGCCGCGAACGGGTGGCGGACGCCGCCGCCGCGCGCCATTGGCTGCAGATGCGCGGCGACGTTCGCCCGGACCGGATCGCCCTGCTCGGCTGGTCCGGCGGCGGCTCGACGGTTCTCGCCGCGGCCCGCAAGGACCGCCGCCCGGCCGACGAACAGCCGGATTTCGCGCGCGCCATCGCGTTCTACCCGGGCTGCCGGGTGCAATCCGAATCCGCGAGCTTCGCAGCGCGCCTGCCCCTGCTGATGCTGATCGGCGATGCGGACGACTGGACCCCGCCCGGCCCCTGCGACTATCTCGCCAAGGCCGCGAAGGCCCGCGGCGAGAAGGTCGAGATCGTGATCTATGCCGGCGCGCTGCATGATTTCGACCACCCGCGTCTCGAGGTGAAGGAGCGCAGCGACATCGCCTTCTCCGCCACCGGAACCGGCAAGGCCACGGTCGGCACCAATCCGGAAGCGCGCGAGGATGCGATCAAGCGGGTTCGGGCGTTCCTGAGCGGTCTCTGATTCAGCCGATCAGAACAGATCGCCCTGCCCCGTCTTCGGCCCCTCGCGCCGGGCGGGACGCGCCGGACGGGCCGGCCCCTCCCCGCCACCGGCCACGACCACGCCGAAGCGTCCGCCCGCGACCTGCACGCCCAAGGCCTGGCCCGCGCGCAGCTGCCCCGGGTCGCGGATGACGGCCCCCGCTTCGTCGCGCACCAGCGCATAGCCGCGCGCCAGCACCGCCTCGGGACCGAGCGAGGCGAGCAGCGAAACAGAAGACCGCAAGCGCTCGCGGCGACGCATCAAGCTCTGCGCGAACGCGCGCTGCAGCCGCGCTTCCAGTGCCGGAAGCCGCTCGCCACGCAGGATGACGCCCCGCGCCAGCGCCCTTGCCCCGCGTTGCTCGAGCTCCTGAAGTCGCCGCCGGGCATCCGCGATGCGCCGGCTCTCGGCCGAGAGCGCCGTGTTGCGGGCCTGCGCCAGCACGCGCCCATAGCCGTCGAGCTTTGCCCGCAAGGCCGCCAGCCTCGCCATCGGAGACTGCCGCGCGAGGCGCTGGGCGGCGAGGCCGAGCTTCTGTTCGTGGACGCGGGCGTTCCGCGCCAGCGCCGGCGCCAGCCGTGCCGCCGCGAGATCGAGCCGCTGGCGCGGGCCCGACAGCACCGCCTCGGGGCCGGGCAAGGCGCGGGCGAGCGCACGCAGATCACTGCGGCGGCGGTCGGAGAGGCGACGCATGGCGCCGGCCTGGCGACGCGCGAGATCGGCGACGAGGCTCATCAGCTCGGCGCGCACCGGCACGACCTTCTCGGCCGCGCCGGTCGGGGTGGGAGCGCGCAGATCGGCGGCGTGGTCGATCAGGGTGATGTCGGTCTCGTGGCCGACGGCGGAGACGAGCGGGATCAGCGAGGCGGCCGCCGCGCGCACCACGATCTCCTCGTTGAAGCCCATCAAATCTTCGAGCGAGCCGCCGCCGCGCGCGACGATGATGACGTCCGGCCGCGGAATGCGCCCGCCCTCGGGCAAGGCGTTGAAACCGGCGATGGCGGCGGCGACCTCCGCGGCGCTGGTCTCGCCCTGCACCCGCACCGGCCAGACCAGCACATGGCGGGGAAAACGATCCTCCAGCCGGTGCAGGATGTCGCGGATGACGGCGCCGGTGGGCGAGGTGACGACGCCGATGACGCGCGGCAGATAGGGGATGAGCTGCTTGCGCTCCTGGGCGAACAGCCCTTCGGCGGCCAGCTTGCGGCGGCGCTCCTCGAGCAGCGCCATCAGCGCGCCGATGCCGGCGGGCTCAAGCGAATCGATGATGATCTGGTAGCTCGACTTGCCGGCGAAGGTGGTGATCTTGCCGGTGGCGATGACCTCCAGACCTTCCTGCGGCCGTGTCTTCAGCCGGCCGAAGACGCCCTTCCAGATCACCGCGTCGATCTTGGCGTTGGCGTCCTTCAGCGAGAAATAGACATGGCCCGAACCGACCGGGCCGCGATAGCCGGAGATCTCGCCGCGCACGCGCACGAAGCCGAAGGCATCTTCCAGGGTGCGCTTGAGCGCACCGGAGAGGTCCGAGACCGACCATTCGGGCGTATTGCCGACGGGCTTGGGCGATTCGCTGTCCATGGCGCGACCATAACGGCGTGACGGCGGCTGCAGAAGCGTTGCCGTCCGGGCGCGCGGCGGCTATTGGCCAGCCGACCCTTTGGCCCACCCAGCCCTGCGGATTGAGACGACGATGAAGATTCTTCTGATCGGATCGGGCGGCCGCGAGCATGCTCTGGCCTGGGCGATCTCGGCCTCGCCGCTCTGCGACCGGCTCTTCATCGCGCCCGGCAACCCCGGCACCGCGCAATGCGGCGAGAATGTCGTCCTCGATATCGCCGACCATGCGGCAGTCGCCTCCTTCTGCAAGCTGCAGGGCGTTTCCTTCGTCGTCGTCGGTCCCGAGGGGCCGCTGGTCGCCGGCCTCGCCGACGATCTCGCGGCCGCCGGCCTCAAGGTCTTCGGCCCCTCGAAGGCGGCTGCCCAGCTCGAAGGCTCCAAGGCCTTCACCAAGGAGCTCTGCGCGGAGTTCGGGATTCCCACCGCCGGCTTCGGCCGCTTCGCGGACGCGGCGTCCGCCAAGGCCTATGTCGCGGCGAAGGGCGCACCTATCGTGATCAAGGCCGATGGCCTCGCCGCCGGCAAGGGCGTGGTGATGGCGGAGACGCTCGAAGAGGCGAACGAGGCCATCGACATGATGTTCGGTGGCGGGCTGGGCGCAGCCGGAGCCGAGGTCGTGATCGAGGAATGGATGATCGGCGAGGAGGCGAGCTTCTTCGCGCTCTGCGACGGGACGAACGCCCTGCCGCTCGCCTCAGCGCAGGACCACAAGCGCGTCGGCGATGGCGACACCGGCCCCAACACTGGTGGGATGGGCGCCTATTCGCCGGCGCCGGTGATGACGCCCGCGATGGAAGCGCGGGTGATGAAGGAGATCATCGCGCCGACTCTCGCCGGCATGGCGCAGCGCGGGACGCCGTTCAAGGGCGTGCTCTTCGCCGGGCTGATGATCACAGCGCAGGGCCCCAAGCTGATCGAGTACAATGTCCGCTTCGGCGATCCCGAATGCGAGGTGCTGATGCCGCGGCTGAGGAGCGACATCGTGCCGGCACTGCTGGCCGCCTGCGACGGCGTGCTCGACCAGATCACCCTGCGCTGGTCGGACGAGGCCGCGCTGACGGTTGTTCTGGCGGCGCGCGGCTATCCGGCCCAGCCGGAGACCGGGAGCGTGATCAGGAACATCGACAAGGCCGCGGCGCTCGACGACGTGCTCGTCTTCCATGCCGGCACGAAACAGGAGGCAACGGGTGCGCTGCTGGCGGCGGGCGGGCGCGTGCTCAATGTCGTGGCGCTGGGCAAGACGGTGAGCGAGGCGCAGGCGCGGGCCTATCGCGGCGTCGATGCGATCGACTGGCCCGATGGATTCTGCCGCCGCGACATCGGCTGGCAGGCGGTCAAGCGCGAGCGCGAAGGCTGACAGAGGCAGGCGCCTAGCGTATATATCGTTGCCGCGTTCGATATATACGGAAGGGCGCCATGGCAATTCTGATCAAGGATGCCCACACGGACCGCGTCGTTCGGGAGTTGGCAGCGCGGACCGGTCGTACGATCAAGGAGGCGGTGCGCCTTGCCGCGGAACGCGAACTGGCCGAGCTCCCGAGCGACAAAGGGCGCATCGATCCCGTGAAGCTCGCGGAAACGCTTGCGCGGCTTCGTTCTTATCCGGTGACAGACGAGCGATCGGCCGACGAGATCCTCGGCTATGATGACAACGGACTGCCGAGGTGATCGTCGCCGACAGTTCGGCGATTGTCGCGATTGCCTTCGGCGAGCCAGAGGCTGCCCTTTTCCAAAGGCTGCTGACCGAAGCGTCCGACTGTGTCTGCTCTGCCGTCACCTTCACTGAATGCGTGATGGTCCTGATCGGCAAACGGGCCGCGACGCCCTTGCGCGAAGTGGAGGCCCTGTTCGGCGACCTCAAAGTTCGGCCTGCCGCCCTCGATCCAGAGCAAGGCCGCCTTGCGGCCGAAGCTTTCATCCGCTTCGGCAAGGGCCGCCACTGGGCCGGCCTCAATCTCGGCGACTGCTTTTCCTACGCTCTTGCCAAATCCCTGCAGGCCCCTCTGCTCTACAAGGGTGAGGATTTCGCCAGAACCGACATTGCATCTGCGCTGACGGCAGGAGCCCGACCATGAGCAATATCGACAGCCTCTTTCCCGGCTTCACCGGGCGCTGGATCAACGGGCCCGTGGGCAAGATCTTCGCCCGCGTCGGCGGCGAGGGGCCGCCGGTCGTGCTGATCCACGGCTTTCCGCAGACCCATGCCGAATGGCACCCGATCGCCGCCGAGCTGGCCAGGACCCACACCGTGGTCTGCCCGGATCTGCGCGGCTATGGCTGGTCGATGGCGCCGCATGGCGATGGCGGGCGCGAGACCTACACCAAGCGCGCCATGGGCGAGGACATCGTCGCGGTGATGCAGGCGCTGGGGCATCTGCGCTTCGCGGTCGTCGGCCATGACCGCGGCGCGCGGGTCGCCTACCGTCTGGCGCTGGACCATCCCGGCCGCGTCGAGAGGCTGGCGCTGCTCGATATCCTGCCGACGATCTCGATGTGGGAGGGCATGAATGCCGGCCGAGCCCTGCAGGTCTATCACTGGACCTTCATGGCACAGCCCGAACCGGTGCCGGAAAACCTGATCAAGGGCGATCCGCTCGGCTGGCTCGACCACACCATCGCGAGCTGGACGCGGGCCAAGTCGCTCGACCTGTTCGATCCGCTGGCGATGCAGGCCTATGGCGAGTCCTTCAGCGACCCCGCCCGGATCCATGCCGCCTGTGAGGATTACCGCGCCGGGGCGACCACCGATGTCGAGCATGACCGGGTCGATCTCGCCGCCGGCAACCGCATCCTCTGCCCGACGCTAGTGCTGTGGGGCGAGGCCGGCATCCCGGCCAAGGGCGCCAGCCCGCTCGAGATCTGGCGCGAGACCTTTGCGCCCCAGGCAGACGGACAGGCGATCGCGAGCGGGCATTTCCTGCCCGAGGAAAACCCGAAGGCGACGCTGGCGGCGCTCGCACCCTTCCTGTCGCAACCCATTGCCTGAGGCGACGCGAAGGGCCAGATCCGGCTGATGCCACGCAGCGAGCACCGCCCTCCCGATGCCACGCCGCAGGACGCCATCGCGGTCCGACGGCAGCAGCCCGGCCAGCCCGAACTCGTCCTCGTGCTCGGCGCCGGCGGGGCGCGCGGACTCAGCCATATCGTCGTGCTGGAGGCGCTCGACGAACTCGGCATCCGGCCGGCCCTGATCGCCGGCTGCTCGATGGGTGCGATCGTCGGCGCGGCCTATGCGGCCGGACTTTCGGGCCGCGATCTGCGCGAGCACGTCACCGCCTCCTTCAGGGACCGGGCCAAGGTGATCGCGCGGCTGCTCGACGCCCGCATCGGCAAGTTCACCGATCTCATGCGCGGGCTCGGCAACCCGGTGCTGATCGATGGCGAGCGGATGCTCGACCTGTTCTGGCCCGAAGCCGTGCCGGACCGCTTCGAGGATCTCGCCATCCCGTTCTTGGCGACGGCGACCGATTACCATCTTCATGCCGAGGTCGCGCTCGGCCGCGGCCCGCTGACGCCGGCCGTGGCGGCCTCGCTGGCGATCCCCGGACTGATCCGGCCGGTGGTGATCGAGGGGCGCGTGCTGATCGACGGCGGCGCGATCAATCCCCTGCCCTATAACCGGCTGATGGCGCCGGGCCGGATCGTCATGGCGGTCGACACCAGTGCGCCGGCCACCATCAGCGAGACCCGGGTTCCGAGCCCACTGGAGGCCATACTCGGCGTCAGCCAGATTCTGACGCGGACGATCGTGCAGCGCATGATCGAGCGCCAACCGCCGGACATCCTGATCCGCGCCGGCGCGGATGGCATCGGCGGGCTGGACTTCTTCAAGGCGAAGGCGATCCTGGACGCGTCCGCCGCGGTGAAGGACGAGGTCAAACGGCGGCTGACGCAAGCGCTGGAACAGGCGAGCTGAGAGCCTCCGGCGCGTCGCAGACGAAGCCGGGGAGCGCTGCGGCCAGTGCCGCCCGCCCGGATGCGGTGAGCGTCACCGCGCGGCTGTCCTTGCGGCGAAGGACCCAAGCCTTTTCGAAGCAGCGGCAGGCCAGGGCGGCGGCGAGATGGCCCGCGAGATGCGGCCTGCGCTCGCTCCAGTCGAGACAGGGGCGCAGAAGCGCGCGGCGCGGCGGCCTGTCCGGCAGGGCGATCCCGAGCGCGGCGAAGACGCCCTCGCCCGACGCCGTCAGGCCGTAGCCACCCTCCGCGACCGCAAGATGCCCGCCCGCCACAAGTGCGTCGTGGATATCCGTACCGAGCCGTCCGGCGAAATGGTCGTAGCAGGTCCGCGCCTGGCTGAGGTCGGCACCGACGCGCTGCGGCAGCTTGCGAGCGGCGGGCCCGGCGGCCGCGAGCACCATCAGCCCTTCCAGCGCCTGCGCGACCTCGGCACCGGCCAGGCGGTAGTAGCGGTGGCGGCCCTGCGCCGCGACGGCCAGAAGGCCACCTCGCAGCAACTGCGCCAGATGGCCACTGGCGGTCTGCGGGGCGACGCCGGCGAGGAAGGCGAGTTCCTTGGCGGTCAGCGCGCGGCCGTCCATCAGCGCGTGCAGGATGTTCGCACGAGCGGGATCGCCCATGAGGCTGGCGATCTCCGCGAGGTAGGGGCCGCTGGCGTTCATGACGCGAGGATGCGCCGTCCCGCCGCCAGCGCAAGAGGCGATGCTACGGCCCCGGCCGTTGCGTCCTGCAGAGACAGCGGGCCGCGGCAATGCGACAACACGGCATGCTTCAGCCTCTCAGCACCGATCCCACTCTCCTGCTGTTCATTGCCGCGACCTTTCTGCTCGCCGGCTTCGTGAAGGGTGTCATAGGCCTCGGTCTGCCGACCATTGCCGTCGGCGTGCTCGGCGTCGTCATGGCGCCGGCACAGGCCGCGGCGCTGCTCGCCGTGCCCAACCTCGTCACCAATGGCTGGCAGCTCGCGACGGGGCCGGGCCTCCGGCGCATCCTCTCGCGGCTCTGGCCGATGCTGGCGGGGATCGTGGCAGGAACCTGGCTGGGCGCGGGGCTGATCGAGCAGCAGAAGAACGGCTCCGCGACCTTCTGGCTCGGCCTCGCTCTGGTGCTCTACGGGCTCGTGGGGCTCAAGGCCGCGAAGCTGCGCGTTCCTGCCGGCGCCGAAGGCTGGCTGGGGCCGCTCGTCGGCCTGGCGACCGGTGTGGCGACGGCGGCGACGGGAGTCTTCGTGCTGCCGGCCGTGCCCTATCTGCAGGCGCTGGGCCTCGACAAGGACGAGCTCGTCCAGGCGCTCGGCCTGTCCTTCCTGGTTTCGACGCTGGCGCTCTCGGTCGGACTGCTCGAGGCCGGCGTCCTCGATGCCCGCGTCGCGCTGCAGTCCGGGCTCGCTCTCCTGCCCGCACTCGCCGGCATGGCCGCTGGCGCGGCGCTGCGCGCCCGCATCTCGGCCGCGAGCTTCAGGCTCTGCTTCTTCGCCGGGCTGCTGGCGCTCGGCGGCTATCTCGTGCTGCGCGCGACCGGCTGACGCCGGTCGCGCCGGGCCTCAGCGGCCGCGGGTGTTGTAGGCGAAGCGGCGATTGCTGCGCTT
This sequence comes from Allobosea massiliensis, assembly GCF_042655245.1. Lineage (NCBI taxonomy): Bacteria > Pseudomonadati > Pseudomonadota > Alphaproteobacteria > Hyphomicrobiales > Alloboseaceae > Allobosea > Allobosea massiliensis. The sequence continues at coordinate 212,851 of NZ_JBHSLU010000007.1, read as the reverse complement.
GATGCCGTACCAGGCCAGTTGCCGGTCGCCGACATCGACATGGACGAGCCCGTTCGAATAGGAGCCGACGCCACCGACAGCGTCCAGCGTCTTCGCCACCGCCGCGGCCTTGCGCGGCGTCGTCGCCAACGGGCGGAAATCGATGGCCTTGCCTTTGTAATGCTGGGAGTTGCGGGCGTGGCGCCCGCCGCAGGTCGAGGTGATCTGGATCGGACCGATCTTCTCGACGAGCTCGCGGATCATGGCGACGGTTTCGGCCTTGAGGCAGCGCAGCCCCTTGACCTGGGGCTGGAATGACACCTGCTCGATCGCGGAGTCGGCGCGCGCAAGAACAGGCACCGAGACCGTGAAGATCACGGCCATGACAATACAACGCATTACTAACCTGACGTGATGGGGAGAGAGGAAGGCTCAAGCCACCATCGCATGGTCTGGCTGAGCGGTTCGGGCGCTTCACTAGAGCGATCACGCGGCCAAAACAAGGCAGATCATCTGACATGATCTGAAACTGTAGCCTTCCCGTGGTCGGCACGATTCGAGATGATGGCTGAAACGCTCCGGAATCGACGCGGATTATCAATGGTTACAAACGCATTTATCAGCCTGCGCCGGTTTCGGCCGCTGGCCGACGGATTTCGGCCGACGATAAGAAGACCTCGCCCGGAGGATTCGCGGCATCGCATTGACGCAGCGCTAACCGCAGGGGCTCTCGGCGAGAGCAAGGGCTGTTCACGCGTGCTACCGTTCGACCGTCCGATCCTGCGGGGAAGACGGAGGATGACCGACGAGACGCGCAACTATCTCCTCTCCGAGATAGAGACGCTGCAGGCCACGGTGTTCAAGGCCGGGGCGCTGAACGCCAAGACGCTCGGCATGGCGGCCGAGAAGCACATCGAGAACGTGCTGCCGCTGGTGGCGCTGTCGCCGCCCCTGGAGGAGGCGACCTACCTTGCCGTAGCCCAGATCGCCCAATTCGCGCGGCTGCTCTATGGCCAGGCGCCGGTCGCCGAGATCGAGCAGGCGCGGCGCAGCACATTGGTCGCGGTCGATGCGCTGGCGGCGCTGCTGCTGGCCTCGCTGCAGGATCAGCCAGCGCAGATGCAGATGGCCGAGCCCGCCGCCGAAGCGCTTCCCCTCGCCGGCTGAGCCAGGCGCTCCTAGCGTCGATCGCTGAAGAAGTCGCGCAGCAGAGCCGCCGCCTCGCTCTCGCGCAGGCCGCCATAGATTTCGGGCGCATGATGGCAGGTCGGGCTGGCATAGAGCCGGACCCCGTTCTCGACCGCCCCGCCCTTGGGATCGCCCGCGCCGAAATAGAGCCGGCGGATGCGGGCGAAGGAGATCGCCGCCGCGCACATCGGGCAGGGCTCGAGCGTGACATGGAGATCGCAGCCGATCAGGCGCTCCGAGCCCAGCGCCTCGCAGGCCAGCCGCAGCGCTAGCATCTCGGCATGGGCCGTCGGATCCCTCAGTTCCAGCGTGCGGTTGCCGGCGCGGGCGAGCACCACACCGTCCCGGCTGACGACCGCTCCGACCGGCACCTCGCCACGCGCGGCAGCGGCGCGCGCCTCGTCGAAGGCGATGGCCATCGGATCGGTCGCGGGCATGGACAGCGGCGCGGGCTGCTGCAGGGCCATCTCACCTCCGTTTTTGACGCTCGCGGCGCCGGGAACGCTCTGCTACAAGCGCCGGCTACACAGCCAATTTCGAGCCTGTCCAGCGTGCGAAGCGGATCTCCGCCCGCGAGACGACCGGCTCAGGAGCCATCATGAGCGACGACAACAATCAGAAAAGCCGGGGCCCGCGCAAGGGTGGAACCGGCGGACGCGGCGGCGGGTCCGGCGGCGGCCGCGATGGCGGCGGCTTCGGCGGCAGGGGTCCACGCAGCGGAGCGGCCGGCGGCGAGCGCAAGCCGTTCCGCGGCCGCAGCGAGGGCGGCGACCGTCCGGCTCGCGCAGAGGGCGCAGCACGCCCGTTCCGGGCCCGCCCTGATGGAGAGCGCAGTGCGAGCCGTCCGCCGCGCGAGGGCTTTGCACCCCGCGGCGAGCGCCCTGCTTCCGGGGGCAAGCGCTTCGACAAACCCCGCTCCGACAATCCTCGCCTCGACCGGCCCCGCTCCGACGGCCCGGCGCGTCCGCGGCGCGCCCGCGAGGAGGCTCCGGCGCCCGAGGCCAAGCTGCTGCCCTCGCTGATCCCCGAGCCGGAGCGTATCGCGAAGGTGATGGCGCGCGCCGGCGTCGCCTCGCGCCGCGACAGCGAGGCGATCATCCTCGAAGGCCGCGTAAGCGTGAACGGTCGCGTGATCGACAGCCCGGCGCTGGATATCGGCCCCGACGATGTCGTGCTGATCGACGGCGAGCCGCTGCCGGCGCGCGAGCGCACGCGGATGTGGCTCTACCACAAGCCGCGCGGGCTGGTGACGACCAACCATGATCCCGAAGGCCGGCCGACGGTGTTCGACGCGCTGCCGGAGGATCTGCCGCGCGTGCTCTCTGTGGGGCGGCTCGACATCAATACCGAGGGCCTGCTGCTGCTGACCAATGACGGCGGCCTGGCGCGCATGCTGGAACTGCCCGAGACGGGCTGGCTGCGGCGCTACCGCGTGCGCGCCTTCGGCTCGGTGACACAGGACAGGCTCGACACGCTGCGCGACGGCGTGACCATCGACGGCGTATCCTATGGCCCCGTAGTGGCGCGTTTCGAGCGCCAGCAGGGCTCCAACACCTGGCTGACGGTCGATCTGCGCGAGGGCAAGAACCGCGAGGTCAAGACGGTGCTCGAGCATCTCGGCCTCGACGTGAACCGGCTGATCCGGGTCTCGTTCGGGCCTTTCCAGCTCGCCGACCTGCCCGAGGGCGAGGTCGATGAGATCCGGTCGCGCGTGCTGAAGGACCAGCTCGGCGAGGAGCTGATGGCCAAGGCGGGCGTCGATTTCGAGGCGCCGCGCCGCGACGAGGCACCGGCGGCCCCGCCGAGACCTCCGCTGAGCAAGGCTGCGCCGAGTGGCGACGATCGCCCACGGCGCCGGCGCGAGAGTGGCGAGGCGGAGGGCAAGCCCGAACGCTGGCAGAGCGACGCGGTGCGCACGCCCTCGCGCGACGACCGCAGCGACAAGCCGTGGAAGCGCACCGTCTGGCGTGACGAAGAGGCGCAGCCCCAGCGCGAGCGCAAGGCTCCGCCGCGCCGCGGCGCCGACCCGAAGGCCGAGCGCCAGACGCGCGAGGCTAGCGGCGAGGTGGTGCGTCGCCGCGACAAGGCGATCGCCGATCCCAAGGGCCGGCGCGTGCTGGTCGAGCGCGTTGCCTCCGCACGCGAGGACGCCCCGGCGCGTGAGGCCATCAACCCGAAGCGCAGGCCCGATCGCCTGCCGCGCAGCGAGCGCGGGGCGGCAGGCCGCGAGGGGCGCGCCTCCCGCGCGCCCGAGCGGGCGAGCGGCGGCGAGCGTCCCGCCCGCCGACCGCGCAGCGAAGGCGGCGAGCGCGAGCGCCTGCAGGAGCGGCCCGAGCGCGCGCCCCGCGGCGACCGGCTCGATCGGGCTCCGCGCGAGGGCGGCGAGCGTCCGCCGCGTCGTTTCGACGACGCTCCGGGCGGCGCCAAGCGCAGCTATGCGGCACGCTCCAGCGAAGGGCCGGCGGGCCGCAGCGGCGAGCGCAGCGGGGGCAAGTCCTTCGGGGCCAAGCCCGGCGGCGGCCGGCCCTTCGGCGGCAAGCCGGGCGGCGGTGGACGTCCGGGTGGCGGCCGCCCCGGCGGCGGGTCCAAGGGTCCACGCTCCGGCGGCAAGCGGGACTGACGGCTAGCCGATGCGGATCGTCGGCGGACGTTTGCGCGGACGGGCGCTGGCCGGCCCCAAGCCGGGGATCGGGACCATCCGCCCGACCTCGGACCGCCTGCGCGAATCCCTCTTCAACGTGCTCGCCCATGCCTATGACGACCCGCTCGACGGCGCGCGCGTGCTCGACCTCTTCGCGGGCACCGGCGCGCTCGGCTTCGAGGCGCTGTCGCGCGGCGCCGCTTTCGCGCTGCTGGTCGACGACGGCACCGAGGCGCGCAGCCTGATCCGCGAGAACCAGATGGCGCTGGGGCTCGCCGGCCACAGCCGCGTCTTCCGGCGCGACGCGAGCAAGCTCGGCCCGATCAGCGCCATGGACCCCTTCGCGGTCGTGTTCTGCGACCCGCCCTACCGCAAGGGACTCGGCGAGACAGCGCTCGCCTCGGCCCGCGACGGCGGCTGGCTGGCCCCCGGCGCGCTGGTGATCCTGGAGGAGGCCGGCGACGCCGAGATCGCCCTGCCGGACGGGTTCGAATTGCTGGAACGGCGGGAGTACGGTGAAACGCAGGTGCTGATCCTGCAGGCGAGCCAGCCGTGACGGTTCGCCCGATGCCCATCGCGCATCGGGCCGCAGCCGAAATCGCATGACGCCGCGCGCCGCGACCCACGCATAGTCGCGCGATGTCGCACCCGTCTGGCCGTTCGCTGCTGCTCGTCCCGCTGCTGGGCCTGCTCTGGGGCTTCAACTGGCCGGCGGTGCGGATCGCGCTGACCGAGATCGCGCCCTGGACGCTGCGGGCGAGCGGCATGACCTTCGCCGGCTTGTTCCTCGTCGCGGTCGCTCTCGTGCGCGGCCTGACGCTGGCGGTGCCGCAGGCGCAATGGCTTCGATTGGCGGTCGCCGGGTTGTTGTCGATCGCGGCCTTCAACATCCTGCTCGCCTTCGCTCAGCTCGTCGCGCCGACCTCGCGCGCGGCGATCCTGACCTTCACCATGCCGATCTGGGCGACGCTGCTCGCCCGCTTCGTCCTGGCCGAGCCGATCGACCGGCGGCGGCTGGTCGGGCTCGGGCTCGGCATGGCGGGGCTGGCCTGCCTCGGCCTGCCGCTGATCGCCGGCGGCGGCCTCTCCTTCGGCCTGCTGCTGGCGCTGATCGCGAGCGTGAGCTGGGCGCTGGGCACCATCGTCAGCAAGCGCTGGCCGGTGAGCGCGCCGGCGCTGACCATCGCCGCCTGGCAGCTCCTCATCGGCGGCGCAGCCGGGGGGGCTCGGCATGCTCGTCTTCGAGGGCGTGCCGGTGCCCAAGATGCTGGAGGCGCGGACGGTGGCGGCGCTCGCCTTCCACATCCTCGGCGCGCAGGCGCTGGCCTATGTGCTCTGGTTCACGGTCATCGCCAGGCTGCCGGCCGGCATCGCGAGCCTGGGCACGCTGATGGTGCCGGCGGTGGGCGTGCTCGGCTCGGTGCTGCTGCTCGGCGAGCGCCCGACGCCGAGCGACTGGCTCGGCCTCGCGCTGGTGATCGCGGCGTCCGGCTCGATCCTGATCCCGGGACGGGCGAAGGCGGGGGGCGTCGCCGAAGCCGGCTGAGCCGCGGAGCCGCCGTCTGCCGCGGGGATAAGCAGCCCATCTTATCCCCGGTAGGCTCCGCGTGCCTGATCTTCGCATCCGTCGCGGAGGTCAGACGCACGGATGCCCCTTCCCTATCCAGATCACTGGCGTTCCCGAAGCGCCGCGCTGCAGCGCAGGCGGCTTGCGAGCCAGATCGCCGGCGACCGCATGATGCGGGCCCTGGCGCGGCTGCAGGCGCTCGTTGAGAAGGCCGGCTTCCGCGAGGATCAGCCGCGCATCCCTGCCGGCAACGGCCGCGAAAGCGGTCAGTGGCGGTATGTCGAGGGCTATGCTCAGGGCCGGCAGCCGGGCATCGGCGACAATGGCGGGCCGTCACTCGACCCGCCCGACCCTCCGAAAGAACCGCCCAAGGACAGGGTCTCGAAGACCCAGGCCGCGAAGGCGCTGGCCAAGCAGATCGCCCGCGCGGCGCTGCGGCGAGCAGGCCCGATCGGCGCGGTCGTCACCGCGATAGAAGCCGGCCACTGGCTGTACTCCGAATGGCCGTCGATCCGGTCCTATCAGGATCCGCCCCAATCGCTCACCGAACTCCAGCAGCAGGCGGGGCAGCGGCGGCCGGGTTATGACGACCATCACATCGTCGAGCAGGGTGCGGGAGGGCGTGAAGGCTTTCCGCGCTCGATGCTCGACGGCCCCGACAATGTTGTCAGCATACCCCGCTACAAGCATCATGAAATTACGGGCTGGTACACGGCCAAGAATCCAAACTTCGGCGGCCTCTCGCCACGCGATTATCTGCGAGGTCGGGACTGGTCCGAGCATGTGCGGGTCGGACAGCAGGCATTACGACAGTTCGAGGTGCTCAAATGAGCAGGGTCAATCTCAAACGGCTGTCGACGAACGATCTGCTTCTGCTGTTCGAGAAGCTGTGCGTCGAGCAGTACGATTCTCTCGATCGCCAGGAGTACGCGGCTTTCAACCGGCGATACGATCGAATCCAGGCGATCGAAGACGAGCTGAAGTCGCGTCCCGGGGATCAGCGCCGCATCCTCATGACGCTCTTCGGCCATCCCAACATGCAAGTGCGACTCACTGCAGCGCGGGCCACCCTTGCCGTCGATTATCTCGCAGCCCGTCGCGAGATCCAGGAGATCGCCGACTCCAAATGGGGTCCGCAATGCGGAGACGCCGGCATGACCCTGATCAATCTGGACAATGGGATTTATCGGCCGAGTTGAGGCAGCCCCTCATCGGCGCCCGAACAGGCGCTCGATATCGGCGAGCTTGAGTTCGACATAGGTCGGGCGGCCGTGGTTGCACTGGCCGGAATTGGGCGTGACCTCCATTTCGCGCAGCAGCGCGTCCATCTCCTCGGGGCGGAGCCGACGGCCGGCGCGGACGGAGTTGTGGCAGGCCATCGTCGCCAGGACATGGTCGAGGCGTCGCTCCAGGGAACCGGCGGTTCCGTGCTCAGCCAGCGCGTCGGCGACGTCGCGGACGAGCTTCTGGAGGTTGCCGCCCGCGAGCTGCTGGGGCGCCTCGCGAACCAGAACCGCACCCGGACCGAAGGGCTCCAGCCTCAAGCCGAGCGTCGCCAGATCCTCGCTCGCCGCGTTCAGCCGGTCGGCGTCGACGGGGTCGAGTTCGACCACCTCGGGCAGGAGCAGAGGCTGCGTCGCGATGCCGCTGCGGGCGCGCTCGGCCTTGAGGCGCTCATAGACGAGGCGCTCATGGGCGGCGTGCTGGTCGACGATGACGACACCTTCTCGCGTCTGGGCGACGATATAGGTCTCGTGGAGCTGGGCCCGGGCGGCGCCCAGCGGCCGGTCGAGCGCGTCCGGCGCGGGCTCCGCGAGATGGGCGCGGGCGTCGGCCGAGGCGACGGCGAACCCGGCGAAGCCCTGCTGCGGTCGCGCGTCGAAGCCGGCGACGGGCGCGTTCCAAGCGGGCGTCTCCGGCAGGGTCGGGCGCAAAGGCGAGGTGCTGTTGCCGGTGCCAGCGAAGACCGCGCGGAAGGCCTCCAGCGTGCGCGCGCCGCCGGTCGTGGTGGCGCGGTGGCCGGCCTGCGCCAGCGCCGCCTTCAGCCCGGACACGACGAGGCCGCGGACCAGCTGCGGATCACGGAAGCGGACCTCGCTCTTGGCCGGGTGAACGTTGACGTCGACGGCGCGCGGATCGCAGGCGACATCGAGGAAGAGCACGGGGTGGCGGTCGGAGGGCACGACATCGGCATAGGCGCCGCGCACCGCCGAGAGCAGCAGCTTGTCGCGCACCGGCCGGCCATTGACGGCGAGATGTACGCCGGCCGAGGTGCCGCGGTGGAAGGTCGGCAAACCGGCGAAGCCGGTGACGTGGACGCCCTCGCGTGCCGCATCGAGCCGCAGGGCGTTCTCGGGGAAATCGCGCCCGAGCGCGCGGCCGAGCCGGCGCAGCTGCCCCTCCTCGCCGATCGCTTCCGCCGGCCAGTCGAAGGGCGAGACATGCTCGCCCTCGAGCGAAAACCGGATCGCCGGATGGGCGATGGCGAGGCGCCGCAGCATCTCCGAGACGGCCTGCGCCTCGGCCCGGTCGCTCTTGAGGAATTTCAGCCGGGCGGGGGTGAAGGCGAACAGATCGCTGACCTCGATGCGCGTGCCGGGTGCGGCGGCGACAGGGCGGACCACGCCCTTCTCGCCGGCCTCGACGATGAGGCCGACGCCCTGGGGGGCATCGTGGCGGCGGGTCGCGATGGAGAGCCGCGCGACCGAGCCGATCGAGGGCAGCGCCTCGCCGCGGAAGCCGAGCGACTGGATCGCGAAGAGATCCCCATCGGGTAGTTTCGAGGTGGCGTGGCGCTCGACGGCGAGCGCCAGATCCTCGGGCGTCATGCCGGCCCCGTCATCGACGACGCGGATCAGTTCGCGCCCGCCTGCCCGGATCGTGACCGCGATCGATCGCGCGCCGGCGTCGATGGCGTTCTCGACCAATTCCTTCACCGCCGCAGCCGGCCGCTCGATCACCTCGCCGGCGGCGATGCGGTCGACCAGGACGGGATCGAGGCGGCGGACGGGCATGCGGGTTCCGGAGCGGCGGGCGGCGCGGCGAATCGAGGGGTAGCGTCACGGCAGGATAGGGGATGGGGGCGAGTCGTGCCCAAATCGGATTCGCCAGCCCCAAATGAACGGGCGCGGGGAACCCCTCCCCCTTGTGGGGAGGGGCAGGGGTGGAGGTCGGGCCGCTCGGTCAGCGGTCACCAAGCGGAACCACCCCCATCCCCATACCCTTCCCCACAAGGGGGAAGGGAGGAGCGCTACTGGGCCGGCCTCGTCTGCGAACTCACACCAGCCCGACCGGCCGGCCGACCGCCTGGACCAGCAGGCGCGGGTCACCGAAGAGGCGCTCCGCCACGCGCTTGACGTCGGCCAGCGTCACCGCGGCGAAGAGGCTGTTGCGTTCGCTGAGGAACTCGGGCTCGAAGCCGTTGACGGCGAGGCCCAGCAGTTCCGAGGCGATCTTCGGCGAGGTGTCGAAGCGCAGCGGGTAGGAGCCGATGATGTAGCGCCTGGCCTCCTCGACCTCGTGCTCGCTCGGCCCCTCATTGGCGAGCTTGGCCATCTCCTCGCGGATCACGCTCATGGATTCAGCGGCGCGCTCGTTCTTGGTGGCGGTGCCGCCGACCAGCATGGCGCCCTGGCGCAGCGGCAGCAGGCTGGAGGAGACGCCATAGGCAAGGCCGCGCTTCTCGCGCACCTCCATAAACAGCCGCGAGGTGAAGGCCGAGCCGCCCAGGATGTGATTGAGCACGCTGCCGGCGATGAAATCCGGATCGTGCCGCATCAGGCCGGGGCCGACGAAGCGCAGCACGGTCTGCGGTACGTCGAGATCGATGGTGTGGGTCTGGCCGAGACCCTGGATCGGCAGGGCCTCGGCCGGCTGCGCGCGCGGCAGCCCTTCCGGCAGCGCACCGAAGATCTGGTCGAGCCGGCTTGCGAGTTCGTCGGCCGTGATGTCGCCGACGACGACCAGCTTCAGCCCGGCCCGTGCCAGCAGATCGCGCGAGAGCGCCTTCAGCGCGGTCGCTTCGAGCTGCGAGACGCTGTCGACATCGCCCTTCTCGGGCCGGCCATAGGGGTGGCCGGGGAAGGCGGCGGCGTAGAGCGCGTTGCGGCAGAGGGTTTCGGGGTTCTGGGCCTGGCGCTGCAGGCCGGAGATGACCTGGCCCTTGACGCGCGCGACGGCGTCGTCATCGAAGCGCGGGGCGTTCAGCGCCAGCGCCAGCAGCTCGAAGGCGGTGTCGCGGTGGCTCGACAGCGTCTGGAGATGGCCGTGGAAGTCGTCGCGGCGGGCATCGAAGCCGAGGCTGATGGCGTGGTCGGCGAGCTTGCCCTGGAAGGCCTCGGCGTCGAGATCGCCCGCGCCTTCGTCGAGCAGGCCGGAGACGAGATAGGCGCTGCCGGCGGCGTTCTCGGGATCGCGCGTCGCGCCACCGTCGAAGGCGAAGTCGACCGCGATCAGCGGCAGGCTGTGTTCCTCGACCAGCCAGGCCTCGACGCCGGCGGACGAGCGGACCTTCTGGACCGGGACCGAGGGGCCAGCGAGGCTGGTGGCGGCAGCGGGAATCGGAGCGTTCATGTCATGTCCTGGCTCGGGCCGGAACGCGGCCCCGTGCGGAAGGAGGACGGAGTCAGGCGGCGGGCAGGAGCAGGCCGGTGACGCCGCGGTCGGGCCGCAGATAGCGCCGCGCCGCTTCGAGAACAGCCTCACGCGACACGGCCTCGATCCGCTGCGGCCAGGCCAGCACGTCCTCGACCGTCTCGCCGACGGCCAGCGACGCCCCGAAAATGCGGGCGAGCGAAGACTGGCTGTCGCGGGCGAAGACCGTCTCGGCGACGAGCCGGGTGCGGGCGCGGGCGAGTTCGAGTTCGCTCGGCCCCTCGCTGAGGAAGGCGGCGAGCGCTGCATCGAGCCCGGCTTCCAGCGCGGCCATCTCGACGCCGGGGCGGGGGCTCACCGAAAGTTGGAAGGCGGCGCGGTCGACCATCGAGCCCATGAAGTAGGCGCTGGCGCCAGCGGCGAGATCGGCCTCGACACAGAGGCGGCGATAGAGCCGCGAGGTGGTGCCGCCACCGAGGATCTCGGCCAGAAGCTCGAGCGCGAAGACCTCGCCGGCATCGCCGCTGAGATAGGTCGGCGTCAGCCAGCCGCGCCGCAGCGAGGGCTGGCGCACGCGCGGGTCGCTCAGCGAGACCCGGCGCGCCGCACGCGGATGGGGCTCGGCCGGGCGCTTGCGGACCGGGGCCTCGCCGCGGGCGGGAATGGCGCCATAGGTCTCTTCCGCGAGGCGGCGGACGGTCGCGGCATCGGTGTCGCCGGCGACGACGAGGATCGCGTTTTCCGGCGTGTAGAAGCGCTGGTAATAGGCGAAGGCGTCGTCCCGATTCAGGCCCTCGATCTCGTGCTCCCAGCCGATGATCGGGGTGCCATAGGGGTGATGGACAAAGAGCGCGGCCGAAAACTCCTCGCCGAGCTGGGCGGCCGGGTCTGCATCGACGCGCATCTTGCGCTCTTCCAGCACCACGTCACGCTCGGGCCCGACGACGCTCTCGTCGAAGGCCAGCCCGGTCATCCGGTCGGCCTCGTAATCCATCATGGCGCGCAGATGCTCTTTCGGCACGCGCTGGAAATAGGCGGTGTAGTCGAAGGAGGTGAAGGCGTTCTCCTGGCCGCCAAGCCCGGCGACGATCTTGGAGAACTCGCCCGCCGGCCATTTCGCCGTGCCCTTGAACATTAGATGCTCGAGGAAATGCGCGATGCCGGACTTTCCGGCCGGATCGTCGGCGGAGCCGTTGCGGTACCAGACCATGTGGGTGACGACGGGCGCGCGCCGGTCCGGCACCACCACGATGTCGAGACCATTTGCGAGGCGAAAGGATTCCACCGGCTGGGCGGCTCCGGTCGGCTGCGCATGCATGTTCACCTGGACCGTCTCCGTGATGGGGGCGCCGGCGGCGCGTTCAGATGTCAGTGAGGCGGCCGCGCCGGGACGACGCGCCGCCTCTCCATGCATTTATGTGTTGCCGGCGCGAACCGCCAGTGGCCGGCCCGGGGCCGCGACACCGCAGGGCGCCGCCGCACGCGTCTTATTGCAGCGGGATCTGACCGGTCAGGAATTCGCGCTGACCGACCGCCTGCTTGTCCTCAACCGGACCGCCCTGGCCCGGACCCAGCGGGGCGGAACCGGCGGGGCGACGGTAGCCGACCGGCGGATCGGCGAGCGTGCGGCGCGGCGGCTCCGAGCCATAGGTGAGTTGATCGAGCGCCACCTGATTCTGGCGGCTGGCCAGTTCACGACCGGTGCGGATCGGCGCGATCTGGTTGTTGTAGTTGTTGTGTTCCTCGACGATCTCGGGCCGGCCGGTGTCGCGGGTGGTGCGGCCGCGGCGCAGTTCCTCCTGGCTCAGCATCGGGTTGTTGCGCCAGTTGGGGTTGGAGCCGGCGGGCGCGCGGGCGGCGGCGGCATCGGCGCGGCGGGCGGCGACGTCGGGATCGTTCGGCCAGGCGGCGTTGCGGGTGCTGGCGGATTCCTGCGGCCGCGGCAGGGTCGAATTCGGCGGAACGACCAGCGGCGGCCGCTGGCGATACTCGATGTCGTCACCCGGACGGCCGCCGACGACGCCTTCCAGCAGGTTCTTGAAGAGCATGCCTTCCTGGGCGAGCGCGGGCTGGCCCGCCAAAGCGAGGCCGCCGGCCAGCAGCAGATGCGTCACGCGGATGCGATGCGCCATGTCAAACCTCCCTCGGGGATATTGCTTCCCCGTCTCAAACCGCACGCGAACGGCAAAACGATGGCGGAGCCGGGTTCAAGCCGCGTTTTCGGCCGCCGGCCGGAAGGACTCATACAGCAGCCCGACCACCCCGACAACGATCGCGGCATCGGCGATGTTGAAGATGTACCAGCTGAAGCTGCCCCAATGCAGGTGAACGAAGTCGACGACCGCGCCATAGACCCCACGGTCGAGCCCGTTGCCGAGCGCGCCGCCGACGATGAGAGCAAGGCTCGCGACCGTCAGCGGGCGCTGCTCGCGCCACATCCAGCGGCCGAGCCAGATCGCGGCCGCGATCGAGATCACGACGAGACCCCAGCGGCCGAGATCGCTGTGCTGCTGGAACAGCCCGTAGGAAATGCCGCGGTTCCAGGCGAGCACGATGTCCATGAAGGGCGTGACCGCATAGGGCCCCGTTTCCGCCAGGCGCAGCCCGAAGAGCAGCCAGAGCTTCAGCGCCTGGTCGACGAGGAAGACGACCAAGACGATGGAAAGGCCGAGCCGGCGGGCGGGCGTCACGCGGCGCTCCGGCCGAGTTCGCGCAGCGCCTTGGCGTCGCGCGGCGTCACGGCGGGATAGGCCGGATCGGCCGTCGCGGGATCGAAATACTTCCAGGAGCGCGCGCATTTGACGCCATCGGCGCGATGCGGGACCACCGCGACGCCCGGCACCTCGGGCAGGCGGACGGCCTCCGCCGGCCCCTCCCCGCTCTCGACGCGGATGGCCGAGGTGATGCTGATCTCGGCGAGATCGGCGCCCGAGAGCGCAGCCAGCAGATCGGGATCGGAGACGAAGACCTGCGGGGCGGCCTCCAGCGAAGAGCCGAGACGCTTGGCCGCACGCTCGAGTTCGAGCGCACCGGTGACGACGCGGCGGACCTTGCGGATCTTGCTCCAGCGCTCGGCCAGTTCGGCATCGAGCCAGGCCTCGGGCACGCTGGCGAAGAGCTCCAGATGGACCGAGCCTTCGAGCGTCTTCTGCTCCGGATAGCGCTCCAGCCAGGCTTCCTCGGCGGTGAAGACCAGGATCGGCGCGAGCCAGGTCGTCAAGCAGCGGAAGAGATGGTCGACGACGGTGAGCGCGCTCTTGCGGACATGGCTGGAGAGCGGGTCGCAATAGAGCGCGTCCTTGCGGACGTCGAAATAGAAGGCCGAGAGCTCGGTGTTCATGAACTGCGAGAGCAGCGTCACGACCTTCTTGTAGTCGTAGGTGCGGTAGGCCTCCTCGACCTGCGGGCCGATCTCGGCCAGCCGGTGCAGCATCAGCCGCTCCAGCTCCGGCATGGTCTGAACCTCGGCCACACGGATGTCCTCGCTGAAATGGGCGAGCGTGCCGAGCATCCAGCGCATCGTGTTGCGGAGCTTGCGATAGGTCTCGACGAAGGTCTTGAGGATCTCCTTGCCGATGCGCAGATCGTCGGAATAGTCCGCCGCCGCGACCCAGAGGCGCAGGATGTCGGCGCCCGAATCCTTGATGATGTCCTGCGGGGCGGTGACGTTGCCCTTCGACTTCGACATCTTCTCGCCCTTCTCGTCGAGGCAGAAGCCGTGCGTCAGCACGATGTCGTAGGGCGCGCGGCCACGCGTGCCGCAGCTTTCCAGCAGCGAGGAGTGGAACCAGCCGCGATGCTGGTCCGAGCCTTCGAGATACATGACGCGGTCATTGCCGCCATCGCCGCGACGGCGGGCGCGCAGATCGGCGCGCTTCTCCAGCGTGAAGGCATGGGTCGAGCCTGAATCGAACCAGACGTCGAGCACGTCGGTGACGCGCTCGTAGTTCGCCGGGTCGTAGCCGAAGGGCTTGAGGAAACGGGCGCCGTCGGTGTCGGTGAACCAGGCATCTGCCCCTTCCGCCTCGAAGGCCTCGGCGATGGCCGCGTTGACCTTCGCGTCGACCAGTATCTCCTTGCTCTCCTTCTCGACGAAGACGGTGATCGGCACGCCCCAGGCGCGCTGGCGCGAGACCACCCAGTCGGGGCGGTTGGCGATCATGCCATTGATGCGGTTTTCACCCGCTGCGGGAACCCATTGGGTGTCCTTGATCGCGCCGAGGGCGACTTCGCGCAGGGTACGGTTGCCGAGCGTGTCGACCGCTTTGTCCATGGCGATGAACCATTGCGGCGTGTTGCGGAAGATGACCGGCTTCTTCGAGCGCCAGCTATGCGGATACTGGTGCTTCAGGCGGCCGCGCGCGACGAGGTTGCCCGACGCCGCGAGCGCCTTGATGACGACCTCGTTGGCGTTGCCCTTCTCGCCGGTGTCGGTGATGACCTGAGCGCCCTCGAAGCCCGGCGCGTCCTTGGTGAAGCGGCCATCGGCATCGACGGTGTAGGGGATGCGGGTCTCGATGCCGCGCTCGGCGAGCTGGCGGCCGTTGCTCATCCAGACGTCGAAATCCTCGCGGCCATGGCCGGGCGCGGTGTGGACGAAGCCCGTGCCGGCGTCGTCGGTGACATGGTCGCCGTCGAGCAGGGGAACGTCGAAGTCGTAGCCGTGCCCACGGAGGGGGTGGGCGCAGGTGAGGCCGGCGAGCGCGGCCGCCGGGACGTCGGCGACGAGTTCAAAGGCCTCGACCTTCGCTGCCTTGAAGACGCTTTCGGCGAGATTTTTAGCGAGGACATAGGTTGCACCAACCTTGGCCCAGTTGTTCTCGGGCGCAACGGTGACGCGGTAAAGCCCGTAAGCAATCTTATGGTTGAACGAGATCGCGCGGTTGCCGGGCATCGTCCACGGCGTTGTGGTCCAGATGATGACAGATGCGTTTCTTAGTTCCTCAGCGAATTTCCAAATCTTCGGCCACGGCGTCGCCCCCATGTCGCCCGTCATCGGCTGAACAATTGGAAACGCCACGAACACCGTGTCGCTCGTGTGCTCCTCGTATTCGACCTCGGCCTCGGCGAGCGCGGTCTTCTCGACCACCGACCACATCACCGGCTTGGAGCCGCGATAGAGCTGGCCGGTTTCGGCGAACTTCATGATCTCGCGGGCGATCTGCGCCTCGGCCGGATAGGCCATGGTCAGGTAAGGATCGTCCCAGTCGCCCTCGACGCCGAGCCGCTTGAACTCCTCGCGCTGGACCGAGACCCAGTGCTCGGCGAAGCTGCGGCATTCCTTGCGGAACTCGACGACCGGCACGTCGTCCTTGTTCAGCCCCTTGGCGCGGTACTGCTCCTCGATCTTCCACTCGATGGGCAGGCCGTGGCAGTCCCAGCCCGGGACGTAGTTGGAATCGAAGCCCAGCATCTGCTGCGAGCGCGTGACGAGATCCTTCAGGACCTTGTTGAGCGCGTGGCCGATATGGATGTTCCCGTTGGCATAGGGCGGGCCGTCATGCAGGACGAAGCGGTCGCGGCCCTTACCGGCCTCGCGCAGCTTGCGGTAGAGGTCGATCCTGGCCCAGCGCGCCAGCAGTTCCGGCTCGCGCTGCGGCAGGCCGGCCCGCATCGGGAACTCGGTCTGGGGCAGGAACAGCGTCTGGGAATAGTCGGTCGCGTCGGTCTTATCGGCGGTCTGGTCGGTCATGGTCCGGCTCGGGCACTGGGACAGGCGGCGGCGGTGGCCGCGCTCATCCTCTGGAAACGGGAAAAGCGGTCTTCAACCCGGACTGCGCAGGCGCCCGCGCTCAGCGCGAGGCGGCAGCCGGGCCTGTAATTCGCCGGAGAAGGCACATAGGCAGCATGACCATCGGCAGCTTCTAGACCAGATCTCTCGTCGCCGGAACCGCCACCGCGCGTGGTTGAACGTCGTCGCTGCTCTAGCAAAGCCCCGTCAAGGAAGGAAGGGCGGCGTCGTGCTGAGGATCTCGCGGGCGCGGGCGCTATCGGCGTCCATCTGGACGATCAGGGCTTCGAGCGAGTCGAACTTCGCCTCGCCCCGCAGCCAGGCGACGAAGGCGACATCGACCTGCTTGCCGTAAAGATCGCCGGAGAAGTCAAAGACGAACGTCTCCAGCCGTGGGGCGCCGTCGTCGAAGGTCGGCCGGCTGCCGAAGCTTGCGACGCCGTCGTGCCAGATGCCGTCGATCTTCATACGCACCGCGTAGATGCCGTATTTCAGCCGGCAGTCGCGGGCGAGATGCATGTTTGCGGTGGGGTAGCCGAGATCGCGGCCCCGCTTGTCGCCATGGGCCACGACGCCGCGCACGAACCAGGGGCGGCCGAGGAAATCGGCGGCGCGGGCGACGTCGCCCTGCTCCAGCGCCGTTCGGATCAGCGTCGACGAGACGGGCTCGCCGTCGCGGGCGAAGGGCGGCACGACGACGACCGGGATGCCCTTACCCGCGCAACGCTCCTGCAGCATCTCCGGCGCGCCGCGGCGACCCTGGCCGAAATGGAAATCATAGCCGCAGACGAGGCCGGCGGCGCCGAGGCGCCCGAGCAGGAGATCGTCGACGAAGGCTTCGGCCTGGATCGCGGCAATGGTGCGGTCGAAAGGCAGGACGAAGGTCAGCGGCAGCCCCATGGCGCCGAGTAGCTCCGTCTTCAAGGCCGGCGGCGTCAGGCGGAACACCGGCTCCTCCGGACGGAAGACGCTGCGCGGGTGCGGCTCGAAGGTCAGCGCCGCCGGGCGCCGGCCCAGTCGTTCGGCCAATCCGACCGCCTCGCGCGCCAGCTCGGCATGGCCGCGATGGACACCGTCGAAATTGCCGAGCGCGAGGACGCAGCCGCGCAGCGCGGCCGGTACGGGCTTGTCGAGGTCGATCACGAAGCTGGAGGGCGCGTCGGCGGGCGAAGTCATCTGTGCGGGCGATCCGGGCATCCCGGCTTACGCCGGACCGGCCCCTCATTGGCCAGCGGCGGCGAAGCGTCAAGCCGGACCGTCGCCCGATGGCCCTCGGCCGCGTCAGCTCCGCGGGCGCGCGGGCGGCAGGGCGACCCAGGCCTCGCCCTCCAGCACGGCCTTGCCGTCGACGAGGCATTCGCAGAACAGCCGCGCCCGGCGACGCTCCGCCACCAGCTCCATCACCTCGACACGCGCCGTGACGACGTCGCCGATCTTGACGGGGGCGAGAAAGGTCAGGGTCTGCGACAGATAGACCGCTCCCGGCCCCGGCAGCCTTGTGCCGAGCAGGGCGGAAACCAGGCTCGCGGTGAGCATGCCATGAGCGATGCGCTGGCCGAATTTGGTGTTGGCGGCGTAGCGGTCGCAGAGATGGATCGGGTTGGCGTCGCCGGACAGATCGGCGAAGAGCGAGACGTCGCGCTCCATCACCGTCCGCATGAGGCTCTGGCTCATGCCGACCGTCAGATCCTCGAAGGCATGGACGGTATAGAGGGCGCTGGTCATGGGTGTCGGTGCCTGGGCTCGACCGCGGCGCGGGGGTCGCCGGGTCGATTTTTGCTGCGTCGCAGCCTCTCACAGCGGCAAAAACCCGGCCATTGGACTTTCGTGGCTGGTGGCAAAAACGCCATGACCAAGCGTCACTGCGGCATTGGATTAACGGCTTTGAAACACGGCCGCGGTAACGCTGGGTTCACTGACTGCCGCTGCGCTTGCAGCGGCCCGGCGCGGCATGTTCCGCGCCGTCACCGTTTGCTTGGAGCACCGCCATGGCTCTCGATCCGTCCATGCCCATTCTGGTGGTCGACGATTACCAGACGATGGTCCGGATCATCCGCAACCTGTTGAAACAGCTCGGGTTCGAGAATGTCGACGATGCCGCCGACGGCCAGGCGGCCATCGCCAAGATGCGGGACAAGCGCTACGGCCTGGTGATCTCGGACTGGAACATGGAGCCGATGACGGGCTTCGAGCTGCTGCAGCGCGTGCGCGAGGAAGACGCGCTGGCCTCGACGCCTTTCATCATGGTGACGGCGGAATCCCGCACCGAGAACGTCATCGCCGCCAAGAAGGCCGGCGTGAACAACTACATCGTCAAGCCGTTCAACGCGCAGACGCTGCGCTCGAAGATCGAATCCGTCTGCACGGGCTGATCCGCGCACGAGGCGCCAGCCCGCGCCTCACCAGACGAGATGCGGCAGCGCATAGGCAGGGCGATGGCTCTGTCGGCCGAACCAGCCATGGCGCTCGTCCCAGGACGCCTCCATCAGATCCTGCGCGTGGATTCCGGCCAGAACCATGATGCCGGTGATGCCGAAGGCCTGCGCGCCGGCGATGTCGGTGCGGATCGCATCGCCGATGCCGCAGATCCGCTCGCGCGGGATCGACGCGCCGCGCAAGCCGTCGGCGACGGCCAACGCCGCCTCATAGATCGGCGCATGTGGCTTGCCGGCATAGATCGCCCGCCCGCCCATCTCCTCATAGGCGAGCGCAACCGAGCCGGCGCAGGGCACGATCCGGCCACCGCGCTCCACCACGAGATCGGGATTGGCGCAGATCATGTCGAGCCCGCGCGCGGCGAAGCCGGCGAGAAGGCCGGCATAGGTCTCGGCCGTATCGGTCTCGTCGTCGAGCAGGCCGGTGCAAAGCACGTAGCTGGCCTCCTCCGGCGCGACCTCTGGCGCATCGAGCCCCGCGACCAGCGGCTTGTCGCGCTCCGGCCCGAGCCGGAACATCGGCCGGCCCGCGCGCGCGGCAATCAGGCCGCGACAGACATCGCCGGAGGTGACGATGGCATCCCAGGCTGCACGGGGCACACCGAAGCCATCGAGCTGCTGCTCGATCACGGCCGCCGGGCGCGGCGCATTGGTGACAAGGACAACGCTGATCCCGCGTTCGCGCATCGCGACCAGCGCCGAGACGGCCTCGCCAAAGGCGGCAACGCCGTTATGGACCACGCCCCAGACGTCGCAGAGGCAGAGATCGAAACGGCCGGCGATCTCGGAGAAGCCCGACAGCGGCAGGGTCGGCGGGGTGGTGGATGACGGCACGGCGGGTGGCTCCCAGACTCGGTGCCGCCGGCTTTACAGGATCACGCCGCGCCTCGCATCTGCGAAAGGTCGCAGCGGCGCCGATCAAGCCGTGGCGCGGCGCAGGACCGAGCGGAAGGATTGCCGCTCCGGCGGAGCCTCGCGGGTCGCCGCCGGCTGGCCGGGATAGTCCACGACCTCGGCCAAGCGCTGCTCCGGTGCGGGAGCCGGCGACGGGGAAGGCTCGGCAGCGGCGGGTGCGGGCTCGGCCGGCTCGGCGAAGACATCCGGCTTGACCGGGCGCGGCGGCGAGAAGACCGGCCCCTGCCCCATCCCGACGCCGAGGTCGATCATGTCCGCGACCGTCGGGTCGTCGGCGACCTGGTCGGCGACCAGAACGATCGAGGCACGCGCCAGCAGAGCAGAGAGATCGGCCGGCGCAATGTCGGCGGTCTCGCTGTCGACCTGCTCCATCAGAAGAGCGGCCGGCGCCTTGACGAAGCGGATGCCGCGATCGAACAGCGCGACCGGATCGAGCCTGAGATCGACCAACTCATCCAGCGCGAAGCGCACGCCATTGGCCGACATGGCGCCGAGCAGGCCGAGGCTGGTCGGGTCCAGGCCGCGGAACACGCGCTGCGGCATCTCGATGATCAGATGGCCGGTGTGCTCGCGATACTTCTCGAGGATGCGCGACAGCGTCGCCAGCGCCTTGGACGAACTCCAGGTCGCGCCGCTGAAATTGCAGGACACGAAGAGCTCGCCCGGCTTGGAGCCGAGATGACGGGCGATGGCGAGCGCCCGGGTCAGCACCAGCGCATCGAGCGTCGGGCCGAAGCCGCGCTCCTCGATCACCGGGATGAACTCGTGCGGGAGCAGCAGGGTGTGCTCGTCCAGCCGCAGGCGCACCAGCGCCTCGTAGCCCCGCGTGCGGCGCTGCGGCAATTGCACGATCGGCTGCAGATGAACCTCGACGCGCCCTTCGGACAACGCTGCGCCGATGACGGCGGCGCGCTCTGCGGCGGCCCGTTCCTCGGCCTGGCGCGCGGCTTCCGCCCGTTCGGCGGCTTGCGCCTTGAGACGCTCCTGCCGCGCGGCCTCCGGATCGACGACGACGAGCGGCGCGACCCTGGGAGCGGGCGGAGCGACAGCCGTCGACCGCTCATCCGCCGCCGGCGCAGCGGCGCGCGCCTGGACCGCGGCCAGCGCGGCGTCGTGATCGGCCAGAGTCGTGGCGACCTGATGGATCAGATCGCCAAGCAGGCCGACCTCGGCTGTCAGTTCGTTGATGGCGGCTCGCGCCGGTGCCGCGTCGACATCGCGCATCGGCATCTGCTCGACTCTCTTGGAGAGTGCATCGAGGCGGATCGCATTGGTCGCCAGCCGGACCTTGACCTCCCCGACAGCGGCGAGAACCTGCTCGCGCTGCGCTTGGGCTCGCCGTTCGGCCAGCCACATCGAGCCAAGGCCGCCCCCGCCCGCCAGCAACAGGCCGAGCGCGGCCCCCAGCGGAGTCGGCCAGAGCAGCGTCAAGACCGCGCCTGCCGACAGCCCGGTGACGGCGCTGGCGAGAGGATGCAGAGCGTTCGGTCGGAGAGGGGCCAAGGCAGCGGTCGCGCGAGGGGTTGATCGGGAAGAAACGGCGAATCACACCACTGTGACAACACTAGCCGCAGAGCCGCGCGGAGGCGAGCTTTCGGCCGTTTTGGCTGTTGGGAATGCCGGTTTCGCCCAGCGAAGGCAGCCGGCATCGTCAGTGACGGACGACGCCGAGATCCGCGAGAAGTCGGTCGGTGATTTCCGCCCCGAAACCGCGCTTCATCAACCAGACGCGCGGCTCGCGATGAAAGGCTGGGAACTGTTCGCACAGCTCGGCGATGGCGCGGGACCGCTCCTCGGCATCTCCGGTCTGCACGGCGTGGAGCGCGCGTCCCAGCAGGGCAAAGGGGTTTCCGCCACCGGCCAGGAACTCGCCATGTCCACGCGCCACCTGCCGGGCGCCGAGCAGATGCGCGCCCAGCAGAGCGTAGAAATCATAGGAAGCCGGGCGCCCTGCACTCAGCGCGATCGCCTTCTCGAGGAGGGGCAGCCCCTCGGCCGGTCGATTGAGCTGGATGTAGCGCGCGCCCAGCATCGCCATGATGTCGGGGTCGTAGGGGTTGCGTCCCATTGCGGCGCGCCCGGCCGCCAGCCCTTCGTTGATGGCGCCGCGCTTGAACAGCGTCGACATCAGCGCCTGATGGGCGCGGGCGCTGGAAGGAGCCAGCCGCACCGCCGTCAGCGCCGCGGCATGGGCACGCTCCAGCGCATCCGGCAACTGGTTGAAGCCAAAGCTTTGCTCGAACACCGACAGCAGCGAGAGCTGGATCCAGGCGGGGTAGAAGGTGGGGTCACGCCGGACGAGGTCCTGAAGACAGTTGCGCGCCGCCAGATGCGCCGCTGCGGTCATCGTCCGCCGCACATCGATCGCCTCATAGATGCAGCTCATCGGACCGGCAGTCCGATTCTGACGAATGTCGGCATGGATGATCCCGAACGGCTCGGCCAGCCGCGTCGCCAGGCGCCGCGCATTTTCGGGAAGGTCCTCGTCATTCGCCCTGAGCACGCGTGTCGACGAAGCGGACCAGATGATGCGCCCGTCCGGCACCGCCCTCAGTCGGCCGAAGCCTTCCGTGCCCGTGGCAACGCTCTGAGCCGACATCTCCAGCACATAGTCGGCCTCCCGTGGCAGCGGCTGCCCCTGGGCCGGCACCTTGATGGTCAGCAGGTCGTCGAAACGGGAGAGCGCATCGACCAGGAAATTCGTAAAGCGGCGGGAGGCTGCAGCGAGTTCGGCATCAGCGAAATCCGGCACCGAGACGACCAGGACGGTCGTCTCGAGCGGCGCCGCTGCGGGTTTGTCGAGCCTGGCAAGCGGCATCTCCCGATCCATGCTCGCCAGCGCCGTGCCGGGCGCATCGACCGAGGCCACCCGATCGGCCGTGCGCGGGCCCAGCAGGCCACCATACCAGGCGACGAGCGAGAGCAGCGCCGCTGTGAGCGCGAGACCAGCCGCCAGCGGCCAGCGCTTCGCCAGACCTCGTTCGAGGGGCCTCTCCGTGATCGGCGCCACCGTCGGGGGCTCGTCGCCCCGATCATCCGTTGCGCTTTCGCTGCGATGCGCCTGCCCTGCGTCGGTCTGCGCCGGCTCGACGCGCTCGAAGGCCGGGACATAGGCGCCGACGGGAATGGTGATTCGCACCGGATCCGCGGCGCCCTCGCCGGCATAGTACTGCGCCAGTGCCCGACGCAGGCGGCCGGCCTCGACGCGCACGATGGGGTCAGATTGCGGGTCGAAATCCGGCGAGCGGCCGAAGGCTTCGACTGCGATGGTGTAACCCTTCAGCTCGCCGCCGCGGCCTGCCACGGCGCGATCGACGATGAAGGCGAGGAAGGCCGAGAGCTGCGGCGCCGCGCGGAAGGCATCCGACGCGAGGATCCGCGCGAGCCCGGCGCGGATGTCCGCGAGGGGCTCGTGATCGAGCGTTTCCGAGCCTGCGCCTGATACGTCCATGGGGGTCCGGTTCAGTTTACGCCCCTTGTTCGGAGTACAGCAAAAGCGACGCTGGGTCACCCCATTCGCGACGCGACCCGCCGTTGCGGCGCCGCAGGGATGCCCTGTCCCGCATGCGATTTACAGCCTGGATCGTGCTGTTAGGTTGAGTGATTGTTAAACACAGGATCCGCCCGATGACCGCAGCCTCTTCCCCGATCGCTAACCCCAACGATCTCGAGGCCTTCTGGATGCCGTTTACGGCAAACCGGGCCTTCAAGCAGCGGCCGCGCATGATCTCCCGGGCGGAGGGCATGTATTATTACACCCCCGAGGGCAAGCCGGTGATGGACGGCACGGCGGGTCTCTGGTGCTGCAATGCCGGCCACAAGCGCCGGCCGATCATCGAGGCGATCCAGGCCCAGGCCGAGGAACTGGATTTCGCCCCGAACTTCCAGTTCGGCCATCCCAAGGTCTTCGCGGCGGCCGCGCGCATCGCGGCGCTGGCCCCGGGCGATCTCGATCATGTCTTCTTCGCCGGCTCCGGCTCGGAAGCCGCCGACACGGCACTGAAGATCGCGATCGCCTACTGGAACGTCACCGGCAAGGGCTCCAAGACCCGCCTGATCGGGCGCGAGCGCGGCTATCACGGCGTCGGATTCGGCGGCATCTCGGTCGGCGGCATCGTCTCCAACCGCAAGTTCTTCGGCTCGCTGCTGGCGGGCGCCGACCACCTGCCCGCGACCTATGACCGCGAGAAGCAGCGCTTCACCAAGGGCGAGCCGGAGTATGGCGCGCATTTCGCCGACGAACTGGAGCGGATCGTCACGCTGCACGACGCCTCGACCATCGCGGCCGTGATGGTCGAGCCGATGGCGGGCTCGACCGGCGTGCTGCCGCCGCCCAAGGGCTATCTCCAGCGCCTGCGCGAGATCTGCACGAAGCACGGCATTCTGCTGATCTTCGACGAGGTCATCTCCGGCTTCGGGCGGCTCGGCTTCGCCTTCGCGGCCGAGCGCTACGGCGTCGTCCCCGATATGATCACCTTCGCCAAGGGCGTGACCTCGGGCACCGTGCCGATGGGCGGCGTGATCGTGCGCAAGCCGATCTTCGACGCCTTCATGAACGGCCCGGACAACGCGATCGAGCTGTTCCACGGCTACACCTATTCGGGTCACCCGCTGGCGGCGGCGGCCTCGCTGGCGACGCTCGACATCTATCGCGACGAGGGGCTGTTCGAGCGGGCGAAGACTCTGGAGCCGCTCTGGGCCGATGCCATCATGGAGCTGAAGGAAGAGCCCAACGTGCTGGACATCCGCACGCTCGGGCTCGTCGCCGGCATCGACCTCGCCTCGCGGCCGGAGGGCGTCGGCAAGCGCGCCTATGCCGCGATGGAGCATGCGTTCCATGAGGAGGGCCTGATGATCCGCGTCACCGGCGACACCATCGCCCTGACCCCGCCACTGATCGTGACCGAAGACCAGATCGGCGAGATCGTCGAGAAGACGAGGCGCGTGATCAGGGCCGTGGCGGGGTAAGCCAGCGTCAGCACCCTCGCGCTGTCACGTCATGGTCGGGCTTGTCCCGACCATCCACGTCTTCCGTCGGCAAGACCTGTGTTCAAAACGTGGATGCTCGGTACAGGGCCGAGCATGACGCGCAAGGCGTGGTGTCCGTTAGGCTGCCCTACCCCCGCCCCAGTTTCCCATACCGCGCGATCACCCGCTCGCGCTTCAGCCGCGAGAGGCGCTGGAGCCAGAAGATGCCGTCGAGCTGGTCGATCTCGTGCTGGTGGCAGGTGGCGAGGAAGCCTTCGGCCTGCGCCTCATGGGCGGTGCCGTCGAGATCGCGCCAACCCACGCGGATTTTCGCGGGCCGCTCGACCTCTTCGGTAACGCCCGGCATCGAGACGCTGCCTTCGGTGGCGCGGCTCGTCTCCGTCGAGGCCCAGAGGATCTGCGGATTGGCGTAGGTCCGCACCTCGCCGGGCGTCAGCTCCAGCACGACGACCCGCAGTGGCACGCCTATATGAGGCGCGGTGATGCCGACGCCGGGCGCGGCGCGCATCGTCTCCAGCAGATCGGCGGCGAGCTGCCGCAGCTCGCTGTCGAAGCGCTCGACCGGCTCCGCGACCGCGCGCAGGCGCGGATCGGGGAAGCGGAGGATCGGCCGGATCGCCAAGGCCGCCTCAGGCGGCGACTTTGGCCGCCGCTGCGCCGTAATAGCTCTCGCCGGTCTTGGCCATGCGCTTGAGCTGCCGGTTGGGCCTGAAGCGCTCGCCATGCTTCTTCGCCAGGCTCTCGCAGAGCTTCACGAAGGCGGCCGCACCCATATTGTCGATGAAGGAGAGCGTGCCGCCCGAATAGGGCGCGAAGCCGAAGCCGATGATCGAGCCGACATCGGCCTCGCGCGGATCGGTGACGACGCCCTCCTCATAGGTGCGGGCCGCCTCCAGCGCCTGCGTGACCAGAAGGCGGTGCTGCAGCTCCTGCATGTCGACCTGTTCCGGCGCCAGACGCTTGCCGACCAGATCGGCCAGCCCCGGCCAGAGGCGCTTGGGCCCGGCTTCCGGATAGTCGTAGAAGCCCTTGCGGTTCTTGCGGCCGAGACGTCCGTTCTTCTCGACCATGTCGGAGAGCAGCTTCTCCTGCGCTGGATCGACGGCGCCCTCGCCGAGCTGGGCCTTCGTCGCCTTCAGCACCTTGAAGGCGAGATCGACCGCGACCTCGTCATTGAGCGAGAGCGGGCCGACCGGCATGCCGGCCTGCTTGCCGGCCGCCTCGATCATCGCGGGCGGCACGCCCTCCATCAGCATGAGATGGCCTTCGCGCAGATAATTGCCGACGCAGCGATTGGCGTAGAAGCCGCGCGTGTCGTTGACGACGATCGGCGTCTTCTTGATGGCGCGGACGAAGTCGAGCGCCATGGCGAGCGCCTTCTTGCCGGTCTTTTTGGCCATGATGACCTCGACCAGCAGCATCTTCTCGACCGGCGAGAAGAAATGGATGCCGATGAAGTTCTGCGGCCGCAGGGAGTGCGACGCGAGACCGGTAATGGGCAAAGTGGAGGTGTTGGAGCCGAAGATGGTCTTCGGCCCGACGGCGGCTTCGACCTTGGCGATGACCTCGGCCTTGACCTTGGGATCCTCGAAGACGGCCTCGACGACGAGGTCGCAGCCCTTCAGCGCCGCGTAATCGGCGGTCGCGGTGATGCGGGAGAGCAGCGCGTCGCGGTCGGCGGTCTTGGCGCGGCCCTTCATGATCTGGTCGGAGACCAGCTTGTGCGAATAGGCCTTGCCCTTGTCGGCCGCCTCCTGGTCGCGGTCGACCAGCACGACCTCAAGGCCGGCCTGGGCCGTGACATAGGCGATGCCGGCGCCCATGAAGCCGGCGCCGACGACGCCGACCTTCTTCAGCTTGCTCGGCGGGAGATCGGCCGGGCGGCGCGCGCCCTTGTTGAGCTCCTGCATCGAGACGAAGAGCGAGCGGATCATCGAGGCCGCCTCCTTCGTCCGCAGGATCTTGGCGAAGTAGCGGCTCTCGACCTTCAGCCCGAGATCGATCGGCAACTGCAGGCCCTCATAAACCGCGGAGAGGATGGCGCGGGCGGCCGGGTAGTTGTCGTTGGTCTCGCGGCGATAGATCGCGTTGGCGGGCGGCCAGATCTGCATGCCGGCCGGCGAATAAACCTTGTTGGAGGGCAGCTTGAACTTCGGATCGTCCCAAGGCGCCTTCGCCTGCGGGTTGGCCTTGAGCCACTCCTTGGCGTTGGCCACGAGCTGATCGCGCGGGACGACGGCATGAACCAGGCCGGTGTTGCGGGCCGGCAGCGCCTTCACCTGCTCGCCCTTGAACATCATCTGCAGGGCGTCGCCGGTCTGCATCAGCCGGGCGACACGCTGGGTGCCGCCGGCGCCGGGGAAGAGCCCGACCTTGATCTCCGGCAGACCGACGCGGGTCGAGGCATCGTCGGAGACGACGCGATACTGGCAGGCGAGCGCGAGTTCGAAGGCGCCGCCGAGGCAGACGCCGTGAATCGCGGCGGCGAAGGGTTTCCCGCAGGTCTCGAGCTTGCGGTAGAGCAGCGAGAGCTTGCGGCTCTCGTCGAAGAAGGACTGCATCGCGACGGGCTCGCCCTTCTCCTTGGCGAGACGGATGTAGAGGTCGCGCAGGCCCTGCAGCATGGTCAGGTCGGCGCCGCCGGAGAAGGCCTCCTTGCCGGAGGTGATGACGCAGCCCTTGATCGCCTCGGTCGAGGCAACCGTGTCGATGATCTGGTCGATCTCGGCCATCAGCTCGGGCGTGATGACGTTCATCGAGCGGCCCGGCATGTCCCAGGTCGCGGTGGCGATGCCGTCGGAATCGGTCTCGAAGCGGAAATTGGTGAGGTTCATGGCGGCTCTCCTCAAACCCGTTCGATAATGGTGGCGACGCCCATGCCGGCGGCGACGCAGAGCGTCACCAGAGCGGTGTTCTTGTCCGTGCGCTCCAGCTCGTCGAGCACGGTGCCCAGGATCATCGCCCCTGTCGCGCCGAGGGGGTGGCCCATGGCGATGGCGCCGCCATTCACGTTCAGGATGGCATCGTCGATGTCGAAGGCCTGCTGGAAGCGCAGCACGACCGAGGAGAAGGCCTCGTTCAGCTCGAAGAGGTCGATGTCCTTCGTCGTCATGCCGGCCTTGCGCAGCACGAGCTCGGTGACGTCGACCGGGCCGGTCAGCATCAACGCGAGGTCCGAGCCGATGGTGGCGAAGGCGCGGATGCGAGCGCGGGGCTTCAGGCCGGCCGCCTTGCCGCCCTTCTTCGAGCCGACGAGCACAGCGGCGGCGCCATCGACGATGCCCGAGGAGTTGCCGGCGTGGTGGACGTGGTTGACGAACTCGACATCCGGGTGCGCCGCGGTCGCGACCGCGTCGAAGCCGCCCATCTCGCCCATCTGGACGAAGGAGGCCTTCAGCGCGGCGAGCGCCTGCATGTCGGTGCCGGGGCGGATCGTCTCGTCGCGGGCGAGGATGGTCAGCCCGTTGACGTCGGTGACCGGCACGACCGAATTCGCGAAGCGCCCGGCCTCCCAGGCGGCGTGGGCGCGCTTGTGCGAGCGCACGGCATAGGCGTCGACATCGTCACGCGAGAAGCCGTATTTCGTCGCGATCAGATCGGCCGAGATGCCCTGCGGCATGAAGTAGGTGTCGATGGCGACCGAGGGGTCGACCGCGATGCCGAAGCCCGAGGCGCCCATGCCGACGCGGCTCATGCTCTCGACGCCGCCGCCGATCGCCAGTTCCTTCTGGCCCGACATCACCTGTGCCGCAGCGAGGTTCACCGCATCCAGCCCCGAGGCGCAGAAGCGGTTGATTTGGATGCCCGGCACCTCCTTGCCGTAGCCGGCCTTGAGCGCGACCGTGCGGGCGATGTCGGCGCCGGCCTCGCCGACGGGATCGACGCAGCCGAAGACCACGTCCTCGACGAGCTTGGTGTCGAGCTCGTTGCGGTCGCGGAGCGCGCGCAGCGTCGTCGTGCCGAGCTCGATCGCGGTGACCTCGTGCAGCGAGCCGTCGGCCTTGCCCTTGCCGCGCGGCGTGCGGACATGGTCGTAGATGAATGCGTCTGCCATCAGGGGCCTCCCGGGCTGGCCGCAGCGAGGCGGCTCGTTCTCGTGCCGGACGTCATGGTCGGGCTTGACCCGACCATCTCGTCATCCAGCGGGGTGTGCAAGGTCTTCGAGAGATGGTCGGGCCAAGCCCGACCATGACGCGCGATGCTCAGAACTGCTCGGCGCTCAGCGCCATCGTCGCATCGGCGCCGCTGGTGATCCGCGCCAGATGCGCCGCCGTCTCGGGCATGCTGCGCTCCATGAAGAAGCGGGCTGTGACGAGCTTGGTGTTCATGCGCTCGGTCGCGCCATTGGCGCCGGCCTTGAGCTTGTCCTGCGCGACCTTGGCCATCTTGGCCCACATGTAGCCGAGCGAGACGAGGCCGAGCAGGTGCATGTAGTCGGTCGCGCCGGCGCCGGCATTGTCCGGCTTGGCGAGCGCGTTGTTCATGAACCACATCGTCGCCTGCTGGAGATGGCCGAGCGAGGCGGCGAGCGGCGCGAGCAGGGGCTTCAGCGCCTCGTCCTCGCCGTTCTCCTTCAGGAAGCCGCCGACCTCGTTGAAGAAGGCCATGATGGCGCGGCCGCCGTCGCGGCCGAGCTTGCGGCCGACGAGGTCCATCGCCTGCACGCCATTGGCGCCCTCGTAGATCATGGCGATGCGGGCATCGCGGACGAACTGCTCCATGCCCCATTCGGCGATGTAGCCATGGCCGCCGAACATCTGCTGGGCCTTCACCGTGTTGTCGAAGCCGACATCGGTGAGCACGCCCTTCAGCACCGGGGTCATCAGGCCGAGTTGGTCGTCGGCGGCCTGCCGCTCGGCGGCGTCGCCCGAACGGTGGGCGATGTCCGATTTCAGCGCGTTCCAGAGCACGAAGGCGCGCGCCGCCTCGTTGAAGGCCTTGATCGACATCAGCGTGCGGCGGACGTCGGGGTGGACGATGATCGGGTCGGCGGCCTTGTCGGGATTCTTGGCGCCGGTCAGCGAGCGGCCCTGGATACGGTCCTTCGCATAGGCGACGGCGTTCTGATAGGCGACCTCGGACTGTGCCAGGCCCTGGATCGCGACGCCGAGACGCGCCTCGTTCATCATCACGAACATGGCGTTGAGGCCCTTGTTCTCGGCCCCGACGAGCCAGCCCTTCGCCCCGTCATAGTTCATGACGCAGGTGGCGTTGCCGTGAATGCCCATCTTGTGCTCGATCGAGCCGCAGGACACGCCATTGTTGGCACCGACCGAGCCGTCCGGGCCGATCTGGTTGCGCGGCACCACGAAGAGCGAGATGCCCTTGGTGCCGGCGGGCGCACCCTCGATGCGGGCGAGCACGAGGTGGATGATGTTCTCGGTGATGTCCTGCTCGCCGGCCGAGATGAAGATCTTGGTGCCGGTGATGGCGTAGGAGCCGTCGCCGTTGGGGACCGCCTTGGTCTTGATCAGGCCGAGATCGGTGCCGCAATGCGGCTCGGTCAGGTTCATCGTGCCCGACCACACGCCCTCGATCATCTTCGGCAGATAGGTGCGCTTCTGCTCGTCCGAGCCGTGGACGTTGAGCGCCGCGATCGCGCCCATGGTCAGGCCCGGATACATGGCGAACGCCATGTTCGCCGAAGAGGCGAACTCGTTCATGACGGCGCCCAGCGTGTAGGGCAGGCCCTGGCCGCCATACTCCGGATCCATGGCGAGGCCGATCCAGCCGCCCTGGGCATAGGCCTCGTGAGCGGCCTTGAAGCCCTTCGGCGTGGTGACGCGGCCGTCGGTGTGGCGGGTGCAGCCCTCCTGGTCGCCGGAATGGTTCAGCGGCTGGAGCACCTCCTCGCAGAGCTTGGCGCCCTCGCCGAGGACCGCCTCGACGACGTCGGGCGTCGCATCGGCGAAGCCCGGCAGGTTGTTGTAGCGCTCGATGGCGAAGACGTCGTTCAGCAGAAACAGGGTGTCTTCGACGGGTGCCTTGTAGACCGGCATGGCGTTCCTCCCTCGCGTCGGCCGGGCGTCTGCGACAGCGACGCTCCGTGATAGTTCACATCTAAACTATCTAGCTACGCTTGGCAAGGAAGCTCGCGCGTTCGTGCTCGCAGGACAAAGGCGGGAGGCCCGGAAAGACGAACGCCCCGGCCGCTGGCCGGGGCGTCGATGACGGGTATCGCTGTTCACAACATCCGGCGGGCGGAGCCGACCGGCGTCGCAAGGCCCAGGGCGGAGCTCAAGCCTTGGCGAAGCGGGCAGCGGACGCTTCCAGCTCGGCGATGGCGTCGTCGATCTCGGATCGCTGAGTCCGCAGCAGCTCGAGCTGCTCGAGGACCTGCTCGCGGCTGAGCTGGAGGCCGCCGACGGAGGCGGCGCCACCCTCGGCGCCCTTCTTGTCCTCATTGGCCAGCATGGCGCGGATCTCGACCAGCGTGAAACCAAGCTGCTTGCCCTTCAGGATCAGGGCGAGGCGGGCGCGATCGCGGCTGGAATAGATGCGCGTCATGCCCGAGCGGGCCGGCGCGATCAGACCGCGTGATTCGTAGAAGCGCAGCGTGCGCAGCGTTACGCCGAAATCGCGGGCGAGATCGCTGATGGTGAAGCCGCCGGAAGCATCGGCGTCGTTCTGAGCGGGATCGGCACGGCCGTTATCGATCGAGGCGGCCGCCAGAGCGGAGCTTTGGCGAGACATCGGGTTCAATCCTTGAATGCGGAAAATAGGTCGCCATGAGAATCAGGCGATCTTGGGATGGCCCCTTCTACGACAAACCCTCTCCTAGCGTCAGGTAATGTGACCCTTACCTGAGGTAAGTTACCGTTAGCCGAAGCCCGGGGCCGGCTTGCGTCCCCTGCCGTTCGGGAAAAATTAACCCTTGGGGTCGGAATCTTAACCCGCTGTTTACCACGTCGACCAAAAGCTCGCGCTTGCAGATCGGCGTCCTGCCTGTGGCAACCTATTCTTCAGGTGTCGACGATCCGCAGGAAGCCGCGGCGTTCAGGGGCCTGCGTCTTCCGGTCTGGTTCGGAAGCCCCGAAGGCGAGCGTCAACATGGCCACCAGCCTGCCCTGGAGCGTCAAGGGCGTCGATCCCCGCACGCGCGATGCCGCCAAGGCCGCCGCTCGGCGCGCCGGAATGACGCTGGGCGAATGGCTGGACCACAAGCTGCGCGAGGAAGCCGCACCCGAGCCGGCCCCGCCACCGGAGCAGCTCGACATCGCCGCCCTCTCCGAACGCCTGGCGCGGCTCTCCCAGGGCCAGATGGATACCGCGCCGCAACCGGCCGCCCCGATCTCCCGAGACGACCCGTCCCGTCGGGACATCGACACGGTCCTCGCCCAGGCGGCGCAGATCGAAAAGCTGACCCGCGAATCGAGCGCCAAGACCGCCGGCGCTCTGGATTCGATCGCCCGTTGGATCGAGACCGCCGAGCAGCGGATGAGCTCGGGCGAGCGCGCTGCCGCCGAGCGTCAGGACCGCGCGACCAGCGTCATCGCCGATGCGATCAAGACCATGGGCGAGCGCCTCGCCGAGATCGAGCGCCGCACGGTCGAGGCCGCGCGTACGCCGGCCCGCAGCGAAGCGGCCCCGCGTCTGGCCTTCAGCCGTGACGGCCTCGCCGCCGCCGTCACTGACATCCGCACCCGCCAGCGCGTGCTGGACGAGGAAGACGGCTCCGCTCTTCGCGCCCCCTCCGCCGCAGCGGAAAGCCGCATCTCCGCCCTGCGGCAGGATCTCCGCGACCTCAGCGCCCGCATTGCGCCGGCGGCAGCCCGCACGGAACGCCCGTTGGCACCGGTCCGCCCGGCCCCGCCCGCCCGCGACCCACAGATCGACCAGATCGAAGGCCGGATCGCGGAGCTCGGCGCCAAGCTCGACCGGCTCGACACGCGCGACCGGCTCGAGCCCATCCTGAAGCCGCTGGCGCGGATCGAATCCGAGGTCGCGCGACTGGCGCATGACCGTTCCGGCGAGAGCTTCCAGCGCTTCGAGCTCGAGATCGCCCATCTCGCTGCCAAGGTCGATGCGCTGACGGCGCGCGGCGGCGACCGCACGATGCTGGTGCCGCTCCAGCGCGACATTGCCGAGCTGCGCGACATTCTGGCCAGCAGCGGCAACGAGGCGCGGCTGGGCGAGCTGTCGCAGCAGGTCGGAGCGCTTTCGCTCGAAATCGGCCGGATGCGCGACAGCCGACCGGACGGTCGCGAGTTGCACGGCCTGACGGCGGCCATCGACGACATCCGCGACGCCATTCTCTCCGACCGCAGCCAGTCCCGTCTCCAGGATCTCGAGCCTCTGGCGGCGCTATCCCGGCAGATCGAGACGCTGGCCGGAAAGCTCGACACGCGCTCCGACCGCCAGATCGAGGACCGGATCGACGCGCTGCAGGCCCGGATCGAGCAGCTGGCCGAGAAGGGCCCCACTGCTGTCACGCGCCAGATCGAGGCGCTGGCCGGGCGCATCGAAAATCTCGCAGCCTCCAGCAGTCTTGCGCATCTCGTCAGCGACGGCCAGCCGGTCCAGGTCACCCAGGTCGACCTGCGCCCGGTCGAGGAGATGCTGCGCAATCTCGCCGAGAAGATCGACGAGGCCGGGCGTCCCGGCGCCGACACCGGCGCCTTCGATGCGCTGGAGCGCCAGATCTCCGGCCTCGCGCAGCGCCTCGACGCCGCTGCTGCGACGCGTTCGGCCGAGACCGGCATGGAGCGCACGCTGCAGGATCTCGTGCTGCATCTTCGCTCGCTGCGCGAGGAAACCACGGAAGCCGCCGAACGCGCCGCCCGCGCCGCTATGTCGGACCATCTCGGCAAGGCGCCGCAGGCCAGCGGCCTGTCGGAGCTGAGCACGCTGCTCTCAGGCCTGCACGCGACGCAAGCCTCGACCGGCCGCGAGACGCAGGACGCCATCGGCGCGGTCCACCAGACGCTCGAGACCATCATCTCCCGGCTCTCCAGCCTCGAGGCGGAGCTGGTCGCGGACCGGCAGGCCGCCGCGGCCGCACCCCCGGCCGCCCCCGCCGGCATCAGCCTGGCGCTGGAGGACCGCATCGCTGCGCCCGAGCGCGCCCCCGCCGCCAAGGCCGAACCGGCCGCCGCCGCGACGGCACAGCTCAATGCGGCGCTGGACGTGCCGCTCGAGCCCGGCTCCGGACGGCCGCGGGCCGAGGCGCCGGCCGGCGCGACTGCCGACGCACAGTCGATTCGCCAGAACCTGATCGCCGCAGCGAGGCGCTCCGCCAAGGCAGCGACGGAGGCCGCCGCCACCGCGCCGGCGGCTGCCCCGGAGACGGCGAAGGGCGGCAACCGCATCAAGGAGATGCTGGAGAAGCGCAAGCGCCCGCTCCTGCTCGGTCTCGCCGCGCTGGTGCTGGCGCTCGGCACCGCGCATCTCGTCAGCGGCGCGCTGAAGGGTCCGCGCACCGCCGCGACCGGCGAAGCCGTCCAGAGCCCGATCGCGCCGCGCGAGGAGGCCCCGGCCCTGCCTCCGCCGGCAAAGGACCAGTCTTCCGCGCTGCAGCCCGGCACCGCCGCGCCGCAGGCGAGCACCCTGGCCGCGATCCCCGCCGGTGCTCCCCCCGCCGCCGAGGTCACCGGCTCGACCACGCAGCCCCCGGCTCCGCCGCTGGCGGCCCCCGTCGCCGCTCCGCCGGCGGCGAATGCCGAGGCGGTGCAGCCCGTGACCGGCCTGGGCGAGTTGCCCCCCGGACTGGGCGGGCCGGGGCTGCGCAAGGCAGCGCTCGATGGCGACGCCCGCGCCGTCTACGAACTCGCCAGCCGCGCCGCCGACGGCCCGGCCGCCACGCGCGATCCGAAGCTCGCCATGCGACTGTTCGAGCGCGCCGCCGTAGCCGGTCTTGCCCCGGCGCAGTTCCGCCTCGGCAACATGTTCGAGAAGGGCATCGGCACAGCGCGCGACCTGTCGCTGGCCCGCGTCTGGTACACGCGCGCCGCCGAGCGCGGCAACGCCAAGGCGATGCACAATCTTGCCGTGCTCCATGCCGAGGGCGTCTCGGGCAAGCCGGATTATGCCTCGGCCACGGACTGGTTCCGCCGCGCGGCCGAGCACGGCGTGCGCGACAGCCAGTACAACCTTGCCGTCCTGCTCGGCCGCGGGCTCGGCGCGCCGACCGACCTCGCCCAGTCCTATCTCTGGTTCGCGGTCGCGGCCAGCCAGGGCGACGACGACGCGACGCGCAAGCGCGACGAGGTCGCCCAGCGCCTGAGCCCGACCGATCTCGCCGCCGCCAAGGCCGAGGCCGCCGCCTGGAAGCCGCGCCAGGCCAGCGCCGCCGCCAACGAGGTGACGCCGCCCGCGCGCGGCTGGGAAGCCGCGCCGACCGCCACGGCGCCGAAGCCGGCCAAGCCCGCCCGCATCTGAGCTCGAGGCGAGCGGCCGGAGGAGCCCACAGGGCGGAACCGTCATGGTTTCGACGCGTTGGCGCGCCATCAGGACGAGGCCGGCTTTCGCCCGCGTCGTCCTCGCCGCATCGGAAACTCCCCTTAACCGGATCGGTGCAGAGTGAGTCCCGGCGGGCGGGGCCGCCAGCAGACGCCCGCGTCGCGTGAGGAGCCGAGGTGCAGATCTATCTCCCGATCGCCGAGCTGCCGATCAGCATCCTCACGGTGCTGGGGCTCAGCGGCGCGGTCGGCTTCGTCTCCGGGCTGTTCGGTGTCGGCGGCGGCTTCCTGCTGACACCGCTGCTGATCTTCCTCGACATTCCTCCCGCGGTCGCAGTCGCCACCGTCGCGGCCCAGGTCGCCGGCTCCTCGACGACCGGCGTGCTGACCTATTGGCGGCGGCGCGCTCTGGATCTGAAGCTCGGCAGCATCCTGGTCGCGGGCGGTATCCTCGGCACGCTGCTCGGCGTGCTGTTCTTCAACTCGATGCGGCGCCTCGGCCAGCTCGAGCTGGTGATCACCCTGTCCTATGTGACGCTGTTCACGATCATCGGCGGGCTGATGCTCTATGACGCGCTGCGCGCCATGTTGCGTGTCCGCGCCGGCAAGCCGGCGCGGCTGAAGCGACGGGCCGGTACCCATCCCTGGTGGATGGGGCTGCCGCTGCGGATGCGCTTTCCGGATTCGCAGCTCTATTGCAGCGTCATCCCGATCGCGACGCTCGCCATCGTGATCGGCTTCATCGGCGCGGTGCTGGGCGTCGGCGGCGGCTTCATTCTCGTCCCGGCTTTGATCTATTTCTTCCGCATCCCCACCGCGATCGTGGTCGGGACGTCGCTGTTCCAGATCCTGGTCACGATGACCGGCGCGACGCTGTTGCATGCGCTGACCAACCAGTCGGTCGACATCGTGCTGGCGATCCTGCTGCTGCTCGGCGGCGTGATCGGCGCACAGTTCGGCGGCCGGGCCGCGCGCAACCTCAACGTCGAATCCTTCCGTCTGCTGCTGGCCTTGCTGATCCTCTCGGTCGGGCTGCGCTTCGCCATCGAGCTGTTCATCCCGCCCAGCGAGCCGTTTTCCGTCGTGATCTCGGAGGGGACGCGATGAGAGCGCTGGCACGCCTCGCGGCGATCCTCGCCCTTCTCGCGGGCAGCCTCGGCTCGGCGCGCGCGGAGTCGCTGATCGCGGCGATGTCGAGCCACCAGATCCTGATCACGTCCAACTACACCGGCAGCCAGCTCACCGTCTTCGGCGTGGTCGAGCGCGACGGCCGCACCGTGGCGCGTGGCGACCCCTACGACATCGTCGTCACAGCGCGGGGGCCGCGGCGGATGCTGCTGGTGCGCGAGAAGGAGCGGCTCGGGCCGATCTGGATCAACCGCACACAGCGGCGCTTCCCCGACAGCTCGCTGTTCCTGACGGTCGCCAGCAACCGGCCGCTGAGCGAGATCATGAGCCCTGAGACGGCGCGGCGCGAGCGTGTGGGGCTCGAAAACGCTCACCGGACGCGCGACGCCGCGCTCGACTTCGATACCACCACCGCCCGTTTCTCCGACGGGCTCCTGCGCATCCTGTCCGAGAAGGGGCTCTACTCGGCGGCTGAGCGGGGCGTGACCTTTCTCTCCAGCACGGTGTTCAGCGCGCCGATCGAGGTGCCGGCGACGGCGCCGACGGGATCCTACGAGATCGAGATCGTGCTCTATGCCGGGGGCGTTCCCCTCGCCCGCCAGACCACCAATTTCGAGGTGGTGAAGAGCGGCATGGAGCAGCGCCTGGCTGCGGGCGCGCATGAACTGCCGCTGGTCTACGGACTCGTCACCGTGCTGATGGCGCTGCTGCTGGGCTGGCTCGCCAGCGTCGTCTTCCGGCGGGACTGAAAGCCCCTCAGCCGATCAGCAGCGCATAGGCGAGGAAGGGCACGATGGTTCCCTCCTCGATCCGCGTCATGTCCTCTTCGAGTTCGACCAGGCCGTCGGTGCGGGTGAGCGAGGTCAGCACGCCGGCTCCGTCCTGCGGGTGCTTACGAGCAATTTGGACGCCATCGGGGCCCGGCTCGAGCGAGACCCGGACATATTCGCGCCGCCCCTCCTTCTTGCGGTAGGCGAAGCCGAGCCGCACCGGCAAAGACAGGGGCGCGACAGGCGCCGTGCCGGCGAGCCGCGCGATCAGGACGCGGGCGACGAAAGCGAAGGTGACGAAGACCGCGACCGGGTTGCCGGGCAGGCCGATGAACGGAACCGTGCCGATGCGCCCCAGCGCGACGGGCCGGCCAGGCTTGATGCCAATGCGCCAGAAAGCGAGCTCGCCGACCTGCTCCAGCGCCGCCTTGACGTGATCCTCCTCGCCGGTCGAAACGCCGCCCGAGGTCAGGACAAGGTCGCAAGAGGCTGCCGCCTCGGCCAGGCGCTGCGCGAGGCCCGCGCGCTCGTCGCGCAGGATGCCGAGATCGACGACCTCCGCGCCGGCGCGCGTCACCATCGCCCGCAGCAGGGCGCGGTTGGCATCGTAGATCGCGGCCGGGGCCAACGGCTGTCCGGGTTCGGTGAGTTCATCGCCCGTCGAGAAGATGGCGACGCGCGGCCTCCGGCGCACCACCACCTCCGTGACGCCCAGCGCCGAGAGCAGTGCGAGATCCTGAGGGCGCAGGCGCTGGCCCGCCGCGGCGGCCAAGGCACCGCGGGCGATGTCCTCTCCGGCCGGTCGGGCATTGGCGCCCGGAGCGAGTCCCGCCGGGAGGAGCACCGCCCCGTCCTCGAGCACGACATCCTCCTGCATGAAGACGGTGTCGGCGCCCGGGGGCATCGGCGCGCCGGTGAAGACACGGATGGCAAGGCCCCGCGCAGTGAAACCGGCCGCGTCGGCACCCGCCGCGACGCGGCCGCCGAGGGGCAGGCGTGTCGTGCCGGAAGGCGCCAGATCGCCGGAGTGGACGGCATAGCCGTCGACGGCCGAGTTCGCGAAAGGCGGCAGATCGAGAGGAGCGAGAACGGTGTCCGCCAGCACGCGACCATCGGCCGCCGCCAACGGGACGGTTTCCGTTCCGCCCACCGGGGCGACAAGCGCCGCGACGCGCTCGCCCGCCTGTTCGAGGGTCATCAGGGCGCCAAAGGCCTCGTCGTCGCGGCTGAGTTGGGCCATGGCGGCGTCACTCCCTCCCGCTGCAGCGCACCAGCGCCTCGGCCAGCGGCAGGGCCTGTGCCAGCACGATCTCCGCCACGGCGGCGATGTCGTCGAGAGCGACAACCGGGCGTCCGGCGTCGGGAAAGGCGGTGTCGCTCGCGACCGCGACGATGCTGTCGTCGCCCGGATGCAGGGGCGGCTTGCCGTTGGCGGCGCGGTGGATCTCGATCTTGGCGTGGCGCTGGCGCTTGAAGCCCTCGACCACCACAAGGTCGACGGGCGACAGTCGCACCAGCAGGTCCGGCAGTTCAGCCTCGGCCTCTCCGCGCAGCTCCCGCATCAAGGCCCAGCGCCGCTCCGACGAGATCAACACCTCGCGCGCGCCGGCCTCGCGATGGGCGTGCGAATCCTTGCCCGGTGTATCGAGATCGAAAGCATGGTGGGCGTGCTTCAGCGTCGAGACGGAGACGCCGCGCCGCCCGAGTTCCGGGATCAGCCGGGTCAGCAGGGTGGTCTTCCCTGCACCGCTCCATCCCGCCAGGCCGATCACACGCATCGAAGAGCTTCACCCCAAAACGAAACCGGGCGCCGAAGCGCCCGGTCGTCATCGGTCAGCCGACCCTGCGGGTCAAGCGGATCATTCGGCCGGCTGGAGCCGGTTGTCGGCGCCGGCGCGGGCCTTCTGCATCTCTTCTTCCACCCAGAGCGAGTGATGCGCCTTGGCCCAGTTCAGGTCGACCTCGCCGGAGCCCATGGCATCGAAGGCACCCTCCATGCCGATCGAGCCGATATAGATGTGGCCCAGCATCAGCGCGATCATCAGCACCGAGACGATCCCGTGCACGACGTTCCAGAACTGGAGGTTGAGCACACCGCCCGCCGAGAAGGGGAAGAGCAGGTAGAAGCCGGACACGGAGAGGGCCGCGCCACCCAGGACCACGCTCCAGAACACGACCTTCTGGCCGGCATTGAAGCGCCGCGCCTCGGGATGACCCTTGCCGATGATGCCGCCGCCGGCCGCAAACCAGCGGATATCCATCGCGTTGGGGATGTTGTCCTTGATCCAGATGACGAACATCAGCGCGATGCCGAGCATGAAGGGCCATGCCAGGAAGTTGTGCGCCCATTTGGCGGCGATCGACAGGTTCGTGAAGGCCTGCGGCCCGATCAGGGGCAGAAGGACCAGTTTGCCGAAGGTGACGTTCAGGCCCGACAGGGCGAGAATGATGAAGCAGCCGGCGGTGAGCCAGTGGATGAAGCGCTCGAAGGCATTGAAGCGCGTGATCGTCTGCCCCG
The DNA here is from genome assembly GCF_042655245.1 of Allobosea massiliensis. Classification (NCBI taxonomy): domain Bacteria; kingdom Pseudomonadati; phylum Pseudomonadota; class Alphaproteobacteria; order Hyphomicrobiales; family Alloboseaceae; genus Allobosea; species Allobosea massiliensis. The sequence goes on along the minus strand of NZ_JBHSLU010000007.1, from coordinate 174,000 downwards.
CCGGCCCTGCCTCGGTGCGGATGCGCCCGCGGATCAGGAAGAACGCCGCCAGGACCAGCAGGGTGCCGAGCACCGCGATCACCGCCGTCCGCAGCATGGTGCCCTGGTGGAAGGCGCGCCAGTCACGGCCCGCGGGCCGCTCCAGCGTCGCGGCCTTCTGGTCGGGGATGGAGATGCGGCCCTGGAGTTCGGCCTGGGGGTTGCCCTTGAGGGCATCGAGGAACTGGCGCTCGCGGACGGCGTCGGCCGTCGGATTGACCTGCTGGGCGCCGGCTGGAACGGCGAGAGCGACCGCGAAGGTCAGCAGCAGGCCGGTCACCAGCAGGCGGATATGGGCGCCGAAACGCATGGCTCTGTTCCCTTGCTCCGGCCCTCGTCGCGAGAGGCCGATCTGTCTGAAAGGGGCGCCCCGGCGAAGGGACCGGCAAGGCCGGCTTTCGGTCGAAGCACCTGTCGTGGCCCCTCTTCGCGGGGGCCTCTCTCCGTCTCCAGACGGGACGTCAGATGGCGATGGTTTCCTTGTAGGCCGTCTGCCAGCCCCAGGCGCCCGAGCCGTAACCGCGCTTCACCACCCGCTCCTTGTAGATCTGGGCGATGATCTCGCCGTCGCCGGCCAGCAGAGACTTGGTCGAGCACATCTCGGCGCAGAGCGGCAGCTTGCCCTCGGCGAGGCGGTTCGAGCCGTATTTCTGGAACTCGACCGGCGAGAGATCGGCCTCCGGACCGCCCGAGCAGAAGGTGCACTTGTCCATCTTGCCGCGCGAACCGAAGTTGCCGACCTTCGGATACTGCGGCGCGCCGAAGGGGCAGGCGTAGAAGCAGTAGCCGCAGCCGATGCAGAGGTCCTTGCTGTGCAGCACCACGGCGTCCGCCGTGGTGTAAAAGCAGTCGACCGGGCAGACCGCCGCGCAGGGCGCGTCGGTGCAGTGCATGCAGGCCATCGAGACCGAGCGCTCGCCGGGCTTGCCGTCATTGATGGTGACGACGCGCCGGCGGTTGATGCCCCAGGGCACCTCGTTCTCGTTCTTGCAGGCGGTGACGCAGGCGTTGCACTCGATGCAGCGATCCGCGTCGCAGAGGAATTTCATCCGGGCCATGGTTCAGTTCCCCCTTACGCCGCCGCAATCTGGCAGAGCGTGACCTTGCCTTCGTGCATCGCCGTCACCGGGTCGTAGCCATAGGTGGTGACGATGTTGACGGATTCGCCGAGTACGATCGGGTCCGTTCCCTTCGGATAGTTCCCGCGCTGGTCCTGCCCCTGGTAGAACCCGCCGAAGTGGAAGGGCATGAACGCGACGCCCTTGCCGACGCGCTCGGTGACCAGCGCCTTGACGCGGGCCTTCGAGTTGTTCTCCGGGCCCGACACCCAGACGAAGGCGCCGTCCTTGATGCCGCGCGCGGCCGCATCCGCCGGGTTGATCTCGACGAACATGTCCTGCTGCAGCTCGGCCAACCACTTGTTCGAGCGGGTTTCCTCGCCGCCGCCCTCGTACTCGACGAGACGGCCGGAGGTGAGGACGATCGGGAAGGATTTCGCGATGCCCTTCTCGACCGCCGCCTTCTGGACGGAGGTGTGGAGGTTGGGGATGCGGAGCGTACGCTCGTCCGGACGGGCCGGCCATTTCGCCACGAGGTCGACGCGGGGCGAGTAGATCGGCTCACGGTGAGTCGGCACCGGGTCAGGCAGGTTCCAGGCATTGGCCCGGGCCTTGCCGTTGCCGTAGGGCACGCAGCCATGCTTCAGCGCAACGCGCTGGATGCCGCCGGAGAGGTCGTTCGCCCAGCTCACCGCATCGATGTTGTTGCCACCGATCCAGGTGATGGTCTCGAGCTCCTTGGGCGTCAGATCGGCATCCCAGCCGAGCTTCTTGAGCACGCCCATGGTGAACTCGGGATAGCCGTCCTTGATCTCCGAGTTGAGGGAGTAGGAGCCGTTCTCCGCCAGCAGCGTGTCATTGACCTTGCTGCCGTCGGCGAGCGTGCGCTCGCGGGTGAGGCCGAAGCGGGGACGGAAGGTGCCGCCGCCGTTCCCCGCCTCGAGCGAGGTATTGTAGAGGATGTGGGTACCGGGATGCTTGAGCTCCGGCGTGCCCCAGCACGGCCAGGGCAGGCCGTAATAGTCGTTCTCGACGGGCGAGCCCTGGGCGCCGCGCAGGCTCACGAGATCGAACTTGTCCTGATGCTCCATGTGGAGCTTCAGGCGCTCCGGCGACTGGCCGGTGTAGCCGGTCGACCAGCCGCCGCGGTTGATCTCGCGCAGGATGGACTCAGGCGAGGGCTCGGGGCCGTACTTGCCCTGCACCATCTCGTAGTTCTTGTGCATCTGCTCGGCAAAGCCGAGCTTCTGCGCCAGCTTGTAGATGACGAAATAGTCGCTCGCGGCCTCGAAGATCGGCTCGACGACCTTTTCGCCCCACTGCACCGAACGGTTGGAGCAGGTGCGCGAGCCCGAGCATTCGAACTGCGTGCCGATCGGCAGCAGATAGGTGCCGTTCTTGCGCCCGCCGAGCGAGACGAAGTTCGTCGGGTGCGGGTCGGCGACCACGAGGAGTTCGAGCTTCTCGAGCCCCTTCACCGCGTCGGGCATGCGGGGAATCGTGTTGCCGCCATGGCCCATGACGAACATGGCCTTGAGGTTGTCCATCTGATCGACCTGCTCGGCCGGCAGATTGGCCGCATCGAACCAGCGGGTCGAGGTGTGGCCAGAGGTCTCCATATTGGCCTTGCGCGTCCGCGCCGGCCGGCCGCCCTTGGCCGGAACCTCGTCGAAGCGGGTGACGAAGTAGTCGTAGGGCACGTCCCAGACGCGCGCCCAGTGGCGCCAGGCGCCCTCGACCAGCCCGTAGTAGCAAGGCAGGTTCGAGATATCGAGGCCGAAGTCGGTCGCGCCCTGCACGTTGCAGTGGCCGCGGAAGATGTTGGCGCCATTACCCATGCCGCCAACGTTGCCGGTGGCGAGGAGCAGGTTGCAGATGGCACGGACGTTGGCGGTGCCGACCGAGTGCTGGGTCACGCCCATGCACCAGATGAAGGTGGCGGGCTTGACCTTGGCAAAGGTTTCGGCGGCACGCTTGAGCTGCGCCTCAGGCACGCCGGTGATGTCCTCGACCGTCTTGGGGTCGTATTTCTCGACCTCCTTGCGGACGTCATCCATGCCGTGCACGCGGGCGGCGAGGAATTCCTTATCTTCCCAGCCGTTCTTGAAGATGTGCCACATCATGCCCCAGATCACCGCGATATCGGTGCCCGAGCGGATGCGGATGTAGTCCGTCGCATGGGCCGCGGTGCGGGTCAGACGCGGATCGAAGACGATGACGTTGGCGCGGTTCTGCTCCTTGCCGACGAGGATGTGCTGCATCGAGACCGGATGCGCCTCGGCCGCGTTCGACCCCATGAACATGATCGTCTTGGAGTTGCGGATGTCGTTGTAGGAGTTCGTCATCGCGCCGTAGCCCCAGGTGTTGGCAACACCCGCGACCGTGGTGGAGTGACAGATGCGCGCCTGGTGGTCGACGTTGTTCGTGCCCCAGAAGGCGGCGAACTTACGGAACAGATAGGCGCCCTCGTTCGAGAACTTGGCCGAGCCGAGCAGATAGACGGAGTCGGCGCCGGACTTGGCCCGGATCTCCATCATCTTGTCGCCGATCTCATTGATCGCGACGTCCCAGGAGATGCGCTGCCACTGGCCGTTGACCAGCTTCATCGGATACTTGATGCGGCGGTCGCCATGGACCAGTTCGCGCACGGACGCGCCCTTGGCGCAGTGCGAGCCGCGGTTGATCGGGCTCTCCCAGGCCGGCTCCTGGCCGACCCAGACGCCGTTGGCGACCTCGGCCTTGACGGTGCAGCCCACCGAGCAGTGCGTGCAGATGTTCTTGACGACCTTGGTGCCGGTCGCCGGGCCGAGGCCGGCGGCCTCGGCCTTGCGGACGGACCCGATCTGAAGGGCGCCGGCGGCGGCGATGCCGCCCGCGACGAGACCCGAACGGCGCAGGAAGGCGCGGCGGTCCATGACGCCGGACGACAGGCCGGCGATCGCGGACTGGAGCCGGCCGCGCTGGACGTCGGCGGATTTACGCTTGATCAGCATGGTGCGGCGCCTCTCAGTAACGGTTGACGCGGTAGAAGTCCTTGACGTGCTCCGACTCGCGGTAGCGCGCCTTGGTCTCCTCCTTGCCCGGATCGACGGCCGCGGCCGGCGTCACCATCGCCGGCGTCGCCGCCAGCGTGGCACCCGCGCCCAGCGCCTTGAAGAAGCTGCGGCGATCGACGGCCGGTTTTCCGGTTTCTTTGCTGTTCGACATCGTCGTCTCCCACGCGTCGGGTTGAGCGTTTTGTGTGTTGCCGGTCATGCGGGCAGCCCCGCAGCCTGCGTTTCGATGGACAGGAACAGGCTGCCGAGCCGCCCCACCGCCTTGTAGAATTTCGCGGCCTTCGCGATCTCGAGATCGGCAAAGAAGCGCTCGCCCCAGGGCTGGATGTGCCGGGCGTAGAAGCGATCCGCGTCGATGCCGTCGGCGGCGACCTCGCCGCGCAGCAGCTTCGCCATGATGTCGAGCAGCACGGCGATGTGGTCTTCCGGCTCGCCCGCACGCGCATCGCGGGCCAGGCCGAGGGCGCCCATGTCCTCGCGCACCAGCGCCAGCGGGCGCTCATGCAGGAAGCCGGTCAGGTAATAGGACGCGTACGGGAGCAATTCTCCGCGGCCGACGCCGATGAAGAGTTCGAAGAACTCATCGCGCAGGCTTTCGGGCGTCGCCTCGTCGGCGGCTTCCGCCAAAGCGAGATGCGCCATGCCGAAGGGCGAGGCGTCGCCCTGCAGGCTGCGGAGGACCTCAAGCGTCTCGGTCGTCGGGGCCCGCCACAACAGAGCGCCGATCAGTTCGCACTCTTGCGCCCGCGCGGCATCGATCTCGTCGATCGGTTGCGTCAGCGTGATTTCGGAGTGGACTGGGGCTGTGGCCTCCGGCTGGGGATAGAGGTCGGGCCGCAGCTCGGTACGCGGAATGCCCGTCGTCGCCTCGACGGACAGCACACGGTCGGCCGGCACGCGCTTCCAGCTCGAGATCGCCGGCTGCGAAATGCCGAGACTGCGCGCCAGAGCCCGGACGCCGCCGACGCTTCCGATCGCTTTTTCCAGTGCCGGGTCGCGCATTTGACTCAGATCAATGTCCTTTGGGCGGGGCGGCTCGACAATTGGCCGCCCGAGTTGCCGTGATAACGGCAGGTTATTGCCCAAAAATAAAACGATTCCAATCTCTTTTCAGATTGGAATTGCGCCACCTCCACGCTTGCGCACACGCACGGAGACCGGCTCGCGCGGGGCCTCTTGCTGCATTGCAGCATCAAGATCTAATGGCGTCGAAGCGCGCGCCCGCGGCGGATTTGGGCGGTTTTCCGGACCTCCCGTGAGGCGCAGCGGGGCAGGCTCTTTGTCCGCAGACTCGCCTTCCCGCACCGCAGCATCGATGCTCTCCGCCTTGTCCTTAGACGAAAGGGGATGCGACATCCCGTCGCCGGGTGCCTCTTCGGTGACCAGGGTGGCTGCCGTTGGGGCAGGCTGCTCGCCGAAGATGCCGCGGACCAACTCGGCGATGTCGTCTGATTCCGTCAGCGGGCCATATCCCGGCGCCCCGCCAGGCGTGTTCCAGTCGAGCGCATAGTCGCGGGCGGGGTTCTCGAAATTGGCGATGGCCGGATCGTTCTCCCAGGCGCGCCGCATGGCGGCGAGCTTCCACGTCTCCGGCACGTTCTGCTTCAGCCACGAGGCCAGGTCGAAGTCCTTGTCGATCAGATCGAGCGACGGGGGCTCGATCATCTCGACCTCAGGCTCGGGCGCTTCGGTCGCGGCCGGCGCAGCGCTCTCGCTTGCCGGGGCGGCAGGGAGCGATGCCGGCTGCTCCTCAGGCTCGCCCTCGCGCTTGCGGCGCGACCAGCGGCTGAGGAATCCCTCGTCTGACGGCGTGCGCGTGCTCATGCTGCGCCCCCGGGCCCGCTTTCGCGCCGACGCAGGCCCGGCTCGGACCGGGGTGCCGGCCCCTTGCGCGGGTCATGCTCGCTGCGCTTGCGCTTGATGAATTCGCGCTCGACATGGTGCGCCTCGAAGAAGGCGAGCACCGCCTCGGCGATGGCGAGCGGCATCGGCAGCGCCTCGACGATATCGCCGACATTCTCACAATAGACCTCGCCCTCGAAGGGGTCGGCGGTCACGCCGACGAACTCGATCTCGGGCTCTATTCCGGTCGGGCGGATCGCGACCCAGAGCTTGGCGCGGCCCGCCTGGAAATTCTCGCGGAAATGGGCGGTGTCGACCGAATGCAGCGTCAACGTCGCCGGGCCGAGATAGAATTGGCGACGGCCCGGCTCGTCCGGCAGCTCGGTCCAAGGCGCAAGCGGCGGCGGCTCCGGCAGCACGGCCAGCGGCGCCCAGGCGTGGTCCGCCCAGGGCGAGTCGATGGCGCGTCGTTCGACGACGATCCCGACCTCGATATGCTGCTGCGTCATCGCGGACTCCTCAGTTCGCCATTTCGCGCCGGGCGAGCGGCAGGCCGGCGACGAGGTTCTGCGGCTTCAGCCGCAGCAGATTGTCACCCGACATGGCCATGATGAGATAGATGGGCTTGCCCTTCGCCGCCGGCAGGACCGGGACGTCGGCGGGCAGCGTCAGGGTGAACAGGGCGAGCACGCGCGCCATCTCGGCCGCGGCGACGGTCTTCCCCTGCCAGAGCGCATTGCCGACGGCGGTGGCCTCTGCGTCGAGCCCGACGAACCAGCGCCAGTCCGCATCCGTCACCGTCTCCAGCGGTTCGATGGCGACGTCGAAACCATGGATCTGGCGGATCCAGTGGCGCAAGGCCTGGCCAAGCGCCGCCCGGCCGGACGGCGACCCGCCGAGATCCAGCACCATGTCGAACCCGTCCGAGCGCTGCCAATAACGATCGGCATTCGCCGGCTTGAGGATGTCGAGTTCGGTCGCCGCCGGTCCGCCCAGCATCGCGAGCAGCGGCGAGGCGTGCCGGTCGGCCTCGTGGCCCTCGATCATCTCGGCATCGGCGAGCAGGATCGTATTTTCGTGGAACGTCACGCGCTGCGGGCGGAACAGGCATTCGGCCGCGCGGGTGACGAAGGGATCGTCAGCCTCGTCGAGCGCCGCGCGCATGATGACGTGAACCAGCTGGTCGAGGAAGAGCGGCGGGATCCCGCTCACGCCCTCGCGGATGATGCCGGCATAGGCCGCCTCGAGCGTCGGTGCGGCCAGCAGCCGGTCGCGCCAGCCGAGCATGAAGCGCCAGTTCTCGCGTGCGTCCTCGTCGGCGATGGCCGCAATCGCGCTCGCCGGCACCTCCGCCTGAGGCGTCTCCATCAGCCTTGCATGCAGCGCACGCTCGGCCTCGCAGGCCTCCGCCGGCGGCAGCAGTTCCGGCCGGGCGAGATAGGCCTTGATGAAGTCGTCGGTCACGCGCAGCCCGCCGCCGGGTTCGCGGTCCAGCAGGAGATGGCCGGAGCTGGCCCAGAAATGCGTCATGTCAGCCTGGTCTTTTCGAGATTGAGGAGGTCGACATGCTCGACCGGCCCGTCCTCCTCGCCCGCCACCTCGAGGAATTCGAAGGCGCGGAAGCCTTCGCTCTGGCTGGCATCGCGCGGCGTCAGGGTGCGGAAGCGCTCGCGAATCTCGCCGTCTTCAATCGTCCGGTGCAAAGCGAGCAGGGTCTGAGGGGGATGATCGCAGAGGGTGGCGGCAAAAGCGACCTCCTCGGCGGCGGCCGCGCGCGCCGTCGCGAGATCGGGTGCGCCGAGCTTGTCGACGAGATGACCGGCGAGGCTTTCGACCGCCGCCTCGAGCTCGGGCTCGCTCGCCTCCGTCACCACGGCGAGCGTGCTCCAGCCGAAGCTCGCCACGCCGAGGAAGCCGGAGCGGAAGGCGGCCTTGCCCTTGGCGTCGAGCGCGGAGGGATCGGTGCCGCCGAACAGGAAGGACCCGGTCACGAGCCAGTCGCCCGGCTCGGCCGCCCTCCGGAAGACGAAGGTGTCGGACGGGTCGAGCCGGATGGCGCGAGGCAGCTTCAGCCCCTTCACAGCTTCGGCCCGCCGCTCTCGCGGTCCAGCCAGTCGACCCGGGCCAGCGCCTCGACCAGGCTGCGGCGCTCGGTACCGGCCTGGGTGGTCGCGACGAGATCGCCGTTGGGCTCGATGCCGTGGCGCGTGCCGACGACCTTGTCGAGCCGGTCGAGCCAGCGCAGCGCGGCAGCCTTGGGCCCGGCGCTCTGCCAGCGGGTGACGGCCAGCATGAGATGGCGGGCGAAGGCCTCGATCAGATCGACGGCGTCGATCTCCTCGAAGCCCTCCTCGGCCATCCCGACACCGACCTGCCCGATCGCGAAGGGCGTCATCGTGGTGGCCCGCAGCATGGCGCCGAAGACGACCCAATCCGGCACCTCATCCTCGCCGCAGTTCTGCGGCCAGGCGAGCCGGCCGCCGCCGATCAGGCCGAGATCGTAGATCAGCGCATCGGGCCAGCGGAACAGAATCGGCCGCTCGGGCGGGCTGTAGACCGCAAGCGCGTCGGCCAGCGCCGTCATCGCGAGGTAATGCGCCAGCCGCGCCTCGCGCAGCGGATTATCGGGTTCGAGCACGACGGCAAATTCGATGACGTCGAAGCGCCGGGTCCAGACCAGCGTCGCCGCGCCCGCCTCGGCCGCGATCGAACAGGCATGGGCGAAGGCGTCGCCCGATTCCCGCAGCGCCACCAGCGAGAATCCCGGCGGCAGGACCGGCTCGCGGCGCAGATCGTCCGTACGCAGGGCGCTGGCTGCCATGATCGGGCTTCCTCCGAGACTGCGACGAAACACGCCGGCTTCGTTTCTTTTGAACCGCTCCAATTCCATATAAGCATGGTTTATCGCAAGAGAGGCGACACAACGCCGCCGGCCCGAGGATCAAGCCCACCATGCCTGACACCACCCGCACGCTGATGGTGTGCTCGTGCGAGGACACCATGCCGCTCGATGCGGCGGCCATCGCACGCGGCTGCAAGGGCGCCGATATCCGCAGCGCGCGCCATCTCTGCCGGACGCAGACCGACCTCTTCACGCGCGCATTGGGCGAGAGCCAGGCCATCACCGTCGCCTGTACGCAGGAGGCACCGCTGTTCGAGGAGATTGCGGCCGATCTCGATTATGCGGGCGATCTCGTCTTCACCAATATCCGCGAGACGGGCGGCTGGTCGCGCGAGGCCAAGGCGGCCGGGCCGAAAATGGCGGCGCTGCTGGCGGCGGCGGCCGAGCCGATGCCGCCGATCTCCTTCACGACCCTGACCAGCAAGGGCGTCGCCCTGGTCTATGGCCGCGACGAGACGGCACTGTCCGTCGGGCAGCGTCTCTCGGAGCATCTCGACGTCACCATCCTGATCAGCCGGCCCGGGGAGATCACGCCGCCGCGCGTGGTCGAGACGCCGGTGCTGAAGGGCACCATCGTCGCCGCGACCGGCTGGCTCGGCGCCTTCGAGCTGCGCATCGACGATTATGCCGCGCCGGCCCCCTCCTCCCGCGCCCGCCTCGTCTTCGGCGAGCCCCGCAATGGCGCGACCTCGCATTGCGACATCGTCATCGACGTCTCGGGCGGGACGCCTCTGTTTCCCGCCGGCGAGTTGCGGGCGGGCTATCTGCGGGCCGACCCGGCGAGCCCCGCCGCAATCGAGAAGCTGATCGCGGAAGCCGGCCATCTCGTCGGGGAGTTCGACAAGCCGACCTATGTCCGGCTGAACGAGGATCTCTGCGCGCATTCGCGCTCGAAGAAGACCGGCTGCACGCGCTGCCTCGAGCTCTGCCCCACCGGGGCCATCACCCCGAACGGCGACCATGTCGCGATCTCGGCCGAGATCTGCGCCGGCTGCGGCGCCTGCGCCGCCGTCTGCCCGACCGGTGCTGTGACCTATGCGCTGCCGCCGGCGGACGCGCTGCTGCGCCGGCTGCGGACGCTGCTGACCACCTATGCCGAGGCCGGTGGCCGCGAGCCGGTCGTGCTGCTGCATGACGAGGCGCATGGCGAGCCGCTGATCGACGCGCTCGCCCGCTTCGGCGAAGGGCTGCCGGCCCGCGTGCTGCCGCTGCGCGTCAACGAGATCACCCAGATCGGGCTCGACGCCTTCGCGGCGGCGCTCGCCTTCGGCGCGGCCTCGATTCAGGTGTTGAGCCGCGCCCGTCCCAAGCACGATCTCTCAGGCCTGCAGCGCAACCTCGCCTATGCCGAGACGCTCGCCGCGGCGCTCGGCTATGGCGCCGGCAGTGCCGGGCTGATCGAGACCGACGATCCCGAGCAGCTGGCGGCGGCGCTGGCGCGGGTCGTGCCGGGCACGGTCTCGCCGAAGCCGGCGCGCTTCCGCCCGATGGGCGAAGGCCGGCCGCTGCTGCGCCAGACGATCGGCGAGCTACACGCCGCGGCGCCGATGCCGGTGGCCACGGTGGCGCTGCCGCCGCGCGCGCCCTTCGGCACCGTGCATGTCGACACCGATGGCTGCACGCTCTGCCTGGCCTGCGTCTCGGCCTGCCCGGTGCAGGCGCTGTCCGATGATCCCGAGCGGCCGACCCTCGCCTTCCAGGAGGACCTCTGCGTGCAGTGCGGGCTCTGCGCCGCGACCTGCCCGGAGAAGGTCATCACGCTGGAGCCGCGCATCGATTTCGAGGCCTGGAAGGGCGGCAAGCGCGTGATCAAGCAGGAGGAGCCGTTCCACTGCATTGCCTGCGCCAAGCCCTTCGGCGTGCGTAGCACGATCGAGAAGATCACCGCCAAGCTCGAGAACAAGCACTGGATGTTCTCCGGCGACGCGGCGAAGCGCATCTCGGTTTTGAAGATGTGCGAGGATTGCCGCGTCGAGGTCGTCGTCAACGAGAGCTTCGACCCGCATCTCTCGCCGCAGCGCCCGCCGGTGCGCACGACCGAGGACTACCTGCGCGAGAGGGCGGAGCGCGGGGACGATCCGCTGCAGTAGGCGTCATGCTCGGGCTTGACCCGAGCATCTCTGACAGCAGCGATCTGGTTCAGGAGATTCTCGGGTCAAGCCCGAGACTGACGCCTATTTTGTCACCTTCTCCAGCCAGTCGACCAGCGCCTGCCGGTCTTCGGCCGAACTGATCGTCTGCTCGGGCATCTTGGTGCCCGGCGTGTAGGCGTTGGGGCCGATCTCGAAGAGCTTCGCCACCGTCTCCTTGGTCCAGACGATGTCCATCGTCCTGAAGGCCTCGGAATAGGCGTAGCCCGGCGCGGTGGCGATGCGGCGGCCGAAGATGCCGTGCAGTGTCGGCCCGGCGCGGTTGCCGTCCGACGGGGTCAGGGTGTGGCAGGCGGCACAGGCGCGGAAGACCTGCGCGCCACGCTCGCCGTTGAAGGCGGCGAGCACATCCGCTCCGGCGCGCGGCACGACCGTGCCGATGTGTTCGCCCGTGACGGCGTTCCAGCGGCGCACGAGCCGGTCGGCGCCGCCCGAGAGGATTTGCTTGCCGTCTGGAAGGAAGGCGAGCGACCAGACCGGAAGGCCCGGCCCGACAAGCGTCGCGCGGATGCGGCGTGCGGCGCGGTCGATCAGTGCGACCTGCCCGCGCAGGCCGCCGGCGGCCAGCGTCGTGCCGTCGGCCGAGAGCGCCAGCGCGATCAGCGGCGTCTCGCCGACAGTCACCTCCCCGCGCGCCTCGCCATCCGGCCCGAAGAGCCGCAGCCGCCCGTCCGCCGCGGCGACGGCGATTTCGCCATCGGCGGCCACGACGACCCCGTTCAGCGGCGCTGGCAGCGTCACGATCCGGGGGGCGCCGGCATCCGCCGGCCAGATCCGCAAGGTCGCGTCATAGCCGGCGGTGACGAGGCCGCCGCCGGGCAGGAAGGCGACGCCGTTGACCGGCCCCTGATGGCCCTCGAAGGCGACCGCAGCGCCGCCCTCGCGGGTCGTCACCCGCGCCGTCCCGTCCCAGGAGGCGGAAGCGATGCGGCGCCCGTCGGCCGAGACCGCCAGTGCGGCCACCGGCCCCCTATGGCCCTCGACGACCTCGGCCGGCGCGGCCGCCGCCCCGCGCCAGAGCGCGATGCGCCCATCCTCGGCACCGGTGGCGAAGCCGAGGCCCGGCACGGCCGCGACCGCATTGACCGCGCCCTCATGGAAGCGCAGCACGGCCTCCGCCGTGCCGCCCGACAGGCTCCAGAGGATCGCCGACTGGTCGAAGGAGCCGGTCATGGCGGTCGTCCCGTCGGGCGCGACCGCGATGGCGCGCACCGGCCCGCCATGGCCGCGCAGCTCCTGGGCGGCGACGGGTTGGGCGAGACAGAGAAAAAGGATGAGGGGCTTCAGGAGGGGTCGCATCTTTCCATCATGCCGGCTCCCCGGCGCCGTGACAAAGCGGCCAGTTGCCCCGGTGCGACCGGCCATCCTATGAAGCGGCGCCCCTCCTGCTGGTTACCGCCATGACCGCCACGCCTCTCAATCTTCGCGGCCTGAAATGCCCCCTGCCGGCGCTGCGGGTCCGCAAGGCGCTGAAGGGTGCGGCGCCCGGTACGCTGTTGCTGGTCGAATGCACCGATCCGATGGCGGCCATCGACATTCCCAACCTGATGCGCGAAACCGGGGATGCGATCGAGGAGAGCCGCAGCGACGGCGACCTGCTCGTCTTCCACATCCGCAAGGCGCCGGCCTGAGCCGCGCCGATAGGAGTTCAGCCCTTGGCCCTCACCCAAGCCGACATCCTGCGCGCGCTCGAGCTGGTGAAGCTGCCGGCCAGCGGCCAGTCGCTCTCCGCCTCGGGCCGCGTCGCCGACATCCTGATCGACGGCGGCAAGGTGATCTTCGCCATCGGCATCGACGCCACCGAAGCCGCCGCCATGGAGCCGGTGCGCAAGGCGGCCGAAAGCGCCGTCTCGGGCCTCCCCGGCGTGAACCAGGTCCTCGTCGGGCTGACCGCCGACAAGGCGCCCTCCTCGGCCGCAGCGCAGGCACGGCAGCAGGCCCAGCGTCCCACTCCCGGTGCGGGGCCCGGTGGCCCGACGCCGAAGGCGGCCGGCGTGCCCGGCGTGAAGCAGATCATCGCGGTCGCCTCCGGCAAGGGCGGCGTCGGCAAGTCGACCACCACCGCCAATCTCGCCGTGGCCCTCAGCGTTCTCGGCCTCAAGGTCGGCGTGCTCGATGCCGACATCTATGGCCCCTCGGTGCCCAAGATCTTCGGCATCACCGGCAAGCCGCGGCTGGTCTCCGGGCGGACGCTGGCGCCGATGGAGGCCTATGGGCTGAAGATCATGTCGATCGGATTCCTCATCGACGAGGAGACGCCGATGATCTGGCGCGGGCCGATGGTGATCTCGGCCATCACCCAGATGCTGCGCGAGGTCGCCTGGGGCGAGCTCGACGTGCTCGTCGTCGACATGCCGCCCGGCACCGGCGACGCGCAGCTGACCATGGCGCAGCAGACGCCGCTGGCCGGCGCCGTCATCGTCTCGACGCCGCAGGATCTGGCGCTGCTCGACGCGCGCCGCGGCGTCGCGATGTTCAAGAAGGTCGAGGTGCCGATCCTCGGCATCGTCGAGAATATGAGCTATTTCATCTGCCCGGAATGCGGCACGCGCTCGGACATCTTCGCCCATGGCGGGGCGCGGCATGAGGCGGAGCGCCTTGGCGTGCCTTTCCTCGGCGAGGTGCCGCTGGCCATGCCGATCCGCGAGACCTCCGATTCAGGCCGCCCGATCGTGGCGAGCGATCCGGACTCGGCGCACGCCAAGGCCTATCTCGCGATCGCGCGGCAGGTGATGGCGTCGATGGCCGGAGGCGCCGCCAAGGCCGCGCCGCGCATCGTCATCGAGTGAGGGCGGAGCTCGCTGGCGCGACCTCGACGTCATTCTCGGGCGAAGCGAAGCGCAGACCCGAGAATCTCAGGATGATGAAGCGGCACGCTTGCGGCGGCACGAGATGCTCGGGTCAAGCCCGAGCGTGACGGCCTGGCTCGGGCGCCGCTTCAGCCGTTCAAAGCCGGACGCCACCGGTCGTGAAAGCGACGTCGACGGGCTTCTGGAAATAATCGTTGAGGACGAGGCTCGCGCCGAAGGCGAGGATGGCGGCGACAGCGACAGCGGCGACGAACGACTTCATGATCTTCCCCCGAGAGGCGACACGGCAGCGATAAGCCGCTCTTATACAAGACAGATAGCGAAGGACAGCGGGCGCTTCAAGCGGTCGCAAGAGTGGCGAAAAGCCGCTCGGCCTCGTCCAGATCCTCGGGCCTGTTGGCGTTGAAGAAGGGATCGACCGGATCGACCGGCCACTCCGCGCTGGCGCAGCCATGGCGGGCGGTCCAGCGGTCGATCTTGCGCTCGTCCTCGACCGTCAGCGCCCGGCGCAGATTGTCCCTCAGCGACACCGGCCAGAGCCCGATCACCGGATGCGTCCAGCCGCCCGAGGCGGCGCAGGCGAGCGGGACGCCCTGCTCCTCGCGCGCCTCGTGCAGACGGGCGACGAGATCACGCGGGATGAAGGGCGTGTCGGCGGCGACGCTGACGAGCCATTCGGTCTCGGGCCGATGGGCCGCCATCCAGTCGAGCCCGGCGAGGATGCCAGCGAGCGGTCCGGCGAAATCGGGCACGCTGTCGGCGACCACCGGCAGGCCGTAATCCGCGAAGCGGGCGGGATCGCCATTGGCGTTGACCAGCAGGCGATCGCATTGGGGCGCCAGGCGCTCGATGACATGGGCGAGGATGCTGCGGCCCGCGATGGTCCGCAGCGGCTTGTCACCGCCGCCCATGCGGCGCGCGAGGCCGCCGGCGAGGAGGAGGCCGAGGGTGGGGGGCATCACGACGCAATTCCCTGCAGGCGACGCATTTCCTGGGCGACAGCCTCGGCATCGGCGATGCCGATGAAGCCGTCCCTGATCATGTCAGGACCGCTGTCACTGGGAGGCGCCGGTCGATCCAGAAAAATGACGCTTCCAATCGGCTTACCGCTGTTTTCAACCTCGACCGAGCGGATCGCAGCGAGACGAGCATCTGTCACTGCGCTTCCTTCCACGATGATCGCTCGGCGGTCGGTCAGGAGGTACGTCAGCCCCCTCGCGCGCCGAAACCGAACTGCCGGCCAGCTCACAGCAAGCACACCGCACGCTGCGAGGAACGCGCAGAACACCGGAACGACCATGCCGACGCCACTCCAGCGTCCTTCCCGAAAAGATTGAGCTGCAATAAGCCCCGCAACAACAATCCCCCCTGAGCCAACCAGCAGCGGCACCCACGCCTGTCTCTGACCGTAGCGCCACGGATCAGGCCGACCCCACCAGATTGCCTGCTCGCCAGGATCAAGCAAATGCGTGGGACACGGCAAATCCGTTCGGGGCGCAAGGCCGCTCAATCGTCGCCCCCCGCCCCCTTGCGGCGGCTTTTCCCGCCCTCTTCCTCGACCGTGTCCGGGTCCTGGTCGAAGACGATGTTCTGCTCGCCGGCGAGCGCGACGAAGCGCTTGCCGCGAGCCCGGCCGATCAGGGTGAGGCCTGCCTTGCGCGCCAGTTCGACGCCCCATTCGGTGAAGCCGGAGCGGGAGACCAGCACGGGGATGCCCATGCGGACGGTCTTGATGACCATCTCGGAGGTCAGGCGGCCGGTGGTGTAAAAGATCATCTTCGCGGGATCGACATTGTGCCGGAACATCCAGCCCGCGACCTTGTCGACGGCGTTGTGGCGGCCGACATCCTCCATATAGACCAAGGGCCTGTCGGCCTCGCAGAGCACGCAGCCATGGATGGCGCCGGCCTCGAGATAGAGCGAGGGCGTGGTATTGATCTTCTTCGTCAGGGCATAGAGCCAGCTGGTGCGGAGTTCCGCCTTGGGCAGTTCGATCTCGTCGATCGCTTCCATCAGGTCGCCGAAGGCGGTCCCCTGGGCGCAGCCCGAGGTCAGCGTCTTCTTCTTCAGCTTCTCCTCGAAATTCGTGCGCTCCGGCGTGCGCACGACCACGACCTCGAGTTCCTCGTCGTAATCGACGGCGTCGACGACATCGCCGCGCTTGAGCATGTTCTGGTTGAGCAGATAACCCAGCGCCAGCGCGTCGGGATGGTCCCCGATCGTCATCATCGTGACGATCTCCTGCGCGTTCAGGTAGAGCGTCAGGGCCCGCTCGGTGACGACACGGGTCTCAACGGTCGCGCCGGTCTGGTCGATGCCCGAGACGGTCGCTCCGAGGCGGGCCGCCTGCGGGTCGGGCCGCACAAGATAATCGTCGAGGAAGCTCATATCCTGTGGCATCGCGCCCCTCCGCTCAGGCGGCGACCCGCGCGACGCCGAGCCCCCAGGACTCGACCGCCTCGGCCAGAGCCGGCAGCTCGGTCCAGTCCTCCCCCGCAAAGTCGCGGAAGGCGGGCAGCATGTCGCGCCGCACGGCGATCAGCACGGGCAGGCCCGCGAGCAGCGCCGCGGCGATCTCGTGCCGCAGACCCTTCCCCAGAGCCTCCTGCCGGCCGAATTTGTTGACGATGACGAGATCGGTTTTGTCCGCCAGCGCCGCGCCCAGCGCACCGCCGGCTGCCGCGAGGCCGGTCGCGTCGAGGCGGCAGCCGGTGGCGCCGGCGCCGCGGTTTTCGCTGATCGGGAAACGCGCGCCGCTGGCGAGGTCCTCCAGCGCCATCGCGAAACAACCGCTCTCGCAGGTGCCCTCATTGTGCTGGACGACGCCGCCGAGACGCAGGCCCCGCGCCTTCAGCCGCGAAGCGGCGTCGGCCATGAACCGGTCGATCTCGAAACCCGACGAATAGGGAATGACGGCCATCAGCATCAGGACCTCATCCCATGAATTGGGGGCTGCCACCAGTGGACATTCGCCGCAGGAGGAGCGGGCGTTTCGCGGCGAGAAGCGATCCCAGTGTTGCGCCGGACCTACAGTCTCGCCCGCCGGGGACGGCTACGGTTGAGATCCGCTCTCCGGGTGCTCGCCGGCAGAGCCTTTCCCTCGGTTCCCGTTTGATGCCACGTCACCTTGCCCCGACTCCGCTCGACCCGGCTGCCGACGCCGCGCTGCTGCTGCGCCGCATCGCCTTCGGCACGCTGGCGCTGCTGCTGCCGATCGCCTCTCTGGTCTCGCGCCGCGCCGCCGTCGTGCTGGCGCCGATCGGCGTCGTGCTGCTGGTGATTGCCGTGCTGATCGAGGACCCGCGCGATTTCGTCTCGCGCCTGAAGCGCAGCGTATTCAGCCTGCCCGGACTGATCCTGCTCGGCCTTGTCGGCTGGGCCGTGCTGTCGCTGGTTTGGAGCCCCTATACGGGCTCGGCGACGGAAAAAGCCGGCAACATCGTGCTTGCAGTCGCGCTCGGCTTTCTCGGCAATGCCGCGCTTCCTGACCGGATGCGGGCCTCGAACCTCAACCTCGCCCCGCTCGGAGCCGGCACGGCCGCCGCCTTCGCACTCGCGCTGATCGTGGCGACGGCGCTTCGCCATCAGGACACCGATGCCGGCGTCGAGCGTGGCATCAGCGTCATCCTGATCATGGCCTGGCCCGCCCTCGCCTGGCTGCTTTCGCGTGAGCGCGGCTTGAGCGCGCTCGGGCTCGCGCTGGTCGTCGGCCTGCTCTCGCTGACGCGATTCGAAGATGGCGAGGCCGTCGCGATGATCTGCGGCGCCGTCGCCTTCGGCGCGGTCAGCGCGAGCCGCGAGAAGGCCTCGGCCCTGATCGCGGCGGCGATCGCCGGGCTCATGTTGCTCGCGCCGATCCTGCCCTTCCTGCTGATTCCGATCGCCGCGCGCCTGCCGGACAGCGGGCTTATCGCCTCGCTCGCTACCTGGGCCGACGTCGTCAGCGGCGCGCCGATCCAGCTCGTGACCGGCCATGGGCTCGACACCGTGTTGCGCGGACGGCTGACTGGCGCGCTGCCGCCCGCGACGCCGACGACTCTGCTGTTCGAGACCTGGTACGAGCTCGGACTCGTCGGCGCGGCCGCCGCCGCCTTCTGCCTCTATGTCGCCATCCGGGCCGCGGGGCGGATGCCGAGCGCGCTCGCGGCCGGCGGTGTCGCGGCTTTCACCACGGCGTTCGCCCTCTCGGCGCTTGGCTTTGCGACGCTTCAGCCCTGGTGGCTGATGACGCTGACGGCGGTGGTGCTGCTGTTCGGCGCCATCGCGCGCGGGCAATACCGTACAGACCGGCCCGTCGCGCCGCTGCTCAAGCCCGCCGGCACGACGCGCCCGAAGGCCGGCACGCCCGCCTGATCGCGATCAGGCCGCCGCCTCGCGTGTCGCCTGCACGGCATGGCAGGCCACGCCGTCGATCACCGGCGGGTTTTCCACCCGGCAGCGGTCGAAGACGAGCGGGCAGCGCGGGTGGAAGGTGCAGCCCGGGGGCGGCGCGATCGGGTTCGGGATCTCGCCCTTCACCGATTGGCGCAGCTTGCCGACCATCGCGAGGTCGGGCACCGCGTCGAGCAGCATGCGGGTGTAGGGGTGGCGCGGCGCGGCGAAGAGCTGCCGCCCTTCCGAGACCTCCACGAGGCGGCCGAGATACATCACGCCGATGCGGCTCGCCATGTGCCGGACGACGGCGAGGTTGTGCGAGATGAAGAGATAGGTCAGCCCCAGCCGCTCCTGCAGGTCGCGCATCAGGTTGAGGATCTGGGCCTGGACCGAGACGTCGAGCGCCGAGGTCGGCTCGTCGCAGACGATGAACTCGGCGTCGGAGGCGAGCGCGCGGGCGATCGCGATGCGCTGGCGCTGGCCGCCCGAGAACTCGTGCGGGAACTTGCTGCGGTCGTCCGGATGCAGGCCGACGAGGCTGAGCAGTTCGCCGACGCGCTCGGCGATCGTCGCCTCGCCCTCGATCAGCCCGAAGGCGCGGATCGGTTCGGCGATGATGCGCCCGACCCGCCAGCGCGGATTGAGCGAGGCGTAAGGGTCCTGGAAGATCATCTGGATGCGCCGGCGCAGGCGCTGGCGCTCATCGGCCGCCGCCGCATCATGCATCGAGACGCCGTCGATGGTGACCGTGCCCGCCGAGGGCGGCAGCAGGCCGACCACCATGCGCGCCACGGTCGATTTGCCCGAACCGGATTCGCCGACCAGCGCGAAGGTCTCGCCCTTCCGGATGTCGAAGGAGACGCCGTCGACCGCTTTGAGGAACTGGCGCGGCGCGCGCTCGATGACGCGGTTGAGCCAGGGCTTCGAGACGTCGAAGACGCGCTTGAGATCGCGGACCTGGACGAGTGCGGCGGGATCGGCGGTCATGCGGCGACCTCGCTGTCGGTGCGCGTGTCGTAGAGATGGCAGGCGACCTTGCGGCTGCCGACGGCGATCGGCTCCGGCCGCTCGGTGCGGCAGCGGTCGAAGGCCTGGGCACAGCGCGGGTTGAAGGCGCAGCCTTGCGGGATGGCGGAGAGCCGCGGCATCGAGCCCGGGATCTGCACGAGCCGCGTGGTCTCACCCTCCAGCGAGGGGATCGCGCCCATCAACCCCTTCGCATAGGGGTGCAGCGGCTCCTTCACCACCTCGCGCACGGGACCGATCTCGGCGATGCGCCCGGCATACATCACCGCGACGCGGTCGGCCGTCTCGGCGATCACGCCCATATCGTGGGTGACGAGCATGACCGAGGTGCCGCGCTCGCGGCAGAGCGTCTTGATCAGCGCGATGATCTGCGCCTGCACCGAGACGTCGAGCGCGGTGGTCGGCTCGTCGGCGATGATGAATTCCGGCTCGGCGCAGAGCGCCAGCGCGATGACGACGCGCTGGCGCATGCCGCCGGAGAACTCGTGCGGGTAGCTGTCGATCCGCTTTTCGGGGGCGGGAATGCCGACTTCGTCGAGCAGGGCGATGGCGCGGGCCCGCGCCTGGGCAGCGTCGAGATCGGTGTGGACGCGGATCGTCTCGATCAGCTGCTCGCTGATCCGGTAGAGCGGGTTCAGGCTGGTCAGCGGATCCTGGAAGATCATGCCGATGCGCTTGCCGCGGACCTTGCGCATCGCCTCGTCGGGCAGGTCGTCGATGCGCTCGCCCGACAGCCTGACCTCGCCGCCGGCGATGCGGCCGGGCGGGTCGATCAGGCCGATGATGGCCGAGCCGGTGACCGACTTGCCGGCGCCGGATTCGCCGACCACGCCGAGCACCTCGCCGCGCGCGACGTCGAAGGAGATGCGATCCAGCGCGCGCAGCGTGCCGCGGCGGGTAACGAACTCGACCGTCAGGTCGCGGACGGAGAGGATCGGGGCAGCGTTTTCAAGCTCCATCGCGCTCATCTCAGCTTCGGGTTGAGCGCATCGCGCAGCCAGTCGCCGAACAGGTTGATCGACAAAGCGAGCAGCACCAGCACAAGCGAGGGAAACAGCAGGATCCACCACTCCCCGGAGAAGAGATATTGCTGACCGAAGCGGATCAGCGTGCCGAGCGAGGGCTGGGTCGGCGGCATGCCGACGCCGAGGAAGGAGAGCGTCGCCTCCTCGATGACGGCGAGCGCCAGGTTGATGGTCGCAATCACCAGCACGGGCCCGGCGACATTGGGCAGGACATGCTTGAGCATCACCGGCCAGGCCTTGAGCCCGATCAGCCGGGCGGCATCGACATAGACCTTGTTCTTCTCGACGAGCGTCGAGCCGCGCACGGTGCGGGCATATTGCGCCCAGTTCGACAGGCCGATGGCAACGACGAGGACGAGCAGCGTCATCTGCTCCTGCAGCGCCGGGGGGATCAGCCCGCGGGCCACGCCGAAGACCAGCAGCGCAACCAGGATCGCCGGAAAGGAGAGCTGCACGTCGGCGACGCGCATGATCAGCGCCTCGGTGCGGCCGCCGACATAGCCGGCGACGAGACCGAGCCCCACACCGATGACGAGCGAGAACAGCACGGAGGCCGCACCGACCAGCAGAGAGACGCGCGATCCGTAGAGGATGGCCGAAAAGATGTCTCTGCCCTGCGCGTCCGAGCCCAGCCAGAAGACCTTTCCGGTGATCTCGTTGGGCACCATCGGGCGGGAAAAACCGTCGGAGAGATCGAGCGAGGCAGGGTCGAAGGGATCATAGGGCGCGATCAGCGGCGCCGCGATTGCCGCCAGCACGAGCAGAAGCGCCAGCAGTGTCGCCACCACCGTCATCGGCGAGGAGCGAAAGGAGTAGGCGATATCGGAATCCCAGAGCCTCGCGAGGCGTCCGGGCGGCTTGGGGGAAGCAGGCATGCTGGTCATGATGCGAACCTCGCTCTCACTTCGCCATGGCCGGATTGCCCGTCCGCAGGCGCGGATCGAGCGCGACATAGACGAGATCGACCAGGAGCGAGGTCAGCACGAAGACGAAAGCCACGAAGAGGAGATAGGCCGACATCACAGGCACGTCGACGAACTGCACGGCATTGACGAAAAGCGCCCCCAGCCCCGGCCACTGGAACACCGTCTCGGTGACGATGGCGAAGGCGATGACGCCACCGAGCTGCACGCCGGCGATGGTGATGACCGGGATCAGCGTGTTGCGCAGCGCGTGGCGGAACTCGATGCGCCGCTCGGGAATGCCGCGCGCCCGTGCGAAGCGTATGAAGTCCGCCCGCATCACCTCCAGCATCTCGGAGCGGACGAGGCGCATGATCAGGGTGAGTTGCAGAAAGCCCAGGGTCAGCACCGGCAGAACCAGCGATTTCAGCCCGCTGGTCGTGAGCAGGCCGGTGGTCCACCAGCCGATCGCAACCGTGTCGCCGCGCCCGAAGGAAGGCAGCCAGCGCAACTCCACAGCAAAAATGTAGATCAGGCCGATGCCGATCAGGAAGGTCGGCAGGCTGACGCCGATCAGCGAGAGCGACATCACCAGATTGGCGAGCCAGCCATCGCGCCGGATGGCGGCATAGACGCCGAGCGCGATGCCGGTCACGAAGGCGAAGATCGCCGAGAGCACCGCGAGTTCGACCGTCGCCGGCAGCCGCTCGAGGATCAGCGTCGAGACCTTGCGACCCTGGCGGTAGGAGATGCCGAAATCACCCTGCGCCGCATCCGCGACGAAGCGGGCGAACTGCAGCGGCACGGGGTCGTTGAGGCCGAGACGCTCGGTCAGCTCGGCGCGGTCCTGCAGCGTCGCCTCCTGGCCGAGCATGTTGACCACGGGATCGCCGACGAAGCGGAACATCGAGAAGGCGATGAAGGCGACCGCCAGCATCACGACGATGCCCTGCATCAGCGAGCGCAGGATGTAGGCGAGCATTGCGCTGTCATTTCATCACGAAGCACAGGCCGGACACACCCTCCACGTCATCCCGGGCGGAGAGGAGCGGAGACCCGGGATCCATGCCGGAACGGCTCAGGCATGGATCCCGGATTAGCGCCGCTATGCGGCTTGTCCGGGATGACGATGGAGGTTCGAAAGCCAACTCGCCGGAACTACGAGCCCTTGAAGCTCACCATCTTCAGCTTCGGGTTGTTGCCGACGTCGACCGGGATATCGAGCGAGGTCTTCATCGCGTAGCTGAGCGACTGGTGGTGGATCGGCAGGTAGATTGTCTCGTCCTTCAGCCGGGTCCAGAGCTTCGCGATGGTCGCATCACGCTTGGCCAGATCGACCTCCTTCGAGAGCGACTCGATCATCGTGTCGACCTCGGCGTTCTTGAAGCCGGTCGCGTTCCAAGAGCCCTGCGAGCCGGTGCGCGAGTGGTACATGTAGGAGAAGATGTAGTCGGAATCGTAGGTCGGGACGCCCCAGCCGACGAGGTAGAACTCCGTCTCCGGCGGGTTCCGCTGGATCAGGTTGAAGTGGATCGACTTCGACTGCGAGACGAGGTTCACCTTCACGCCGATCTGGCCGAACATGCCGACCGCCGCCTGGCAGATGCCCTCGTCGTTGACATAGCGGTCATTGGGGCAGTGCAGCGTCACCGAGAAGCCGTTGGGATAGCCCGCTTCCGCGAGAAGGGCCTTCGCCTTGGCGTTGTCGACCGCGGGGAAGCTGTCCAGCTCCTTGGTCCAGCCATTGACGAAAGGCGGCATGATCACGCCCGTCGGCACCGATTCGCCGCGCATCACGACCCGCTGGATCGCCGGCCGGTTGATCGCCATGTTGAGAGCCTGGCGCACCCGCTTGTCCGCGAAGGGGTTCTTGCCCTGGACGTCGTCGCCCTTGAGGTCGGCGGAGGCGACGTCCATGCCGAAGAAGATGGTGCGGTTCTCGGCGCCGGAATTGACCCGCAGGTTCTGCTGGTTCTTGAGACGCGCGATGTCCTGCACCGGCACGTCCTGCACGAAGTCGACCTCGCCCGAGAGGAGCGCCGCGACGCGGGTCGCGTCCTGCTTGATCGGCACCAGCGTCAGCTCGGTGATCTGGAGCGGAACCTTGGCCTTGTTCCAGTAGGCGTCGTTGCGCTTCATCACCGTCTTCACATCGGCCTCGCGCGAGACGAGGATGAACGGGCCGGTGCCGTTGGCGTTGCGGACGGCGAAGTTCTCTTCCTTGTTCTTGAAGTCCTGTGCCTTGACGGCGTTGTTCTTCTCCGCCCAGGCCTTGCTCATGATGCGGATCGAGGAAGTGTTGTTGACCAGCAGCGGGTTCGGCCCCTTGGTCTTGATGCGCACCGTCAGGTCATCGACCTTGCTGACCTTCTCGACCGAGGTGAGATAGCCCTTGAAGTCCGAGGTCGGCTGCATGGCGCGCTCATAGGAAAACACCACGTCGTCGGCCGTGAAGGGCGTCCCGTCATGGAACTTGACGCCGGACTCCAGCTTGAACTCCCAGGTGGTCGGATCGTCCGGCAGGACGCGCCAGGACGAGGCCAGCAGCGGCAGCAGCTTGCCGGCGTGGTCACGCTCGGTCAGGCTTTCATAGATGTGCTGGTTGAGCGACGTCGTCGGCCCCTCGTTCTGGGCATGGGGATCGATCGTCAGGGCGTCGCCGGCAGCGGCCCATTTCAGGGGTCGGGCCTCGGCGGCGCCGAGCGCCAGCAGCGAAACCCCGAGCAAAGCGGCCGCAAGGCCGAACACACGCGCTTTCATCGAATCACACCTCCCCTTGCAGGCACCGCGCGGCGCCTGAAAGGCAGGATGTTAGGGGCAGGCCGCGCGCGAGTCACGGGTCTCCCGCGCGGCAGACGCATGGCTGGGTGCACGCGCTGCACAAGTTTTCGTCATCTGCAGCGACGGAGCTCTAACGCGCGAGGTCGGCAATGAGCTTGCGCACGAACTGCGTGCCGGCCTCGAGCTGGTCGAGCGTGATGAACTCGTCCGGCTGGTGGGCCTGGGCGATGTCGCCCGGACCGCAGACCACGGTCGACCAGCCGGCGCGCTGGAACAGGCCGCCTTCCGTGCCATAGGCCACGACATGGCGGCCATTATCGCCGGTCAGGCGGCGGCAGAGCTCCTCGGCCGCGCCGTTCTCCTCCGGCCCCATTGCCGGGGTGTCGGAGGTCACGACGAAATCGATGCCGGTCTCGGGGGCGATCGCCTGCATCTGCGCTTCCAGCGCCGCGACCTCGGCGCGGTAGCGCTGCTCGTAGCTCTCGAAGCTCTCACCCGGGACGCAGCGAACCTCATGGGTGAACATGCAGTTCTCGGCCGTGATGTTGACCGCCGTCCCCCCATTCACCACGCCGACGTGGAGCGTCGTGTAGGGCGGCTCGAAACCGTTACCCGGCGCGGTGCGGGCCTTGTTCTCGGCCATCACCTGGTTGTGCCAGTCGATCAGGCGGCCCGCGATCATCACCGCCGGCACGCCGACATCGACGCGGCTGGAATGGACGGCGTGGCCGCGCACCGTCGTCCTCATCCGCATGCCGCCCTTGTGGCCGGTGACGACGTGCATCATCGAGGGCTCGCCGACGATGACGGCCGATGGCTTCAAACCGTCCTTCGTCATCGCCTCGATCATGACGCGGGCGCCCTGGCAGCCGACCTCCTCGTCATAAGAGAGCGCGATGTGGATCGGCCGCTTCAGCGGCGCCGCCAGCATCTCGGGCACCAGCGCCAGTGCGATGGCGTCGAAGCCCTTCATGTCGCAGGTGCCGCGGCCGTAGAGCTTGCCGTCCCGCTCGGTCAGCGTCCAGGGATCGGAACTCCAGTCCTGCCCGGCGACCGGAACGACATCGGTGTGGCCGGAGAGGACGACGCCGCCGTCAACCTTCGGGCCGATCCTGGCGTAGAGATTGGCTTTCTGCCCGTCGGGGCTGGGCGCCAGACGGCTCTCGACACCGAGGTCTGCGAGATAGTCGCGGCAGAAATCGATCAGCTCGAGATTGCTGCGCTGCGATTCCGTGTTGAACGAAACCAGCCGGGCCAGCATCTCCTTGGGGGTCATCGTCACGCGGCTTCACTCCAAATGGCGCTGCGAGGCAGGTTTCGTGCCGGGGCCGGCCCGGCGCTGCCCTGATATATGTTCCTAGGCCTCTGCTCCGCCGCTGCCAACGATCCGTTTCCGTCCGTTGCCGGGGCCGCCTATAACGACGGCTCAAGACACGAGGCCCAGCATGACATTCGACGTCACCCTTGCCGATATCCAGGCTGCCGCTGCGCGCATCGCCGGCAAGATCCGGCGCACGCCGACCTATTTCAGTGCCGGCCTCTCGGCGCGGCTGGGCGTCGAAACGGTCGTCAAGGTCGAGAGCCTGCAGCTCGGCGGTTCGTTCAAGGTCCGGGGCTGCTTCAACAAGCTGATGGCACTGAGCGAGCGGGAGCTTGCCCGCGGCGTCGTGACCGTGTCGGGCGGCAATCATGCGATTGCGGTCGCGCTGGTCGCCAAGACGATGGGCTGCCGCGCGCTGGTGCTGATGCCGCAGAACGCGGCGGCCTTCAATGTCGAGATGGCGCGTTCGCTGGGGGCCGAGATCGAGCTCTGCGCGGATTCGATCGAAGCCTTCGCGAAGGCTGAAGTCTACGCGGCCCAGGGCATGACCCATGTCCATTCCTATGACGATCCGGCGATCATCGCCGGCCATGGCTCGCTCGGGCTCGAGATGAACAACGATGCCGGCGGGCGGCTCGACCACGTCTTCATCTTGATTGGCGGCGGCGGCTTCGCGGCCGGCGTCGGCGCGGCGATGAAGGGGCTCGACCCCGCCCTGCGCATCCATGGCGTCGAAACCGAGGGCGCGACCGCGATGACGCAGGCGCTGGCGGCCGGCAAGCCGGTGCCGATCCGCCCGACCTCGATCGCACGCACGCTCGGCGCCCCCTTCGCGACAGAGCGGACCATGGCCGCCGCGCGGCAGTTCCTCGAGGACATCGTGATCGTGCCGGACGCCGAGGCCGTGCGCGAGATCACCTGGGTGCTGCAGAACGGGCGCGTGCTGCTGGAGCCGGCGGCCTCCTGCGTGGTGGCCGCGGCGCTGGCGCGCAAGGCGATCTTCAAGCCCGGCGAGCGGGTCGGGCTCGTGCTCTGCGGCTCGAATGTCGCGCTCGACGACATTGCCGCCTGGCGGACGCAGTTCGGGGTTTGAAGCGCCTGTGCCGCCGACGCGCGGCAGGGTCGCGGCGCCGCGCCTTGACGCTGCCGCCAGTTCCGGGTTGTGGAGAGAGGCGCCACGTCCGACCGAGACGGCGGGGGGCCGCCTCGGCGGGCGCGGGCTGAAGCGGAGGCAGGCCTATGACGATCCTCGACCACAAGACGCAGCCGCAGGAGAAATGGCGCGACGGCGTCATGACCGAGATACGGGTCTCCGCGATGGTCGAAAGCAAGCAGCTCTGCATCTTCGAGCAGTTCTGCGAGCCCGGTCTCGGCGCGCCGATGCATCTGCATGCGGTCGAGGAGGTGCTGGAGGTGATGGCCGGCACGGCCGAGATCTATCTGCGCGACAAGACGATGGTCGTTACCGCCAACCAGTCCGTCCTGGTGCCGGCCGGTGCCCGCCACGGCTTCAAGAACATCGGCACCGACACGCTGCATGTGCGCGCAACCCTGGCGGCTGCGATCTTCGAAGCCTCCTATGACGACCGCAACGAATTGTCGCGCCGCTACGTGCCCGCCAACGCCTGAACGGCTCTGTCCACCTTGCCCAAGACGCGATCCGCCGCGGGTGGGTCGCATTCGCGCTTTCCGAGGTTCCGATGCCCAAGACCGAACTCATCGCCGCCATTCATCCGGAGCTCACGGCGATCCGCCGCGACCTGCACCGCCATCCCGAGCTGATGTACGACGTGCACCGTACGGCGGGCGTCGTCGCGCAGAAGCTGACCGAATGGGGCGTCGACGAGGTCGTGGCCGGCATCGGCAAGACCGGTGTCGTCGGCGTGATCAAAGGCCGCAACCAGGGCTCGGGCAAGGTCATCGCGATGCGCGCCGACATGGATGCGCTGCCGATTCATGAAGAAACCAATCTCGAGCATCGCTCGACCGTGCCGGGCAAGATGCACGCCTGCGGCCATGACGGCCACACGGCCATGCTGCTCGGCGCCGCGAAGTATCTCGCCGAAACCCGCGATTTCGACGGGACGGCCGTGGTGATCTTCCAGCCGGCGGAGGAAGGCGGCGCCGGGGCCAAGGCGATGATCGACGACGGGCTGATGACCCGCTTCGGCATCCAGGAGGTCTATGGCATGCACAACAAGCCCGGCCTGCCCATCGGCCAGTTCGACGTGCGCAAGGGCCCGACCATGGCGGCTGCCGACCGCATTCACATCAAGATCGAGGGCAAGGGCGGCCATGCCGCGGCGCCGCACCGCGTCAACGACCCGATCGTCGCCGCCTGCCAGCTGGTGACGGCGCTGCAGACGATTTCCTCGCGCAATGCCGACCCGCTCGATTCGATCGTCGTCTCCGTGACCGCGATCAATGCGGGCGAGGCCTTCAACGTCATCCCGCAGACCGTCGAGCTCAAGGGCTCGGTCCGGACACTGACGCCGCAGATGCGCGAACTCGCCGAGAAGCGCATCAAGGAGGTCACCGCCGGCATCATGGGCGCCTTCGGGATGAGCTTCGTCTGCGACTATCTCCACGGCTACCCGGTGACCTTCAACCATGCGGAGCAGGCCGAATTCGCGGTCAGCACGATCGAGGCCGCCTTCGGGGCGGGCAAGGTCGATACCAGCGTGCCGCCGACGATGGGCTCGGAAGATTTCTCCTACATGCTCGAGGAGCGGCCCGGCGCCTTCATCAATATCGGCAATGGCGACTCCGCGGGGCTGCATCACCCGGCCTATGAGTTCAACGACGAGGTCATCCCCGTGGGCGTGACCTACTGGGCGAACCTCGTCGAGACAGCGATGCCAGCCAAGGCCTGAAGGGCGCCCGCCTCATGCATGACATCGACTGCCTGGTGATCGGGGCCGGCGTCGTCGGCCTCGCGACAGCGCGGGCGCTGGCGCTCGCCGGGCGCGAGGTCGTCATCGCGGAAGCCGCGGAGGGCATCGGCACGCAGACCTCGGCGCGCAACAGCGAGGTCATCCATGCGGGGATCTATTATCCGCCGGGCTCGCTGAAGGCGAAGGTCTGCGTCGAAGGTCGCAAGCTTCTCTACGCCTATCTCCGCGAGCGGGGCCTACCGCACAAGGCCTGCGGCAAGCTGATCGTCGCGACCAGCGCTTCGCAGAAGCCGGCGCTGGAGACGATCATGACGCGGGCCCAAGCCTCCGGTGTCGACAGCCTGCGCTGGCTCGACGCGGCCGAAGCCAAGGCGCTGGAGCCGGAGGTGCGCTGCGAGATCGCGCTTTTGTCGCCGGAGACCGGCGTGGTCGACAGCCATGCCTTCATGCTGTCGCTGCTCGGCGAATGCGAAGCGGCGGGCGGGTCGCTGGCACTCAACACGCCGATCGCCGGCTGGAGGCGCGAGGCGGACGGCTTCAGCGTCGATTTCGGCGGGGCGGAGCCCGCGACCTATAGCGTCAGGACGATCGTGAATTCGGCCGGCCATGGCGCGCCGAAGCTGCTCGGCACGCTGGAGGGTTTCCCATCCGAGCATGTGCCGGTGCAGCATTACGCCAAGGGCAATTACTTCGCGCTGCTGGGCAAGCAGCCCTTCTCACATCTGGTCTATCCGGTGCCCGAAGCGGCGGGCTTAGGCATCCACGCCACGATCGACATGGGCGGGCGGGTCAAGTTCGGCCCGGATGTCGAATGGGTCGAGCACGACCAGGACCTCGTCGTCGATCCCGCGCGGGCCGAGACGTTCTACGCCGCGATCCGGACCTATTGGCCGGCCCTGCCCGACGGCGCTCTCGTCGCCGATTATGCCGGCATCCGCCCGAAGCTGCATGATTCGACGCAGCCGATGCCCGATTTCCGCATCGACGGGCCAGCCGTCCATGGTGTGGACGGGCTGGTCAATCTGCTGGGGATCGAAAGTCCCGGCCTGACGAGTTCGCTGGCGATCGCGGAGATGGTGGTGGAGCGGCTGCGGGCCTGACGCCCGTCATGCTCGGGCGAAGACCCGAGCATCTCAGGGCGACGAGGCCGCCGTGCCGGCGCTCCATTCTGGAAGAGCTTCTCGGGTCTGCGGTTCGCTTCGCCCGAGAATGACGCCGGCGGTCAGCCCCTCAGCGCCCTGAACGCCTCGCTCGCCTCTTTCGCGAGCCTCGTAACGCGCGCCCAATCGCCGGATGCGATGGCGTCCGCCGGCACCAGCCATGAGCCGCCGACGCAGATGACCTGCGGCAGGGCGAGGTAGCTCCCGAGGTTGTTCAGGCCGACGCCACCGGTCGGGCAGAAACGCATCTGCGGGAACGGGCCCGAGAGCGCCTTGAGCGCGGGCGGCCCGCCCGCTGTTTCTGCAGGGAAGAACTTCGCGACAATGCGGCCGGCAGCGACCGCGCGCATGCAGTCCGACGCCGTGGCGACGCCCGGCAGCCAGGGCAGCCCCGCCGCCTTCAGCGCCTCGTCGACGGCTTCAGAAAAGCCGGGACTGACGACGGCCTTGGCGCCGGCATCCTTGACCTGCTGGACCTGCGCCGGCGTGACGACCGTGCCGGCGACCGGCAGCGCGCCCGGCACCGATCGGGCGATGGCTTCCAGCGCAGCGAGCCCGGCCGGGCGGCGCAGCGTGACCTCGACGACGTCGATGCCGCCGGCGACGAGGGCGTGCGCCAGGTCGATGGCGCGCGAGGCATCCTCGATCACCACGACCGGAATCACGCCACAGGCTTCGAGGCGGGCAATCGCGGCGGTCTCGTCCATCGTCGGCGTCTTTCAATCGTTTGAACGGGTTCGGGCGGTCTAGCCTTTCGCCCAGTAGACGTCGAGGCCCTGCGGCCGGCCGAGGAGGAGATCGACAGGCAGCGGCACGGGGCGGTCCGAGGCCGCCTTCAGCACGGCTTCCTTCTGCGCGCCCGAGACCAGCAGGCTCGCCCAACCCGCGCCGGAGAGACGGGCGGGCGACAGGGAGAGTCGCGGCGGCAGGCCGGGCGGCGTGGCGATGCAGATGCCGCTGTCGGGCAGCGCTTCAAAGCGAGCCTCTTCGCCCGGGAACAGCGAGGCGATATGGCCGTCGCTGCCCATGCCGCTGACGACGAGGTCCAGCGGCGGCAGGCTCGCGAGGTCGGAGGCGAGCGCGGCGGCAGCCGCTTCGATATCGCTGCCATGGTCATGGAAGGACAGGAACCCGACCCGCCCCTCGCGCAGCGGCGCGAATTGCGCGCGGATCATGCGCTCGTTCGAGGCTTCGTCGTCGGCGGCAACGAAGCGCTCGTCGGTCGGCAGCAGCGTGACGTTCTCCCAGGCCAGGTCGCGGCTGCCGAGCGCGGCCAGAAAGCGGGCCGGCGTCGTGCCGCCGGGGACGGCGAGCGACGCCCTGCCCTGCCCCGCCAGCAGGGCGCGCAGCCGGATGGCGACGGCCTCCGCCAGCGCCTCCGAGGCGTCGGCCAGGGTCGCGAAACGATGCCAGGCGACAGATCCTTGCGGCTGCATCACTCGAAGTCCGGATCGGCCCAGGAGCGGCCCTCGCGCTCGATCAGGCCGATGGCCTGGGACGGCCCCCAGGAGCCGGCGGCGTAACGATGCGGGTGGGGCGAATAATCCTGCCAGCCGGCGATGATCGGATCGACCCAGCGCCAGGCCTGCTCGACCTCGTCGCGATGCATGAACAGCGTCTGGTCGCCGCGGATGACGTCCGTCAGAAGGCGCTCATAGGCGTCGGGCGTGCGCTCGTCGAAGGCGGTGGAATAGCGCAGGTCGAGCTGGCGCGGCACGATCTTCAGCCGGCCCGAGCCCGGCACCTTCATCATCAGCTGGAGCTGGACGCCGTCATTGGGCTGGAGGCGGATCAGCAGGCGATTGGCGTAGAGCTTGTCACACGATCCGCCGCCAAAGATCGAGTGCGGCACCGGCTTGAAGGTGACGACGATCTCCGAATAGCGCTGCGCCATGCGCTTGCCGGTGCGCAGATAGATCGGCACGCCGGCCCATCGCCAGTTGTCGAGTTCGCAGCGGAGCGCGACGAAGGTCTCGGTGTTGCTAAGATGGCCGAGTTCGTCGGCATAGCCGCGCACGCGCTGGCCGTCGATCTGGCCGGTTCCGTACTGGCCCCGGACCGTGTAGCGCTCGACGTCGGGGCCGACGATGGGCCGCAGCGCCTTCAGCACCTTGATCTTCTCGTCGCGCACGGCGCCGGCCTCGAGCAGGTTGGGCGGCTCGATGGCGAAGAGAGTGAGCAACTGCATGAGATGGTTCTGGACCATGTCGCGCATCTGCCCAGCCTTGTCGTAGTAGCCGGCGCGGCTTTCGAGCCCCACCGTCTCGGCCACCGTGATCTGGACATGGTCGATGTCGCGGCCGGTCCAGGAGCGCTCGAACAGCGTGTTGGCGAAGCGCAGCACCAGCAGGTTCTGGACCGTCTCCTTCCCGAGATAATGGTCGATCCGGTAGGTCCGGTCCTCCGGCAGGATGCGCGCGACGGCGTCGTTGATCTCGCGCGCGGAGGCGAGATCGCGCCCCAGCGGCTTCTCGAGGATGACGCGCGAGGTCGGCGTCAGGATGTCGGCGGCGGCGAGGTTCTCGCAGATCGGGATGAAGAGGTCGGGCGGCGTCGAGAGGTAGAAGGAGCGAACGCGGCCATCGTCACCGAGCGCCTTCTTGAGCGCCTTGTAGGTCTCCGGCTTCACGGCATCGAGAAGCACGATGGTGAGGCGCTGCTGGAAGGCATGGATGTGATCGGGGGAGAGCCCCTCCTCCTTCAGTCGCTTGGCGATCTGCTTCGGCAGACCATCGACATCCTCCTGCTTGCGGACGATGCAGAGAATGCGGCTCTCGTCGGGAAGAACGCCTTCGCGGCTGCGCTGCGCCAGCGCCGGGAAGAGCTTGCGCAGGGCAAGGTCGCCGCCCGCGCCGAAGATCACCAGGTCGAAGGCGGGCACGGGCGTGCGCTCGGGAATGGTTTCGGGCCGCAGCGTGCGGCCGGCAATGGCGTCCATGGGTCAGTCGTCTCCGTGCCCGTCCGCGAATCCAGCGCGGCGTCCGAGTGGACGGCGGGCGTGCGACGAGAATGAGACCAAGCGCCGCGATTGCCAAACGCTCAGAGCGCAGGGCGGCCGGCCGTCAACCGCGGCGGAAGCCCTCGCTGGCGGTCAAAAGCTGCCGGGCATAGTCCGTCTGCGGGTTGCGGGCCGCGAGCGTGCCCGCCGTCATCTCCTCGACGCCGCGGCCGAACTGCATCACCAGCAGCCGCTCGCACATATGGCCGACGACGGCGAGATCGTGGCTGACGAGGATATAGGTCAGCTTGCGCTCGTGGCGCAGCGCCTGCAGCAGGTTCAGCACCTCGGCCTGGATCGAGACGTCGAGCGCCGAGGTCGGCTCGTCGAGCAGCAGGATCGAGGGCTCGAGCACGAGCGCGCGCGCGATCGCGACGCGCTGGCGCTGGCCGCCGGAGAGCTGGTGCGGGTAACGGAAGCGGAATGAGGACGGCAGGCCGACCTCCGACATCGCCCGCCCGATCCGCGTCTCGGCATCGCCGATGCCGTGGATGGCGAGCGGCTCGGCCAGCGTGTCATCGACCGTCTTCTTGGGATGGAGCGAGCCGTAGGGGTCCTGGAAGACCATCTGGACGGCGCGGTAGAAGGCCTTGTCGCGGATCTTCGGCTGGGTCTGGCCGGTGATCTCGACGATGCCGCTCCAGTCCCGGTTCAGCCCCGAGAGCACGCGCAGTACGGTCGACTTGCCGGAGCCGGACTCGCCGACGATGCCGTAGCTCTCGCCGGAGGCGACCGCGAAGGAGAGGTCCTTCACGACATGCGAGTCGCCGAAGGAGACGTTGAGGTTTTCGACGCGGATGGCGGGTTGCGTGGTCATTCAGATGTTCCGGGGTCGGCAGCCGCACCGCCGTCATGCTCGCCCTCGTGGCGAGCATCCACGTCTTGGTCATAGTGCTCGGCGCAGAGAGGCGTGGATGGTCGGGACAAGCCCGACCATGACGGGAGAGGCAAGGCGCTGAACGCGACGACCCTCATGCTAGCCATGCCGGGTCGCGCTGGAGGGTCGACAGCTTCGCGCGCGGATGGTCGAGATCGGGCAGACAGCCGAGCAGGCCGAGCGTGTAGGGGTGGCGCCGGGCGCGGGCGGACTCATCGGCGAGTTCGGCCGCCGGCAGCGTCTCCATCGCCTTGCCGCCATACATGACGATGACGCGGTCGCAGAAGGACTGCACCAGATGCAGGTCGTGGCTGATGAAGATCAGCCCCATGCCGCGCTGGGTGACGAGATCGTCGAGGATCTTCAGGATCTGCAGTTGCACGGTGACGTCGAGCGCCGAAGTCGGCTCGTCGGCGATCAGGATGTCGGGCTCGGCGATCAGCATCATCGCGATCATCACGCGCTGGCCCATGCCGCCCGAGACCTCGTGCGGGTAGAGGTCGTAGACGCGGCCCGGCTCGCGGATCTGGACCTGCTCCAGCATGGCGAGCGAGCGTTCCTTCGCCTCGCGGGCGCTGGCCTTGTGGTGGACGCGATAGGCCTCGGCGATCTGGTCGCCGACGGTGCGGACGGGGTTGAGCGAGAATTTCGGGTCCTGCATCACCATCGAGATGCGGCGGCCGCGCAGTTTGCGGCGCTCGCGCTTGTCCATGGTCAGGAGGTCCTGCCCGCGGAAGACCATGCGGTCCGCCGTGACGATTCCGGGCGGCGGAATCAGGTCGAGGATGGCGCGGCCGGTCATCGACTTGCCGGAGCCGGACTCGCCGACGATGCCGAGTCGCTCGCGGCCGAGCGTGAAGGAGAGCCCGCGCACGGCATGGACGATGCCGGTCGGCGTGTGGAAATCGACGCGCAGATTGTCGAGTTCGAGGAGGGGCTGGTCCGCAGGGGTCTGGTTCATGGCGCTCACCTCGCATCCATGACGTCGCGCAGGCCGTCGCCGAGCAGGTTGAAGCCGAGGGCGACGATGCAGATGGCGATGCCGGGGAAGGTCGCGACCCACCACTGGTCGAAGATCTGCTCGCGGCCGGCCGAGATCATCGCGCCCCATTCGGGGATCGGCGGCTGGGCGCCGAGCCCGAGGAAACCGAGGCCGGCAGCGATGAGGATGACGCCCGCCATGTCGAGCGTGGTGCGCACGATCAGCGAGGGCAGACAGAGCGGCACGACATGCTTCCAGACGATGCGCCATTGCGAGGCGCCCTGCAGGCGGATCGCGGCGATGTAGTCCTGCTGGCGGATGATCAGCGTCTCGGCGCGGGCGACGCGGGCGTAAGGAGGCCAGGCAGTGATCGCGATGGCGATGACCGCATTCTCCAGGCCGGGGCCGAGCGCCGCGACGAAGGCGAGCGCCAGCACCAGCCGCGGAAAGGCCAGAAAGACGTCGGTCATGCGCATCAGCGCTCGGTCGACCCAGCCGCCGAGATAGCCCGAGGCCGCGCCGATGAGCAGGCCGATCGGCCCGACCGAGACAACGACGAGCAGCACGATCACCAGCGTGACGCGGGTGCCGTAGACGATGCGGCTGAAGATGTCGCGGCCGAGCGAGTCTGTGCCAAAAAAGTTGGTGCCCGAGGGCGGCAGCAGGCGGCGGTCGAGATTCTGT
The DNA here is from genome assembly GCF_042655245.1 of Allobosea massiliensis. NCBI lineage: Bacteria > Pseudomonadati > Pseudomonadota > Alphaproteobacteria > Hyphomicrobiales > Alloboseaceae > Allobosea > Allobosea massiliensis. Next base: position 139,119 of record NZ_JBHSLU010000007.1, on the reverse strand, counting down.
GCCAGCGGGTCGGCGGTGGCGATCAGCGGCGCGAAGGCCGCGACCAGCAGCAGTGCGACGATGATGCCGAGCCCGACCATGGCGAGCCGGTTGCGCCGGAAGGCGAGCCATTTCCGGTACATCTGCCCGAGCCGCGCTTGGCGGCGGGAGGACGGCGAGTCGGTGAGGAGATAGTCGGTCCAGGTGGTCATGCCGGCCTCAACGCGTACGCGGATCGACCAGCCGGCCGAGGATGTCGGAGAGCAGGTTGACGCCGATGAAGACGGCTCCGATCACCAGCGTGCCGCCCAGCACCGCGTTCATGTCGGCGTTCAGGAGCGAGTTGGTGAGGTAGCGTCCGAGCCCGGGCCAGGCGAAGATCGTCTCGGTCAGCACCGAACCTTCGAGCAGGTGCATGTAGGAGACGGCGATGACCGTCACCAGCGGCACGAAAGCGTTGTGCATCGCATGACGCCAGACGACGCGGAATTCGGAGAGCCCCTTCACCCGCGCGGCGATGACGTATTGCTGCTGCAGCTCGGTGATCATGAAGCTGCGGGTCATGCGGCTGATATAGGCGACGCTGAGAATGCCGAGCACGGAAGCCGGCAGGACGAGATGGGACCAGGCGTCGCGGACGGCCTCCCAGTCGCCCTCGAGCGCGGCGTCGATCATCAGGATGCCGGTGACGGGCGTGATCAGGTCCTGGAAGGCGACGCCGGCGCGGCCGGGCCCGCCGACCCAGCCGAGCTTGGCGTAGAACAGCAGTAGCCCCATCAGGCCGAGCCAGAAGACGGGAATCGAATAGCCGAACAGGCCGATGATGCGGGCGACCTGATCGGGCCAGCGGCCCTGATTGACCGCCGCGACGACGCCGAGCGGGATGCCGAGCAGGCAGCCGATCAGCGTTCCGAGCGTCGCTAGTTCCAGCGTCGCCGGGAAGACGCGCTTGATGTCGTCGACGACGGTGTTGGAGGTCAGCACCGAGCGGCCGAGATCGCCGCTGAAGACCTTGCCGACATAGATCGCGAATTGCTGCCAGAGCGGTTTGTCGAGGCCGAGCTCGATGCGGGCGGCCTCATAGGTCTCCGGCCGGGCGTTGTCGCCGACGACCGCGAGCACCGGGTCGATCGGGATCACCCTGGCGATGAAGAAGGTGATCAGCAGCAGGCCGAAGATGGTGATGGCTACGGTGACGAGTTCTCGCGAGGCGATCTTCGCCCAGCGTCCCGCCGTTTCGCCCCAATGGCGTTTTCGAACCGGGCCGGCAGCCATGTCCGTCATCGTCGTTCTTCCGTGTTCGGCTCCGGCGAGGCAGGTGCGCCCCGGACCGGAAGCAAAAGCCCCGCCGCGGCCGGTCGGCCGAGGCGGGGCGTGTCGTGAGAGGCGCTCAGTTCTTGGCGATCGGCGCGTAGAAATTCGTGTCCGAGCTCGGACCGATGACCCAGTTCTTGACGTTCTTGCGCTCGGCCGAGACCTCGACCTGCTGGAACATGATCACGAAGGGCGAGACCTTCTGGTGCTCGCGCTGCAGATCGCCATAGACGGCGGCGCGCTTGGCGGCGTCCTGCTCGAGCACATTGGCCTGGGTGGTCTTGGTCATCTCGGGGATGTCCCAGGCGTTGCGCCAGGCCAGCGTCTTCGACTTCGCGTCCTCGTTGTTGTTCTCGTTGATGGCGAAGGTCTCCGCATTGGTGTGCGGGTCGAGATAGTCCGGGCCCCACTGGCCGATATAGATATCGTGGGTGCGGGCGCGGTACTTGGTCAGCGTCTGCTTGCCGTCACCGGGGATCAGCTCGAGCTTGATTCCGGCCTGACCCCAGGTCGACTGGATCGCCTGAGCGATGTCGGTGATCGGGCTGACCGAGCGCACGTCCATCGTGACGGAGAAGCCGTTCGGCAGACCGGCCTTGGCGAGCAGTTCCTTCGCCTTGGCGGGGTTGAACGTGTAGGGCTTGTCGTCGATCGCGCCGAGGAAACCCTTGGGCAGGAAGGACTGGTGCGCCTTGTAGGTGCCCTCGACGATGTTGCGCTCGATCGAGGCATAGTCGACGAGGTACTTGAGCGCCTCGCGGACCTCCGGCTTGGCGAAGTTCGGGTTCTTCGTGTTCAGGCCGAGATAGAGAATGTAGCCCTTGTCGCCCTGGACGAGCTCGATGTCCTTGTTGGCCTTGACCGCCGTCAGCTGGTCCTTGGACAGGTTGCGGGCGATGTCGATGTCGCCCTTCTCGAGCAGCAGGCGCTGCGAGGCCGGCTCGGCGACATGGCGCACGATGATGCGCTTGTTCTTCGGCGCGCCCTTATACCAGGCCTCGTTGGCATCGAGCGCATATTGCTCGTTGGGACGATAGGCGCGGACCTTGTAGGCGCCGGAGCCGGCCGAGTTCTGCTTCAGCCAGCCATTGCCCCAGTCGCCATCCTTCTCATTGGCCTTGACCAGCTTGCTGTCGACGATCGAGGCGACGCCGGAGGTCAGGCAGTTGAGGAAGAAGGTCGGCGCGAAGGGCTTGGAGACGGTGATGACGAGGGTGGAATCGTCGGTCGCCTTCACCTTCTCGGTGACGTTGTCCTTGGTGAAGCCGAACTGGGCCAGGATGAAGCCGGGCGACTTGTTCAGCGTCACGGCCCGCTGGAAGGAATAGACCACGTCGGCCGCCGTCAGCGGGTTGCCCGAGTGGAACTTCACGCCGGGGCGCAGCTTGAAGGTGTAGGTCAGATTGTCGGGCGTGACGCTCCAGCTCTGGGCGAGTTCGGGGACGAGCTCGTTGTTCTTGGCGAGGTCGACGCCCATCAGCTTGTCGTAGAGGTTGGTCACGACCTCGACGCCGGAGAATTCGAACGCCTCGGCCGGATCGAGCGAGATGATGTCGTCGATCTGCTTGGCCATGACCACCGTGTCCTTCGGGGTCTGGGCCAGGGCCACGGTGGTCTGGGCGGTCGTCGCCAGCAAGGCCGTGAAGGCCGACGCCACCATCAATTTCGCAACGTGACGCATCGCATTCCCCATCGGTTCGGATTGTCGGCCGCGCTCCGGCGGCCATTGGCGTGAATGTGGAACCAGTTGGCGGCTTCTGTCCAGCAGGACGAGGCGCATGTCCAGATGTTGCTGCACAGTTCTTGTGCATCGGGCTGGTCGGGATCGGGCAATGCGTCGCGAGTTGCGGCTTTGCGCGCCCTGCCGGCCTCGCTAACGTGAGCATGCTCCGGCGCCCGCCGGCCCATGACAAGCAGGTGCCCAGCCCTTGGCCATCATCGCCGCGCTCCACCACGTCACGCATTACCGCTACGACCGGCCCGTCACGCTCGGGCCCCAGATCATCCGCCTGCGCCCCGCGCCGCATTGCCGGGCGGCGATCAACAGCTATTCGCTGAAGGTCACCCCGGCCGAGCATTTCGTGAACTGGCAGCAGGACCCCAGCGGCAACTGGCTGGCGCGCTATGTCTTCCCGGAGCCGGTGCGGGAGTTTCGCATCGAGGTCGATCTCGTCACCGAGCTGTCGATCATCAACCCCTTCGACTTCTTCGTCGAAACCGATGCCGAGACCTTCCCCTTCGCCTATCCGGAGGAACTCAGGGCCGAACTCGCGCCCTATCTGGTGACCGAGCCCGCCGGCCCGTTGCTGACGGATTTCCTCGCCACGGTGGCGCGCGAACCGACCAATACGGTCAACTTTATCGTCGACCTGAACGCGCGGCTCGCCGGCACGATCGCCTATGGCATCCGCATGGAGCCCGGCGTGCAGGAGCCGGAGCACACGCTCGGCATCAAGTCCGGATCCTGCCGGGACACGAGCTGGCTGCTGGTGCAGATCCTGCGGCATCTCGGCCTCGCGGCCCGCTTCGTCTCCGGCTACCTGATCCAGATGAAGGCGGATATCGACCCGCTCGAGGGGCCGCGCGGCACGGACAAGGACTTCACCGACCTCCACGCCTGGGCGGAGGTCTATATCCCCGGCGCCGGCTGGATCGGGCTCGATCCGACCTCGGGCCTGCTGACCGGCGAGGGCCATCTGCCGCTGGCGGCGACGCCGCATTACCGCTCGGCAGCGCCGGTCTCAGGCCTGGCGAGCTATGCCGAGACGGTCTTCGATTTCGACATGAGCGTGGCGCGCGTCCATGAGGTGCCGCGCATCACCCTGCCCTTCTCGGACGAGTCCTGGCAGCGCCTCGACGCGCTGGGCGAGCGCGTGGAATCCGATCTTCAGGCGCAGGATGTGCGGCTGACGATGGGCGGCGAGCCGACCTTCGTCTCGATCGACGACCAGACCGGCGAGGAATGGAACACCGCTGCGGTGGGGCCGACCAAGCGACAGCGCGCGGATGTGCTGATCCGGCGCCTGCGCGAGCGCTTCGCGCCCGGCGGCATGCTGCATTACGGCCAGGGCAAGTGGTATCCGGGCGAGAGCCTGCCGCGCTGGGCCTTCGCGCTGTACTGGCGCGCCGATGGCGAGCCGATCTGGCGCGACGCCGCGCTGATCGCCCGCGAGCCCGGGGCTCCGACCGGCGTCGACCGCGAACTCGAGGCGGGCGCGACCATGGCCGAAGCGGAGGCCCTCGCCGAAGGACTGTCAGACAAGCTCGGGCTCGGCGCCGACTATGTGCTGCCGGCCTATGAGGACACCGGCTTCTGGCTGCTGAAGGAGGCGCAGCTTCCCGACAATGTCGATCCGCTCGACCCGCGTCTCGCTGACCCCGAGGAACGCGCGCGGATGCAGCAGGTCTTCCAGCTCGGGCTGGGCAAGCCGCGCGGCTACGTCATCCCGGTGCAGCGCTGGCAGAGCCAGGCCGGCGACCGGCGCTGGCGCTCGGAGAAATGGCGCCTGCGGCGCGGCAAGCTCTTCCTCGTGCCGGGCGATTCCCCCGTCGGCTACCGGCTGCCGCTCGGCTCCCTGCCGGTGGTGCCGAAGGCGGAATACCCGCATATCCACCCGCAGGACCCGATGGAGACCCGCCCGCCGCTGCCGCGCGCGGCCGGCGGCTTCGGCCCCGCGGTCGATCCGCCGCATGAGGCGCCGGTCAAGCCGGAGCCGCACCCGACCCAGGACCCGCCTCATCAGACGTCGCGCTCGGTCGAGACCGGCGGCGCCGCCGCGCAGGACCGCACCGAGCAGGAGATCGGCGGCGAGCATGTGCGCACCGCGATCAGCCTCGAAATCCGCGACAAGGTGCTCTGCGTCTTCCTGCCGCCGGTGGAGCGGCTGGAGGATTATCTCGACCTCGTCGCCAGCGTCGAGGCGGTGGCACGCGAGCGCAACCAGCCCGTCCATATCGAGGGCTATGCGCCGCCGCACGATCCGCGGCTCAATGTCGTCAAGGTCACGCCCGATCCCGGTGTCATCGAGGTCAACATCCACCCGGCACGGAACTGGCGCGAGGCGGTCGAGATCACGCGGGGCGTCTATGAGGAGGCGCGGCTGGCGCGGCTCTGCGCCGAAAAGTTCATGGTCGACGGGCGTCACACCGGAACGGGCGGTGGCAACCATGTCGTGCTCGGCGGCGTCACACCGCCGGATTCGCCGTTCCTGCGCCGGCCGGACCTGCTGAAGAGCATCGTGCTCTACTGGAATCGGCACCCCTCGCTCTCCTATCTGTTCTCGGGGCTTTTCATCGGCCCGACCAGCCAGGCGCCGCGCATCGACGAGGCGCGGCACGACGCGCTCTACGAACTCGAGATCGCGCTGGCGAACATCCCGGGGCCGGACGCCCCTTCGATCCCGCTCTGGCTGGTCGACCGGCTGCTGCGCAATCTCCTGGTCGACGTCTCCGGCAACACGCATCGCACCGAGATCTGCATCGACAAGCTCTATTCGCCGGACGGGCCGACGGGACGGCTCGGGCTGATCGAGTTCCGTGGTTTCGAGATGCCGCCGGATGCGCGGATGAGCCTGGCGCAGCAACTTTTGGTGCGGGCGCTGATCGCGTGGTTCTGGCGCGAGCCGCAGACTGGCCCGCTGGTGCGCTGGGGCACGGCGCTTCATGACCGCTTCATGCTGCCCGAGATGGTCTGGCAGGATTTCCGCGAGGTGCTCGCCGATCTCGGCCGGGCCGGCTACGCCTTCGATCCGGTCTGGTTCGAGGCGCAGGCCGAGTTCCGCTTCCCCTTCTTCGGCAAGGTCGAGCATGGCGGCGTCGAGATCGAGATCCGCCAGGCGCTCGAACCCTGGCATGTGCTCGGCGAGGAGGGCGCGATCGGCGGCACGGTGCGCTATGTCGATTCCTCGGTCGAGCGGCTTCAGGTCAAGGCGAAGGGGCTGGTGCTAGGGCGCCATCTCGTCACCTGCAATGGACGGCGGTTGCCGATGACGCCGGCCGGGACCACGGGCGAGAGCGTCGCGGCCGTGCGCTTCAAAGCGTGGCAGCCGGCGTCGGGCCTGCACCCGACGATTCCGGTCCATGCTCCGCTGACCTTCGATATCGTCGACACCTGGGTCGGGCGCTCTCTCGGCGGCTGCGTCTACCATGTCGCCCATCCCGGCGGTCGCAATTACGAGACGCCGCCTGTGAATTCCTATGAGGCGGAGGCGCGCCGGCTCGCGCGTTTCGAGGCAATCGGCCATACTCCCGGGGCGCTGGCGATTCCGCCGGAAGAGCGCAGCGCCGAATTCCCGCTGACGCTGGATCTGAGGCGGCCTGCGGGAGTGTAGACGAAAGCGATGGCAGCCCAGGGCCGATCCCCCTCCGTGCGCGTGGGGACGGAGCGTCGCAACGCTCTGCTGGCGGATTATCGCCCTCTTCCGGGCGTCTATGACGAGATCCTCGGTGCGGACGGCCAGGTCCGCCCGCAATGGGAGCCCTTCCTGACGGAGTGGTGCGCCTTCTCGCCCGAGGAGCTGAATCAGCGCTTCGGCCTTGCCGACCGCCATGTCCACGACACCGGCGTCTCCTACCGCGTCCATGGCGACATCGATCCGCGCGACCCGACCGCAGGCGAACGGGCCTGGCCGCTCAGCCATGTGCCGCTGGTCATCACCGGGGCGGAGTGGCAGACGATCGCGGCCGGCGTCGCCCAGCGGGCGCAGCTCTTGAGCGGGCTGCTCGAGGACATCTACGGCCCCGGCGAGATGATCGCGAACGGTCTCCTGCCAGCGTCGGTGGTGACGGGGAGCCCGGACTATCTGCGCCCGCTGCAGGGCGCGCCCGGCGGCGGCACGCTGCAGCTCTATGCGGTCGATCTCGGGCGCGGACCGGACGGGCGCTGGTGGGTGCTGCAGGACCGCACCCAGGCCCCGTCGGGAACCGGCTATGCGCTGGAAAACCGGCTCGCCCTATCGCGCGCCTTCCCCGACATGTTCCGGACCATGAACATCGAGCGGCTGGCGGCCTTCTTCCAGGCCTTTCGCGCCGGCCTCGTCGCTCGGTCCAAGCGCGTCGAACCGCGGATCTGCCTGCTGACGCCAGGGCCGCTGAACGAGAGTTACTTCGAGCAGACCTATCTGGCCCGCTATCTCGGCTTCCTACTGGTCGAGGGCGGCGATCTCGTCATGAGCGAGGGACGTGTGCATGTGCGCACCATCGCCGGGCTGAAGCGCGCGGACGTGATCTGGCGCCGCATCGACGGCGATTTCGCCGATCCGCTCGAACTCAACGCCTCTTCGGCGCTCGGTGTCGCCGGGCTGGTGCAGGCCGTCCGCAAGGGCAGCGTGCATGTCGCCAACGGGCTGGGCTCAGGCGTCGTCGAGGCGCGCGCCCTGATGGGCTTCCTGCCTGCGCTGGGCCAGCGTCTGCTGGGCGAAGCGATGATTCTGCCGAACGTCGCGACCTGGTGGTGCGGCCAGCCGCGCGAGCGGGCCGTGGTGCTGGAGCGCTTCGACGAGATGAGCATCGCCCCGGCCTTCCGCAGTGCCGGCGGCGGGCTCGACAGCGGGCCGGTCGTGGTGGCCGATCTTCCGGCCGCCGAGAAGGAGGCGCTGAGGCGCCGCATCGAGGCGCGGGGCATGGACTATGTCGGGCAGGAGGTGGTGCGGCTCTCGACCACGCCGGTGTTCCAGAACGGGCGGCTGCAGCCGCGCCCGATGACGCTGCGTGTGTTTGCCGCCGCCACGCCCGACGGCTGGAAGGTGATGCCGGGCGGCTTCTGCCGGATCTCCGACGAGCGGGACGCGCGGGCGGTGAGCATGCGCAGCGGCGTGCGTTCCAGCGACGTCTGGGTGACCTCGGATGCGCCGGTCGACCCCGTTTCGCTGCTGCCGGCGCCCGACCGCATCACCATCCGCCGCATCACCGGCACGCTGCCGAGCCGCGCCGCCGACAACCTGTTCTGGCTCGGGCGCTATCTGGAGCGGACGGAGGCGACGCTACGGCTGGTGCGCGCGCTGCTGGGGCGGCTGATCGACACCGACCCGGCGCAGGGCCGCAACGAGACGCTGAAACGCCTCGCCAATCTGCTCGTCGCCTGGGGCGCCGCCCCCGGCGGGCGCGGCCAGACTCCGGCCGGCCAGGCCTCGGCGGCGCTCCACGCGCTCGACCAGTACGGCTCGGCGATCTCGACGATGCGCGAGGCGCGACGCACGGCCTCGGTCATCCGCGAGCGGCTCTCGATCGACGCCTGGCGGCTGTTCGGCGACATGCAGGAACAGCTGACCCTGGAGCCGGGACGCGAGCCCAGCGAGGGCGAGGCTTATGAGATCGCCGACCGGGCGCTGAAGTCGCTCGCCGCCTTCTCGGGCCTCAGCCAGGAGAACATGGTGCGCGGCCCGGGCTGGCGCTTTCTCGACATCGGGCGACGGCTGGAGCGCGGCATCGCGACCTGCCGCTTCGCCCGCCATTTCGCCGAGACCAATGCGCCGGGCGACGCGCTCGACGCGCTGCTCGACCTGACGGATTCGCAGATCACCTATCGCTCGCGCTATCTGCTCGGCGCCAGCCTGCAGCCCGTCCTCGATCTCGTGATGCTCGACCCCTACAATCCCCGTTCCGTCGCCTTCCAGATCGACCGGCTCGACACCGAGATCCGGGATCTGCCGTCGCTGACCGAGGACGGCATGCTGGAAGCTCCGCGCCGGCTGATCCTCAAGCTCGCCGCCGAATGCCGCACGGCCGAAGCCTCACGGCTCGACCGCACCAGCATCCTGCTTTTCGAGCAGTTGCTGATGGGCGTCTCGAGCGCCATCGCCGACCGCTATTTCCTGCAGAGCAGCGGTCCGGAAGCCTCGCGCCTGACAGGCATCGCGTGATCTACGACCTGCGTCACGTCACGACCTACGCCTATAGCCGGCCGGTCCCCTTCGCGCGCTGCATCCTGCGGCTGCAACCCCGCAACGACGGCGGGCAGAGCGTCCAGAGCAGCGAGCTCATCGTGACGCCGCGCCCGGCCGAGCGCGACGACGGCGTCTGCTTCTTCGGCAACCGGATGACGACGCTCACCATCGCCAAGCCACATCGCGAGCTGAAGATCGAGATGCGGGCACGCGTCGAGGTGCGGCGGCCGCAGGCGCCCTTCCCCGCTCTGACGCGCAGCTGGGAAGAGGTCGGCGAGCAGGCCCTCGCCTCGGCCAGCCTCGCGCCGGATTCCCCGGCGCATCACCTCTATCCCAGCCGTCTCGTGCCGCCTGTCGCGGCCGTCACCGACTATGCGCGCAACAGCTTCCCGCCGAGGCGACCCGTCCTCGAGGGGGCGACCGAGCTGATGGCGCGCATCAAGACCGACTTCACCTATGATCCCGAAGCCACCGAGGTCTCGACGCCGCTGGAGGAAGCCTTCCGCCAGCGCCACGGCGTCTGCCAGGACTTCGCCCATGTCATGATCGCAGGACTGCGCGGGCTCGGCCTGCCGGCGGCCTATGTCAGCGGCTACATCCGCACCGTGCCGCCGCCGGGGCAGAAGCGGCTCGAGGGCGCCGACGCCAGCCATGCCTGGGTGATGCTCTGGTGCGGGCCCGAGACCGGCTGGATCGGGCTCGATCCGACCAACGACCTGATCGTCGCCGACGATCACATCGTCACCGCGTTCGGGCGCGATTATGCCGACGTCTCTCCGCTCGACGGCGTGGTCATCGGCCCCGGCTCGCAGAAGATCGGCGTGGCCGTCGACGTCATCCCGATCGGCTGAGCGCCTGCGGCCACGCAGACCAGCCCGAGCTACTTTTCTTTTATTGGTTGCCATGGCAACTTGTTTCCGCGCAGCCGCCGGCAAGGCGGGCGCAGGGAGGATGTCGTGCGAACTCAGGTGGCGATCATTGGGGCCGGCCCGTCGGGGCTGCTGCTCGGCCAGTTGCTGCATCAGGCGGGGATCGACAGCGTCATCCTCGAACGCAAGAGCCGCGACTATGTACTCGCGCGCATTCGTGCCGGCGTGCTCGAGCAGGGCACCGTCGGCCTGCTCGACAAGGTCGGGGCCAGCGGACGGCTGCATGCGGAGGGCCTGCCGCATGACGGCTTCGAGCTGCTCTTCGGCGAACGGCGCCACCGCATCGCCCTCAGCGAACTGACCGGCGGCCGGCACGTCACCGTCTACGGGCAGACGGAGGTGACGCGCGACCTGATGGACCAGCGCGCCGCGCAGGGCGGCAAGACGGTCTTCGAGGCCGACGACGTGACGCTGCACGGCTTCGACGGCACCAGCCCCTATGTCACCTATCTCGACGGCGGCGTTCCGAGGCGGCTCGACTGCGACGTCATCGCCGGCTGCGACGGTTATCACGGCGTCGCCCGCGCCAGCATTCCGGCGAGCGCGCTGCGCGTCTTTGAGCGAGTCTATCCCTTCGGCTGGCTCGGCATCCTCGCCGATGTGCCACCCGTCTCCGACGAGCTGATCTATGCCCGCAGCCAGCGCGGCTTCGCGCTCTGCTCGATGAGATCGCCCACGCGCAGCCGCTACTATGTCCAGTGCGGGACCGACGAGCGGGTCGATGCCTGGTCCGACCAGCGCTTCTGGGACGAGCTGCGCCGAAGGCTCGACCCCGAAACGGCGGAAGGCCTGACGACGGGGCCCTCGATCGAGAAGTCGATCGCGCCACTGCGCTCCTTCGTGGCCGAGCCGATGCGCTTCGGCCGGCTGTTCCTCGCGGGCGACGCCGCCCACATCGTGCCGCCCACCGGCGCCAAGGGCCTCAACCTCGCCGCCAGCGACGTGCATTACCTGTTCGAGGCGCTGCGCGAACTTTTCCTCGACCACTCCGAGGCGGGCATCGACGCCTATTCGCAGACAGCGCTGGCCCGGGTTTGGAAGGCGGAGCGCTTCTCCTGGTGGCTGACCTCGCTGATGCATCTCTTCCCGGAGCAAAGCCCGTTCGAGCAGCGCATGCAGCAGGCCGAACTCGACTATCTGGTCTCGTCCGAGCACGCGATGGCGGCGCTGGCGGAGAACTATGTCGGGTTGCCCTACTGACGGAGGCGCTCAGGCGGCCTGCGGCTCCCGCTGCGTGGCGTGGCGTTCGCCCCACGCCTTCAGCGCCATGATGACCGGCTGCAGCGTTCGCCCCCTGTCCGAGAGCGAGTATTCGACCCGCGGCGGCACCTGCGGATAGACGACGCGCAGGATCAGCCCGTCAGCCTCCAGCTCACGCAGTTGTGTGGTGAGCATGCGCTGGGTCACGCCGGGGACGCGCTTGCGGATCTCGTTGAAGCGCAGCGTCCCGCTCATCAGGTGATAGAGCAGGATTCCCTTCCATTTGCCGCCGATCAGCCCCAACGCGGCCTCGACCGGGCAGCCTGCGGAACAATAGGGCTCCTGAAAACGAGGAGGCATCACGGTATCCTTTTCGGCACTATCGGCGGAAATTGTGCGTTCTTGCGGCATCCGAGAATAGGGATCATCTCGCCTGCATTGCAATGCAGGAGACCTCCCCCATGCGCGCCATCGGCTATCGCGAACCCCAGGACATCAGCGCCGAAACCAGCCTCATCACCCTCGATCTGCCCGAGCCCGTCGCGACCGGCCGCGACCTGCTGGTCGAGGTCAAGGCGATCTCGGTCAATCCGGTCGACACCAAGGTCCGGCGCAACGCCCGCCCGCCGGAGGGCGAGGCGCGGATTCTCGGCTGGGATGCGGCCGGCATCGTCAAGGCTGTGGGTCCCGAGGTCACGGCCTTCGGGCCCGGCGACGCCGTGTTCTATGCGGGTGCGCTGAACCGCCCCGGCGCCAACATGGAGTTCCATCTCGTCGACGAGCGGATCGTCGGACCCAAGCCGACAAGCCTGTCCTTCGCCGAAGCCGCCGCCCTGCCCCTGACCATGATCACGGCCTGGGAGATGCTGTTCGACCGGCTGAAGGTGCGTGACCCCGTGCCGGGCGCGGCGCCGGCCCTGCTCATCGTCGGTGGGGCGGGCGGCGTCGGCTCGGCGGCGATCCAGCTCGCGCGCCAGATGACCGATCTCACCGTCATCGCCACCGCATCGCGGCCGGAGACCCGGGCCTGGGCGAGCGAACTCGGCGCGCATCATGTCGTCGATCACAGCCGCCCGCTGGCGGAGGAGGTCGCGGCTCTCGGGATTGGAGCGTCCGGTTTCGTCTTCTTCACGACCCACACCGCCCAGCATCTGCCCGAGGTTCTGAAACTGGTCGCGCCGCAGGGGCGGCTCGGCGTCATCGACGACGCGCCGACGCTCGATGTGATGCCGCTCAAGAACAAGTCGCTGTCGCTGCACTGGGAGCTGATGTTCACCCGCTCGCTGCACCAGACCGCCGACATGCAGGCGCAGGGCGACCTGCTGGCCGAGGTGGCGCGGCTGGTCGATGCCGGCGCGTTGCGCTCGACCCTGACCGAGAGCTTCGGCCGGATCGACATCGCCAATCTCAAGCGCGCCCATGCCCTGCTCGAAAGCGGCAAGGCCAGGGGGAAGATCGTGCTTGAGGGCTTTTGAGCGTCAGGCGTGACGCGGGAGCGCCGAACCGTTCACCGGGCGGCGCAACACGGTGAGCAGCCGAGCCCGCCCTTGCGGATTCCCGCTGGGTCCGCGCGGTCGGGCCAACTGATGGCAGCCGGCCCGGAACCCCTCCGGGCCCAGGCCGTTCCTCAAAGGCCTCCGCACCTTCGGCGGAGGCGACAGCAGAAAGGAACGTCATGCACAGACGCTCATTTTTGGCCGTCCTGGTCGGCAGCTTGACCATGGCGACGAGCGGAGCCGCTCTGGCGGCATCGACCGTTTCGAACGAGGCGCAGGCCGATGCCGTCGATCTTGCGGGACTCGACGAAGCAGATTCTGAATATGCCCATATGCCGCCCGGACCGCGGCATCGCGGGCATCGCGAATGGCACCGGCGCCGCTGGGCCCGGCGTCGCCGCCGCCGGATGCGCCGCATGCGCCGCCGCTGGCATCGCGGTCGCTGGCATTATTACTGGTAGCCGGCCGATAGCTTGAGGCGCTGCCCCGACATGACGACGCTCGCGCTCCGCTGCGCGGGCGTCAGGCAGGGGTGGGGAACTCGGATCCCGACCATTCGACGGGGACCTTCAACGTTCCGGCGACGATGGAGCTCGCCGCAGCTTCGATCCGCCCCCGGATATCGACGGGCACCGAGGGGGCCATAACGAGCCGGACAGCCTCCGGCGTCTCCAGCCCGAGCCGCTTGATCTCGCCGGTGGCGAATTTGCCCGCGGTGAAATCCGCCACCGCATCGAACAGGGCCCGGCCGGAATCGGCGAAGGCGGAGGCGATGAAGACGTCGGGCGCGATCGCGGTCCAGTCGCCGACATTGCCGATCTGCTTGACGCCGCGCTCGCGGCAGGCGGCCGTGACGCCGTCGCGACCGGCATTGAGCATGGTGAAGATCACCTGCGCATCCTCGGCGATCATGGCGCGGGCGACCTTTTCCGACAGGGCGTTGTCGTCCTGGTTGCCGGAGAAATTCGTCAGCAGGATCACCTTCGGGTCGGCATGAGCGACACCGGCGGCATAGGCGGCGCGGCCCTTCAGGCCCGGCGTGACGCGGATGCCCGACATATGGCCGACGACACCGGTGCGGGTGGTCAGGGCGGCGAGCATGCCGGCAAGGAAGGCCGACTGCTCCTGCAACACCTCGTAGCTCGCGAGGTTGGTTCCCGTGACGTTGCCCTGGGTCACGGCGAAACGCACCGACGGGAATTCGGCCGCCACCGCCTTGGCGGCGGCGTTGTTCTGGCCGCCATGGGCGATGACGAGGTCGGGCCCGGCAGCCGCGAGTTCGCGCAGCGCGGCCGTCAACTCCTCGGGCTTCGGCTGGACGCCCTGTTTGAAGGCGACGGAGACGCCGAGACGGGCTTCGGCCAGCTTCAACCCGTCATAGCCCGCCTGCATGAAGCCGCGATCGTCGATGCGCCCGGCAAAGAGCGCGGCGACCTTCTTCGGAGCCTGAGCCCGCCCGAGGGTCGGCAGGCAGGCGGACGAGATCAGGGCGAGCGCGGTACGGCGGTTCGGACGAAGCAGGGTCATCGTGGCGGGGTGCCTCCGGTTGAGATCAGCCGGGAGCAAAGACCAGATCGGCGGGCGCTGCAATGTCGGAAGACCGGGCGGCGCTGCGGCCGCCCGGTCCCGAGTCGTCTCAAGCCAGCGTGTAGGCGGTCTTGACCGTGGTGTAGAACTCTTTGGCGTAGGCCCCCTGCTCGCGGGGTCCATAGCTCGAGCCCTTCCGGCCGCCAAAGGGCACATGGTAGTCGACGCCCGCGGTAGCGAGGTTGACCATCACCATGCCGGCTTCGGCATTGCGCCGGAAATGCGTCGCATGCTTCAGCGAGGTCGTGCAGATGCCGGAGGACAGGCCGAACTCGGTGTCGTTGGCGATGGCGAGCGCTTCCTCGTAGTCCTTGACGCGGATGATATTGGCGACGGGCCCAAAAACCTCCTCCCGCGAGATCCGCATGCTGTTCGTGGTCTCGGTGAAGAGCGCCGGCTGGAGATAGAAGCCGGGGGTCTCGCGGTTCAGGAGCTCGCCGCCCCAGACCAGCTTGCCGCCCTCGTCCTTGGCGATCTGGATGTATTTCAGATCCTGGTCGAGCTGGCTCTGGTCGACGACCGGGCCGATATGCGTGCCGGCCTTGAGCGCGTCGTCGACGACGACGCCCTTCAGCCGCTCGATGCAGGCCTCGACGAAGCGGTCATGGATGCCGGACTGGACGATCAGGCGCGAGGACGCCGTGCAGCGCTGGCCGGTGGAGAAGAAGGCGCCGGTGACGGCGGCCTCCACCGCGACCTTGAGATCGGCGTCGTCGAGCACGACGAGCGGGTTCTTGCCGCCCATCTCCAGCTGAACCTTCTTCATCGGCGAGGAGGCGATGCAGGCCTCCGCCACCTTGCGGCCGGTCGCGACCGAGCCGGTGAAGGAGATGGCGTGGACGTCCTTGTGCTGAAGCAGCGCCTGGCCGACGACCGAGCCGCGACCCATGACCAGGTTGAGCACGCCCTTGGGCAGTCCGGCGCGCTGCAGGATGTCGACCAGCGCCCAGGCCGAGCCCGGCACGAGGTCCGCCGGCTTGATGACGACGCAATTGCCATAGGCGAGCGCGGGCGCAATCTTCCAGGCGGGGATCGCGATCGGGAAGTTCCAGGGCGTGATCATGCCGACGATGCCGACCGGCTCGCGCGTGATCTCGACACCGACGCCCGGGCGCACCGAAGGCAGGGCCTCGCCGGTCAGGCGCAGGCATTCGCCGGCGAAGAAGGCGAAGATCTGGCCGGCGCGACCGGCCTCGCCGATGCCCTCGGCCAGGGTCTTGCCCTCCTCGCGGGAGAGCAGGCGGCCGAGCTCCTCCTTGCGGGCGAGGATCTCGTCGGACGCCTTCTTCAGGATCTCGTAGCGCTCCTGCGGGCCGGAGCGGCTCCAGGCGGGAAAGGCGGCCTTGGCGGCGGCGACGGCGTCGTTGAGCTGATCGACGGAGCCCTGGGCATATTCGCCGACGACGTCATTGGTGTTGGAGGGGTTGATGTTGCGCGAAACTTGCGAGCCGCCGGCCCATTCGCCAGCGATCAGGTTCTTGAACATCTCGGTCATCAGCGGCCTCCCACGGCGTTTTGTGTTCGCCGCGCGGTGTAGCCGTTCTGGCCGGCGATGACCATTGCCGCGGCGGGACGGGCCAAGTCCGCTCGCGCATGGAGGGCGCTCAGAACTCCGCGTCGAGCTCCTCGACCTCCTCGGGCTCGGCCTTCGCGGCTTCGATCCAGCGCTGCAGCACGGGCCAGGCGGCGATGGTGCGGCAATAGCTCCGGCAGGCTTCGTCCAGCGCGACGTCATAGGTGAGGAAGCGCAGGCAGACCGGCGCGTACATCGCATCCGCCATCGTCAGCGTCCTGCCGAAGAGATAGGGCCCGCCATAGCGCTGCAGGCAGTCGCGCCAGATCTCGGTGACACGGTCGATATCGGCCTGGGCGCCGGCCCAGACCTTGAAGCCGGGGTAATGCGCCTTGAGGTTCATCGGCAGGGCCGATCGCAGATTGGCGAAGCCGGAATGCATCTCGCCGCAGATGGCGCGGCAATGGGCGCGGGGGGCGGCGTCCTGCGGCAGGAGGCCGGCATCGGGCCTGATCTCGTCGAGATAGGCGGCGATGGCGAGCGTGTCCCAGACCTTGATGCCGTCATGGGTCAGGCAGGGCACGAGGAAGGAGGGCGAGAGCAGCAGCAGCTCGGCCCGCGTCGAGGGGTCGTCGGCGGAGAGCATGTGCTCCTCCACCTCGAGACCCGCCATCATGCAGAGCAGCCAGCCGCGCAGCGACCAGGACGAGTAGTTCTTGCTGCTGATCGTCAGTGTCGCGCCGGTCATGGCAGGCATCCTCTGCGGCAGTCAGAGATCTAGCAAGAGCCATTCCACTGCGGAATGCGGATTAGAACAATCTTGCGGAAACCCGCTTTTGCAGTGCAACATCGAGCGGGGCGCGGCCTGCCGCCGGAGAATGCCGGTTGCGGCCCGCCGGGCTGTTCAGCAAGGGCGCGTCGCGATGCTCTATCTCGCCTATCAGGCCCAGTCGGATCTGTTGAATCCGGCCCGGATGCTGGCGCAATCCGCCCTGGCGGCGATCGGCGCGCGGGCGATGAGCGGCCAGCCGGTAGACTGGCGCGCGACGGCGGCGGCTTACGAGATGGTGACGCGGGCGGGCCTGACCCATGAACGCCCGCCCTACCACATCGAGAGCGTGCGCGAGGGCAATCGCGACGTGCCGGTGACCGAGGAGGTGGTGCTCACCCTCCCCTTCGGCAGCCTGCTTCGCTTCCGCAAGGACAGCGACACGCCGCAGGCCAAGGTGCTGGTCGTGGCGCCGATGTCGGGCCATTTCGCGACGCTGCTGCGCAACACGGTGGCGACGCTGCTGCGCGACCACGACGTCTACATCACCGACTGGCACAATGCCCGCGACGTCTCGCTGGAGGCAGGCCCTTTCGGCTATGACGACTATGTCGACACGCTGATCCGCTTCGTCGAGACGCTGGGGGCGGACACGCATATCGTCGCCGTGTGCCAGCCCTGCGTGCAGGTGCTGACGGCGGCGGCCGTGATGGCGCAATCGGGCAGCCCATTCCAGCCGCGCAGCATGACGCTCATGGCCGGGCCGGTCGACACCCGGATCAATCCGACGACGGTCAACAAGCTCGCGACCGACAAGCCGATCGAGTGGTTCCGGCGCAATCTGATCGCGACGGTGCCGTCACGCTTCCCCGGCGGCGGTCGCAAGGTCTATCCGGGCTTCGTGCAGCTCGGCGCTTTCGTGGCGATGAACATGCAGCGCCATGTCAACGCGCATATCGACATGTTCCTCCACCTCGCCACCGGCGAGACGGAGGAGGCGCAGAAGATCAAGTCCTTCTACGACGAATACTTCGCCGTGCTGGACCTGCCGGCGGAGTTCTATCTCGAGACCGTGCAGTGGATTTTCCAGGAGGCGCGGCTCGCCGCCCGCACCCTGACCTATCGGGGCGAGCCGGTCGATTGCCGTGCGATCCGGCGCACCGCCCTGCTGACCGTCGAGGGCGAGCGCGACGACATCTGTTCGCTCGGCCAGACCTCGGCGGCGCATGACCTCTGCTCGGGGCTGAAGCCCTTCCGCAAGCGCCACCACATGCAGGCCGGCGTCGGCCATTACGGCGTCTTCTCCGGCCGCAAATGGGAGGGGCAGATCTACCCGATCGTCCGCAACATGATCCTGGCCAACAGCTGAGGCCCCGGAGGCCTCACTTCTCCTTGATCGACAACCCGTTCTTGCCGACCGAGATCTCGACGCCCTCGGGCTGCTTCTTCTCCTGGTAGAGGGCATAGCCGGTGGCGGCGAGGCCGACGACAAGGGCGAAGACGAGGGCAACAAGCAACTGGCGCGAGGCGAGCATGTGACGATCCATGTGAAACCGCATTCCCTGCGGCGCGTTGACAACTTGCGACCCGCCCCGATGTTCCCGGACATCCGCGTCCGGCGGCGGGCCCGTTCGGAGAAGGAGACCGCCATGCCGGACAGCGAACTGCAGCAGAGCGTCTGGGAGGCGCTGGAGCGCCACCCGGTCTGCATGGTGACGACCGTGGTCGACGGGGCGATCCGCACCCGCCCGATGAGCGGACATGTCGAGCGCGAGCATCACCGCCTGCTCTTCATCGTCCATCGCGAAACCGGGCTCGTTGCGGCCGCCGGTCAGCCGACCGGGCTTTCGATCGCGATCAGCGACGAGGCCCGGAACTTCTATGCGGCCGTGCGCTGCGCCGCGGCGGAGATCGAGGACCGCGATCTTCTCGCCCGGATCTGGACGCCGGTGACGGGGGCGTGGTTTCCGGGCGGCCCAGACGATCCGGAGGCGACGCTGCTAGCGTTGACTCCGGAGAGCGCGGAGATCTGGAACGGGCCCTCGAGCGGCGTGTTGGTGGCCTTCAAGCTCGCCACGGCGAAGCTCTTGGGACGGACGCCCGATCTCGGCGTCAACGCCAGGATCGACATGCGCTGAGACGGCGTCGCCGTCTCAGGCAGCCTGTCCGGCCGGCGGCGGCTCGATCCCCTCCGCCCGCGCCATGCTGCGACCGAGGATCGCGATCGACAGACTCGACCAGACAATCCCGAGGCACCAGCCGCCGATGACGTCCGTCGGCCAATGGACGCCGAGATAGATCCGGCTGAGCCCGATCAGCACGATCATCACCCAGGCGAGCCAGACGCAGAGCCGGGCGATGTCCTCCCGGCGGGAGGCCAGGCCAACGAAGCCCGCGATGCTTAAAAGCGTCACGGCCGAGAGGAAGGCGTGGCCGCTCGGGAAGCTGGCGGTAAAGGTCAGCGCCGCATGTTCAACGATATCGGGCCGGTCGCGGCCGATCAGAATCTTCAGCACCGTAGAGGCGAGCGTCGCGGCGAGCACCGAGACGGCGAGCCCGATCGCCAGCGGCCGGTGTCGACAGATCCAGAGCGAGAGGCTCGCAGTGATCGTCATCAGGCCAAGACCGACGAAACTGCCGAAGGCGGTCATGTCGCGCACCGCCTCCTGCAGCCAGGCAGGGCCTATCGGCGAGGTCGGGTCGCCCGCCTCGCGGAAGAACAGGACGATGCTGCGGTCAAAGGCGAAGCTGCGCCCGGAGACGATGAAGAGAGCCAACCCCAGAAAGGCGAAGCCGGCAGCGACGGGAAACAGCACACGCGGGGACAACACGAAAAAACCGCCTCCGGAACAGGGACCATCGGGACATAGGAGCCAAAGGTCGGGACGCAACCCGCTCGCTAGCCGGCGAGCCGATCGCGCGCGGCAATCAACTGGATCGCTCCCGGCAGGAGCGCGTAGCGGAGCGGGCCCGCCTTGCGTTCGACCTCGCCGTCGAAGGTGATATGCCCACGGCGCTGGTCGCGGCGCGTCAGCGTCACCTCCTCCGCCGTGAAGGAGGTCAGGTTCGGTGAAGTCCGCCAGCCGCCGGACACGACGGACAGGGCCGCCTTGCAGCGCGAATAGATGCCGCCCGCCTTGAGGATATGGACCTCGAACAGGCGGCCGTCGAGCCTCGGGCGCCGCCATTCCGCGCCCTCGAATCCGTTGACGGTGACGAGCACGGCGTCCGCCTGGACGACGCTGCGTTGGCCCTGGACGCCGATATCGACCGTAACGGCCCGTGTGAACAGGATCGAGCGCGTCGCTGCGACGACGAAGGCGATGGCCCGGCTGAAGGGAAAGCGACGACGCGCCTGCTCGCGCTCTCGTGCCATCAGGCTGAAGAACCCCATGCCGGACAGTGAATGG
Organism: Allobosea massiliensis; assembly: GCF_042655245.1. Taxonomy (NCBI): domain Bacteria; kingdom Pseudomonadati; phylum Pseudomonadota; class Alphaproteobacteria; order Hyphomicrobiales; family Alloboseaceae; genus Allobosea; species Allobosea massiliensis. Next base: position 119,039 of record NZ_JBHSLU010000007.1, on the reverse strand, counting down.
AACAGGCGGTCGTTGACGGTGCCGATGTCCAGAACGACAGCCTCGCCCTGGCAGAGCGCTTCGATCTGCTCCTCCAGCGTCCCGGTCAGGCCGAGATCGCGGCCGAGCACATTGACGGTTCCGAGCGGGAGCACGCCGACCGGCCGGCCGGCCTGAAGCAGGACGGGCAGAACGCCGTTCAGCGTGCCGTCGCCGCCGGCGATGACGGGGATGCTGTCAGCGTTCTCGATCGCCAGCGACAGGGCATCGTCGAGTTCGCGCGGGTGCACCAGCCGCACCTCCGCCGTGCAGCCGCTCGCCTCAAACGCCGCGACGATCCGCGCCGCGAATGCGTCGGGCCCCGCCTCGAGAGCGGTCCCGGCCCGAGCGTTGACGACGACGGTGTGGTGCATGGGCCGGGGAGTGAGAGGGAGGGCGGGAAGGAGAGGTCGAACGACGACAATAAGGCCAGGACGAGATACTCGCCCTTCAGGAATGGATGGTTAGCGGTGAGCCATCCTGCCGGTGCCCGGCGGCGAATGCCGGCGAGGGCATGGGATCCTCGATTTCCTCGGTGATCACCTCAAACCGTTGCAGCGTGTGCGGCCCGAACGAGCTGAGCATCGCCACATCCGTCGCGTCGCGGCCCCGGGCGATCACGACACGTCCGATCCGCGGCACGTTGTGGCGGGCGTCGAACGTGAACCAGCGCCCGCCGAGATAAACCTCGAACCAGGCGTTGAAGTCCATGGGCGCGGGATCCCGCGGCACGCCGATATCGCCGAGATAGCCGTTGCAGTAGCGCGCCGGCACATTCATGCAGCGGCAGAGCGCGACCGCGAGATGCGCGAAGTCGCGGCAAACCCCGATCCGCTCCTCGAAGGCCTCGGCGGCGGTGCGGGTGCTGCGGGCGAACTGATAGCCGAAGGTCAGATGGTTATGGACAAAGTTCACGATCGCCTGGACGCGGGCCCAGCCGGCGGGAATGTGGCCGAACAGGCTCCAGGCCTGGGCCGAGAGCTTGTCGGTCTCGCAGTAACGGCTGCCCATGAGATAGACGAGCGCCTCGTCGGGCAGACGCGCGGGGGGCACTTCCATCGCGGTCAGCTCGACCGGGTCCGGCTCGCCGGAGTCGTGAACGATGCCCTCGGCGCGCAGCGCGATCCCGCCCGCAGGGGCGGTGATCCGGCGGCAGATGTTGCCGAATTGGTCGATGTATTCCCTGGCGGCGATCCGCAACAACGGGTCGCGCAGGGAGACGATGTTCAACTCGTCGGCGACCAGGATGTCGTGACGACGCGACGGGTGGATATCGAGCAGCGTCACGAGCGGCAGATCCTGCTCGCAGATCATCTCGATGTTGTATCCGTAACGGATGCGCATGACGCCCTCGCGGTTCGCCCTGTGCGCCGCGGAGAAGGCAGCGCTTCCTGAATGGGCCGCCTCCAACCCCGGCGCTGACGCGGGATTGGAGGCTCTCACAAAACGGAAGATGCGGGCCTTTCGGCCCGCATCCCGCCGCCACGACGGTTCGGCTGGGGGGATAGCAACCGCCGCGACTTGCGTCTGGGCGTCGCCTACATCATCCAGTAGGGCATCGTGCCGTAGTAATCGTGGACCCGCTTGCCATAGGTGCGGTCGTCCCAATCCGGCTCGCCCTGACTGTCATACATCGGCGCCGCCTCGAGCTTATCCTTGGTCATGGGGACGACATAGCCGCCTCTTTCCGGATCGAAGTCGAGAACGCTCCAGGGGATGGGATGATACTTCTCGCCGAGACCGAGGAAGCCGCCAAAGGACATGATCGCGTAGGCGACCTTGCCCGTCTTTTTGTCGAGCATGACGTCGTAAATCTCGCCGAGATGCTCTCCTGCGGTGTTGTAGACCTCGGTACCCGCCACTCGCGCTCCGGCAATCAGCGGATTCGACGAAACCGTGGACTCCGACGTCGAGAACGTGTCGCGCAGGGTCATGATCGTTTCCTCCATCGGGAGCAGCATTCGGTGCTGCGGATCGTCGGAAGAACGCCGCTTCGGAGCCAAAGGTTCCGGCAGACCAGTGGCTTTTCGATCGGACCAGCAACCGCCCATCTCTGGCGGGGACCTGTCGGTGGCGGCCCGATGCGGCGGAACCTTTGTCGAGAGAGCACGTTCCGTTGGGCAGCCGGCCATCGCGCCGCCACGATGTGCACCTCATTCTGGCGTCCGCGCGGCAATGCTCCGAAACGACAGCGCCAAGGAAACGAACCCATGAAGAAGATTCTGATCATCGCCGCGGTTGCGGCCACGCTCGGCGCCTGCACGGCGCAGGAAGAGCGGACCGCGGGCGGCGCGCTGATTGGCGCGGGCACTGGTGCTGTGATCGGCGGCCTTGCCACCGGCCGGGCCGGCGGCGCCCTTGCGGGTGCGGCCATCGGTGGCGCTGGCGGCGCGATCATCGGCTCGGCCAGCGGACCGCGTACTTGCGTCGGCCGCGACGAATACGGCCGTCGCTTCCGCTACGATTGCTGAGCAACGCCGCCGCTGTTGCGGTGAGGTTGAGGCCCGGCCGGCGCGATGCGTCGGCCGGGCTTTTTCGTGTCGGCGTCAGACCGCTCCGTATGGCCCGAAACGGCCGACGAAACGGTGGCGGTTTCCAGGGTACAGCAGCCGCACCGCCGTGACCGGAGCTTCATGATTCCATGTCCGCCGCTCGATCAGCAAGCAGGCTTCCCCGGGGGCGATGTCGAGCAGGGCGGCATCATCAGGCTCAGCGGGCACGGCACTGATCGCGTGTTCGGCCTGTGACCAGAGGCTGTGCTGCAGCAGCCAGTCGCCCGGCGGGGTCTCGGTGAAATCCTGATCCGCCGCGGCCGGCACGGTCGCGAGATGGATGACCCGCTCCTCCAGCACATGCGGCTGATCGTCGGCGCGATGCAGCGTGACGAGATGGGCGATCCTCGCGCCGCGCTTCAGCCCGAAGCGCAGCGCCAGCTCGGGCGTCGGCCGGCCGTCATGACGCGCCAGAACCTCGAAGGTATAGCGCTGCCCCAGCCGCTCCACCTCGGCCGGGATCGACAGGATGTCGAGCATGGCATGGGTCGTCGGCGGGCTCGCCACCACGGTGCCCGAACGACGACGCCGCGTGATCAGGCCCTCGCGCGCCAGCTGTACCAGCGCACGATGAACGGTCATGCGGGAGGCGCCAAGCCGTTCCATCAGCGCGTGCTCGGGCGGCACCGGGGTTCCGGGCGGCCAGGTGCCACCGAGGATGAGATCGCGGATCGCGCGGCGGATCTGGTCATAGACCGGGCCTGCGCCATCCAGCTTCACGGCGTCGAGCCGGTCATGAGCCATCGCCGTCACAGCGCCGCCAGCAGCTTGCGCATGACGCTGCCGAAGCGGCCCTTCACCCGCTCGCGGCCGCGGTGGCGCCCCTCTGCGACGAGGTGCCGGCCGCCGACGATGACATCCCGCACCGGCAGCGCATTGGCGGCGAAGATGGCACTGTCGAGGGCCGCCTCGCCCGTCTTGCCGATGAGCGCCGGATGGTCGGCATCCAGTGTCACGAGGTCCGCCCTCATCCCCGGCGTGAGCACGCCGAGCGCCCTTCCGCAGGCCCGAGCGCCACCTACAGCGGCGGCCCGCCACAAAGCCACGCCAGTCGGAGCGTCTTCCTCGGCGAGCAATGCACGGCGGCGGTCGCGCAGGCGCTGCGAATATTCGAGCAGGCGCAATTCGGAGCCGGCGTCGATCTGGATGTTGGAATCGCTGCCGACGCCGTAAGCGCCGCCGGAGCGCCGGTAGCGCACGCCGTCGAAGATGCCGTCGCCGAGGCTCGCTTCCGTGATCGGGCAGAGACCTGCGACGGCGCCGCTGGCCGCGATCGCATCGCGCTCGGCATCGTCGAGATGGGTGGCGTGGATCAGGCACCAGCGCGCGTCGAGCGCGACCGTGTCCGCCAGCAGGGCGACGGGCCGGCGTCCCATGATCGCGATCGAATCCTCGACCTCGCGCATCTGCTCGGCGACATGGATGTGCAGGGGCGTGCCAGGGCGAAGACTGGCGAGCCAGTCCAGATCCTCCAGCGCGACCGCGCGCAGCGAATGCGGCGCAAGGCCGAGGACGGCGTCAGGCAGAGGGCGGATCGCGGCTTCGCTCGCCTCGATCAGCTTCAGATAAGAGTCGCGGTCGTTGACGAAACGGCGCTGGCCGTGGACCGAAGGTGCCTGGCCGAAATTGCCGAAGCGGTAGAGCACCGGTAGCAGCGTCAGGCCGAGCCCGGTTTCCTCAGCGGCGCCGGCGATCGCGGCCCCCATCGCGGCGATGTCGGCATAGGGGCGCCCGTCCTTGTCGTGATGGAGATAATGGAACTCGGCCAGCGCCGTGAAGCCGCCCTCCAGCATCTCGACGAAGGCCTGGGCGGCGAGCGCCTGCACGTCGTCGGGATCGAGCCGGTCAAGGAAGCGGTACATCACCTCCCGCCAGGTCCAGAAAGAATCCTCGCTCGCGCCACGGCGCTCCGAGAGGCCCGCCATGCCACGCTGGAAGGCGTGGCTGTGCAGATTGGGCATGCCGGGCAGAGCAAGCCCCGAGAGACACGTATCGCCGGGTTGAGCCCCGACGTCCGTCTCGAGCGCCGTGATCGTGCCCGCCGAACTCGTCAGACGCACATTCTCGGCAAAACCATTCGGCAGCAGCGCCTGCTGCAGATGCAGGGTCAGGGTCACGGCGTCTCTCCAGCGTCCAATTGCCTATGCAATTAAGGGCTTGTCATTTGCATATGCAATTAGCTAGCATACTCACCATTCGAGGATAGTCGAGAGGATGCGGCATGGCGACGATGTCGGCTGAGGCCCCGACCTGCGACCGGCTCTGGACGAACGCCCGTTTGGCGACGATGGCGTCCTCGGTGGCGGCGCCCTATGGCACAGTCGAGGATGGCGTCGTGGCCGCCCGCGACGGGCGCATCCTCTATGCCGGGCCGCGCCAGGAAGCGCCGGCCTTCCGCGCCGCCGAGACGATCGATTGCGGCGGGCGCTGGATCACGCCGGGGCTGATTGATTGCCACACCCATCTCGTCCATGGCGGCGACCGCGCCCATGAATTCGAGCTGCGCCTGCAGGGCGCGAGCTACGAGGAGATCGCGCGCGCCGGCGGCGGCATCCTCTCCACGGTGACCGCGACCCGGGCGGCGAGCGAGGATGCGCTGTTCGCCAGCGCCGACCGGCGGCTTTCGGCCCTGCTGGCCGAGGGCGTGACCACGGTCGAGATCAAGTCCGGCTACGGGCTGGAGATCGAGGCCGAGGTGAAGACGCTGCGCGTTGCGCGCCGGGTCGGGCGGGAGCGGCCGGTGCGGGTGCGCACGACCTTCCTCGGTGCTCATGCCGTGCCACCCGAATTCAAGGGCCGCTCCGGCGACTATACCGCGCTCGTCGCCGGGCCGATGCTCGACGCCATCGCGGCAGAGGGGCTGGCGGATGCGGTCGATGTCTTCTGCGAGGGCATCGCCTTTTCGCCCGACGAGACGCGGGCCGTCTTCGAGGCTGCGCAGGCCAAGGGGTTGGCGATCAAGATCCACGCCGAGCAGCTCTCCAATCTCGGCGGCGCGGCGCTGGCAGCCGAGATGGGGGCGCTCTCGGCAGACCATCTCGAATATCTCGACGAGGCCGGCGTGATCGCCATGGCAAAGGCCCGCACGGTCGCGGTGGTGCTGCCGGGCGCGTTCTACTTCCTCCACGAGACGCAGAAGCCGCCGATCGAGTTTCTGCGCCGGCATGGCGTGGCGATCGCGCTCGCGACCGACGCCAATCCCGGCTCCTCGCCCCTGACCTCGCCGCTTTTGGTGATGAACATGGCCTGCACGCTGTTCCGGCTGACGCCGGAGGAGGCGCTGGCGGGGCTGACCCGCCATGCCGCGCAGGCGCTCGGCCTCTCCGACGAAATCGGCACGCTGGAAGCGGGCAAAGCTTGCGACCTGGCGATCTGGGACATCGAGCGCCCGGCCGAACTCGCCTACCGCATCGGCTTCAACCCGCTTTACGCCCGGATCTGGAACGGACAATGAGCACGCCCCTTCTCCTCGACCCCGGCCATGCCGCCCTGACGCACTGGCGCGACGTGATCGACGGCGCGTCGATCACGCTTTCCTCGGCGAGTGCAGATGCGATCGCGGCCGCCCAGGCCATCGTCGACGACATCGTCGCGGCCGGCACCGTGACCTATGGCGTCAACACCGGTTTCGGGAAGCTCGCCAGCGTCCGCATCGCGGATGGCGACCTCGCGACGCTGCAGCGCAATCTCATCCTGTCGCACGCGGTCGGCACCGGCCCTGCCCTGCCCGACGGCGTGGTGCGGCTGATCCTCGCGATGAAGGCGGCGAGCCTGGCGCGCGGGGCCTCCGGCGTGCGGCCGATCGTGGTCGAGGCGCTGCTCGGCGCGCTCGAGGCCGATGCGCTTCCGGTCGTGCCGGCCAAGGGCTCGGTCGGCGCTTCCGGCGATCTCGCGCCGCTCGCCCATCTCACCGCCGCGCTGATGGGCGTCGGCGAGATCAGACTGAAGGGCGAGGTGATGCCGGCTGCCGACGCGCTCGCGCGGATCGGCCAGGCGCCGCTGGCGCTCGGCCCCAAGGAGGGGCTGGCGCTGATCAACGGCACGCAGGTCTCGACTGCGCTGGCGCTCACCGGCCTCAGCGCCATGGCGCGGGTGTTCGATGCCGCGCTGGTCGCCGGCGCGCTCTCGGTCGATGCGCTGAAGGGCTCGGACACGCCGTTCGACCCGCGCATCCAGGCCTTGCGCGGCCAGCCCGGCCAGATTCGCGTCGCGGCGCTGCTGCTGGAGCTGATCGCCGGCAGCGCAATCCGCGACAGCCACCGCTTCGGCGATTCGAAGGTGCAGGACCCCTATTCGCTGCGCTGCCAGCCGCAGGTGATGGGCGCGGTGCGCGATCTGCTCGCCAATGCCGCCGCGACGCTTGCGATCGAGGCCAACGCGGTCACCGACAACCCGCTGGTTCTGGGGCCGGGCGAGGTGGTTTCGGGCGGGAACTTCCATGCCGAGCCGGTGGCCTTCGCCGCCGACATGCTGGCGATGGGGCTGTGCGAGATCGGCAACCTGTCGGAGCGGCGGATCGCGCTTCTGGTCGATCCCGTGATGAGCGGCCTGCCGCCCTTCCTGGCGCGCGATGCCGGGCTCAATTCCGGCTTCATGATCGCGCAGGTGACGGCGGCCGCGCTCGCTTCCGAGAACAAGCAGAAGGCCTATCCGGCCTCAGTCGACACGATTCCGACCTCGGCCAATCAGGAAGACCATGTCTCGATGGCGACGCATGGCGCCTATCGCCTGCTCGACATGGCGGCGAATGCCGCGAGCATCATCGGCGTCGAGCTGATGGCAGCGGCGGAGGCGATCGAGCATCATCGCCCGATGACGACGAGCCCGCGGCTGGAGCCGGTGCTGGCGCTGCTGCGCGGCGAGATCGCGCCGCTGACGGAAGACCGCTACCTCGCCCCCGATCTGGCCGCGGCGACGGAACTGGTTCTGTCGGGCGCCGTGGGCCGGGCGGCGGGGCTGGATTCGTTTGCGGAGTTCGGGGCGTGAGGCGTGGGCAAAGAGCGGTCCTCGTCAACCGAGCAGGCGCGGGGAACCCCTCTCCCGTAGGGAGAGGGGCAGGGGTGAGGGGTCGGCCGTTTGACACCGTGGCCGTGACCTCCCCGCAGCCGCCGTCAGGGATGTGTTTCACTGGTCCGGGGGCCTACACCTCACCCCTGCCCCTCTCCTTACAGGAGAGGGGTTCCCCGCGCCTCAATGGACAAGACGCAACGCTTGCGAAAAGACGCTCATGACCTCGATCGTCACCGTCACCCGGGGCCCCTCCCCGCTCATCCTCTCGATGCCGCATCCCGGCACCGGGCTGCCGCCGGAGGTCGAAGCCGCGCTGAACGAACGCGGGCGGCTGGTCGAGGATACGGACTGGCACATGCGGGAGGTCTACGCCTTCGCGGAGCGCTTCCAGCCGACGATCGTCGAGGCGAAGCTGTCGCGCTTCGTCATCGACCTGAACCGCGACCCGTCCGGCGTCTCGCTCTATCCCGGCCAGGCGACGACGGAACTCGTACCAATGACGACCTTCGACGGGGCGCCGATCTGGATCACACCGCCCGACGCGGCCGAGATCGAGCGGCGCCGCGCCGCCTATTTCGCGCCCTATCACGAGGCACTCGCGGCCGAGATCGACCGGGTGAAGGCCGCCCATGGCTATGCCGTGCTGTGGGACTGCCACTCGATCAAGTCGGTGATCCCGCGGCTGTTTCCCGGCACGCTGCCGACGCTCAATCTCGGGACCAATTCGGGTCAGAGCTGCGCAGCCGCCATCGAGGCGGCGGCAGCGGCGGCGATGGCGGCGCAGCCCCTGACCCATGTCGTCAACGGCCGCTTCAAGGGCGGCTGGATCACCCGGCATTACGGCCGGCCCGACGCGCACGTTCATGCGCTCCAGATGGAGAAGGCGCTCTCAGCTTATCTCGCGACCGAGGCGCCGCCCTGGACCTTCGATGCCGCGATCGCCGCGCCGCTGCAATCCGCCCTCTCCGCCATCATCGCCGCCACGCTCGACGCCGCGGCCCAGCACGAACGGAGCCGTTCATGACCCGCATCGACAACAGCCGCGTCATCCGCAGCCCCCACGGCACGGAGCTCTCCGCCAAGAGCTGGCTGACCGAAGCGCCGCTGCGCATGCTGATGAACAACCTCGACCCCGACGTCGCCGAGAAGCCCGGCGAGCTCGTGGTCTATGGCGGCATCGGCCGCGCCGCCCGGACCTGGGAGGATTTCGACCGGATCTGCGCCTCGCTGCGCTCTCTGGAGGCCGACGAGACGCTGCTGGTCCAGTCCGGCAAGCCGGTCGGCATCTTCAAGACGCATCCGGACGCGCCGCGCGTGCTGATCGCCAATTCCAACCTCGTCCCGGCCTATGCGAACTGGGAGCATTTCCACCATCTCGATAAGCTCGGGCTGATGATGTACGGCCAGATGACGGCCGGCTCCTGGATCTATATCGGCACGCAGGGCATCGTTCAGGGCACCTACGAGACCTTCGTCGAGGTCGGTCGGCAGCATTTCGGCGGCTCGCTCAAGGGCAAGTGGATCCTGACCGGCGGGCTGGGCGGCATGGGTGGGGCCCAGCCGCTGGCGGCGACCATGGCGGGCGCCTCGATGATCGCGGTCGAGTGCAAGCCCTCCTCGATCGATTTCCGCCTGCGCACGCGCTATCTCGACGAGAAGGCCGACAGCATCGACGAGGCGCTGGAGATCGTCGAGCGCGCCCACAAGGCCGGCAAGGCCGTTTCCGTCGGCGTGCTCGGCAATGCCGCCGAGATCTTCCCCGACATGGTCCGCCGCGGCATCCGGCCCGACGTCGTCACCGACCAGACCTCGGCGCATGACCCGCTCAACGGCTATCTGCCGGCCGGCTGGACAATTGCAGAGTGGGAGGAGCGCAAGGAGCGCGATCCCGCCGGGACGATCCAGGCCGCCAAGCGCTCCATGGCGGAGCACGTCAAGGCGATGCTCGATTTTCAGACGATGGGCGTGCCGACGCTCGACTACGGCAACAACATCCGCCAGATGGCCAAGGACATGGGCGTCGAGAACGCCTTCGATTTCCCCGGCTTCGTGCCCGCCTATATCCGCCCGCTGTTCTGCCGGGGCATCGGCCCGTTCCGCTGGGCGGCCCTCTCGGGCGATCCCGAGGATATCTACAAGACCGACGCCAAGGTGAAGGAGCTGATGCCCGACGACGCGCATCTGCACAACTGGCTCGACATGGCGCGCGAGCGCATCCAGTTCCAGGGCCTGCCCGCGCGCATCTGCTGGGTCGGGCTCGGCGACCGTCACCGTCTGGGCCTCGCCTTCAACGAGATGGTGGCCAAGGGCGAGCTGAAGGCGCCGGTCGTGATCGGCCGCGACCATCTCGATTCCGGCTCGGTCGCCTCGCCCAACCGCGAGACCGAGGCGATGAAGGACGGATCCGACGCGGTTTCCGACTGGCCGCTGCTCAACGCCCTGCTCAACACCGCCGGCGGCGCGACCTGGGTCTCGCTGCACCATGGCGGCGGCGTCGGCATGGGCTATTCGCAGCATTCGGGCGTGGTCATCGTCGCGGACGGCTCAGCCGAAGCGGCCAAGCGGCTGGAACGCGTGCTCTGGAACGACCCGGCGACAGGCGTGATGCGCCATGCCGATGCCGGCTATGAGATCGCGCAGGACTGCGCGAGGGAGAAGGGGCTGAAGCTGCCGGGGATTTTGGGGTAAGGCGCAGCCGCCGGCTCAAAGTCGCGCCGTCATTCCGGGGCGGCGCGACAGCGCCGAGCCCGGAACCCAGAACCTCTGCCGCACAATGAAAGATGGCCCCGCTTGTCTCGGACCCGGCATCGGTTCTGGGTTCCGGGCTCATGGCTTCGCCATGCCCCGGAATGACAAGAGAGATCGACCGCGTTCCGTCTGAGGACATACTCATGCGCATCATCCGCGCCGCCGATTGCCGGACCATGCCGTGGAAGAACGGCGGCGGGACGACGACCGAGATCGTCGTGTGGCCGGGGGGAGCTTCGCTGAGCGATTTCGACTGGCGGGTTTCGATGGCGCAGGTCGGGGCGGACGGACCGTTCTCCTCCTTCCCGGGACTCGACCGGACGCTGTGCGTTCTGACCGGTGCCGGCATTCGGCTGGCCTTCGGCGATGGCGAGGCGGTGGCGCTCGATCACACCTCCCCGCCCTTCGCCTTCGCGGCCGACCGGGCTGTCGACGGCCTCCTGATCGACGGGCCGATCGTCGATCTCAACGTGATGAGCCGGCGCGGCGCCTGGACGCACAGCGTCGAGCGGCTCGTGGGCCCGGGCGAACACCGCATCGCGGGCGAAGCCGTCCTGCTGCTGGTCGCGCCCGAAGGCGGCTGGACCATTGACGAGGCGACGCTTTCCGCGGGCGACAGCGCCCTCATCCAGGGGCCGGCCGAGATGACCTGTGTCTCCGATGATGGTGGGCACGCGCTCTATGTGATCCGGCTGGCCCCCCAGCGCTGATCGCGCGCTCCCGCCATCACGAGCGCAGCGAAGCAATCCAGAGGCGGCCGAGCTCCGTGTCCCCCAGATAGCTTGGTCGCTGCGCTCCTCGCTAAGACGCGTCGCCTCACGCCGCCTGCATGGGCCGCGGCCCGACATAGACCGATTGCGGGCGGATCAGCCTGCCGCCGGCGATCTGCTCCTGCGCATGGGCGAGCCAGCCGATCGTGCGCCCCATCGCGAAGACGCAGGTGAAGGCCTCCGGCGGGAAGCCCAGCGCTTCCAGCAGCAGCGCCGTGTAGAATTCGACATTGGTTTCGAGTGGACGGTTCGGCTTACGCTCGCGCAGGATGGCGAGCGCAGCCTGTTCCACCGCCTCGGCGAGGACGAGCCGCGCGGAGTCGGCGCCGAGCCGCCGGAGCGCGGCCTTCAGCGCATCGGCCCGCGGATCGCGCACGCGGTAGACACGGTGGCCGAAGCCCATCAGCCGCTCGCCCCGGTCCAGCGCCGCCTCGAGCCAGGCGCGCGCATCGCCCGGCTCGCCGATCGCGTCGAGCATGTCGATCACGGGTCCCGGCGCGCCGCCATGGAGCGGGCCTTTCAGCGCGCTGATGCCGGCCAGCTCGGCCGAGACGAGCCCCGCGCGCGTCGAGGCGACGACCCGGGCCGCGAAGGTCGAGGCATTGAGGCCATGATCGGCCACGGTGACGAGATAGGCATCGAGCGCCGCCGCCTCGGCAGCGCTCGGTCGGTCTCCGCCCAGCATGCGCAGCGTGTCGGCGGCGTGAGACAGGCCCGCTTCCGGAGCGACCGGTTCGAGACCGCGGGCCCGCCTCACCGCGGCGGCGGTGAACACGGCGGGTGCGGCCAGCAGCGTCACCGCCGTGCCGGCGTCCTCGCCATCCGGGATCAGCGCAGTCCAGGTGCGCAGGGCCTCGACGGGCGACAGCCCCGCCGGAAGCGACGCGCGCAGCACAATCGGGAAGACCGAGGCCCGCGCCGCACCGAGGACCGCCTGCAGTTCCGCTCCCTCGGGCAGCCCGGGCAGGAGCCCGCCGAGCATCAGGGTGACCATCTCCTCGAAGGCCATACGCCCCGCCAGATCATCGAGGCTGCGGCCGCGGATCACCAGACGGCCGGCGACGCCATCGACGTCGGACAGGGTGGTGTGGGCGGCAACGACGTCTTCAAGACCATCGGACATGGGCTGGACTCCTTCAAGGCAAGGCCTTGAGGATCAGCGGATCGGGCGCTACGATCAATCTTGAACAATATAATCAATCTATTTCGATGAGCGACTGGCTGACGGCTTCAGAAGCGATGGCACGGCTCAAGCTCAAGCCGCAGACGCTCTACGCCTATGTCAGCCGCGGCCTGATCGAGACTAGGGGCGAGGCCGACGATGCCCGCCGTAAGCTCTATCGCGCGCAGGACATCGCGCGCCTCGAACAGCGCAAGATGCGAGGACGGCGACGGGCGGCCATCGCCGAGGATGCCATCGCCTGGGGCGAACCGGTCCTGACGTCGAGCATCACCACGATCGCCGGCGGCAGGCTCTGGTATCGCGGTCAGGACGCTGCACAGCTCGCGGAGACGGCCCGTCTGGAGGATGTCGCAAGGCTGCTCTGGGACTGCGGGGCGCAGCGCTTTCCCACGCTGACGCAGCCTGTACCGGCCGGTGCTCCCCTGACGCGCATGTTCACCGCCATCGCCACCCGCGCCGCCAGCGACACCGCGATGGCCGGCCGCACCAAGAAGGCGCTCTACCTGGAGGCGGCCGCCGTTCTCGATACGCTGGTCGATGCGGTGGCCGGCGGCCCGGGCGAGGGCCCGATCCATCAGCGGCTCGCGCGGGCCTGGGGCTGCGCGGACGGCGCCGATCTGATCCGGCGGGCGCTCGTCCTGCTGGCCGATCACGAGCTCAACGCCTCGACCTTCGCCGTCCGCGTCACCGCCTCGACCGGAGCCTCGCTGGCGGCCTGCGTGATGGCCGGATTGTCAGCGCTTTCCGGGCCTCTCCACGGCGGCATGGCGCGCCGGGTGCTCGGGTTGATGCGGGAGGCCCAGGCAAACGGCATTGCGGCCACCGTCTCCGACAGGCTGGCCGCCGGGGCGCGCCTACCGGGTTTCGGGCACCCGCTTTACCCCGACGGAGACCCGCGCGGGCGGGCGCTGCTGGCCGGCTTCGACATCCCCGCCGCCTACGCCGAAGCCAGGACCGTCGTCATGTCCATGACGGGCGCCGAGCCGAATGTCGACTTCGCCCTGACGGCGCTCGCCGCGCATCTCGGTTTGGGCGACGACGCGCCCTTCCAGATCTTCGCCGCGGCCCGCGCCACGGGATGGCTGGCGCATGCCCTCGAGCAGAACGAGACGGGGCGGCTGATCCGCCCCCGTGCGCGCTACAGCGGCCCGGCGCCGGGCTGACCCCGCCGCCGGGCCACCGGGCCGGCTTTGCCTAGCGCACCATCCCCATCTGTCGCGGCAGCCAGAGCGTCAGCTCGGGGATAAAGGTGATCGCGATCAGGGCGGCGAAGAGCGGGATCAGCCAGGGCAGGATCGCCATGGTCGTCCGCTCGACCGAGAGCTTGGCGACGCGCGAGAGCACGAAGAGCACCATGCCGAGCGGCGGGTGCAGCAGCCCGATCATCAGGTTCAGCACCATGATCAGCCCGAAATGGATCGGGTCGACGCCGAGCTTGAGCGCGATCGGCAGCAGGATCGGCACCACGATGGTGATGGCGGCGATGGTGTCGAGGAAGCAGCCGATGAACAGCAGCAGCAGATTGACCAGGACGAGGAAGATCCATTTGTTCTGGGTGAGGCCCAGAATGAGGTCGGACAGGATCTGCGCCGTCTGCGACACGGTCAGAAGCCAGGCGAAGATCGAGGCGGCCGTGACGATGAAGAGAACCGAAGCGGTGGTCTCGATCGTGTCGAAGGTCGCCTTGGTCAGGCTGCGCATGGTCATCGAGCGATAGCGCACGAGACCGAGGAACAGCGACCAGATCACCGCGGCGGCGGCGGCTTCGGTCGGCGTGAACCAGCCCATGGTCATGCCGCCGATCAGGATGACCGGCGTCATCAGCGCCATCACGGCCGAGAAGTCGAAATAGTAATCGAGGCCCAGCAGCACCGCGAGGGCGAGCCCAATGGCGAGGTTCTCCTCAAGCCCCACCCAGACGAGGCCATAGGCGAGCAGGGGAAAGCCGAGGACGACCAGCACCTCGATGCCGGCCGTTCCGATCTCGCGCAGCGAGAAGGCGGCATCGGAACCCCATTTGTAGATCCGGGCGAAGATCGCGACCGTCACCATCATGAACAGCGTCATCATCACGCCGGGGATAACGCCGGCGAGGAAGAGCGCGCCGATCGAGGTGTTCGACATCATCCCGTAGATGACGAAAGGCAGGGAGGGCGGGATGATCGGCCCCAGCGTCGCCGAAGCCGCGGTGACGCCGACAGCCACCTCGGTCGGGTAGCCGTGGTCCTTCATCGCCTTGATCTCGATCGTGCCGATGCCGGCAGCATCCGCGATCGCGGTGCCCGACATGCCCGAGAAAATCACCGAACCGATGATGTTGACCTGCGCGAGCCCGCCGCGCATCCAGCCGACGAGCGCAACCGCGAAGGCATAGATGCGCCCGGTCACGCCGGCGATGTTCATGAGATTGCCGGCCAGGATGAAGAAGGGCACGGCGAGCAGCGGGAAGCTCTCGACGCCCGCGATCATGCGCTGGGCCAGGATGACGTCGGGCACATTGCCCGAGATCAGGATGAAGGCGAGCGAGGCGACGGCCATGGCGATGGCCACCGGCACGCCGAGGATCATCAGGCCGAGGAAGGAACCGAGAAGGATCAGCATGGTCGCTCTCAGGCCTCCGAGCCGTCGAAGGCTTCGGGCTTTTCCAGCACGGAATACCCGCGGCGCCAGTTCTGCCAGGCGACGTGCAGCGCCCGCAGCGTCATCAACGCGAAGGCGAGGACGACAGCGTTGAATACGATCGACTTCGGCAGGTCCACCGTCGTCATCATCTCGTCGGGGATCAGCGAGGCGTATTTGTAGGTCAGCCAGGTCGCATAGGCCAGGAAGCCAATCCGCACGACATCGACGAAGGTCGCCATGATCCGGCCAGCACCCGCCGACATGTAGCGGTAGAGGAAGTCGACCTGGATGTGCCGGGAGGCCCGCACGCAGAGCGACGCGCCGAGGAAGACCACGACAACGAGCGCATTGATGGCGATCTCTTCGGTCCAGGCGAAGGAATTGTTCAGGACATAGCGTGTGAAGAACTGCAGGATGACGCAACCCACCATGACCCAGAAGGCGGCGAGCGTGATCCAGTCCTCAACACCATAAACCGAGAGATCGGCCGGCGGCGGCGCCTCGTCGAAGACGTGGGCCAGTTCCTCGCCGGTCACGGGCGTGTGGATTTCGTGTCGAACATCGGCGGCCACGGCAGACCTCTCGTGATGCGGCCGCAGCGGGGCCGGCGAAGCAGGAGACCCGGCGGCGAGAACGCCGCCGGGTCCGTTTGTCGAAGGCGTTACTTGATTGCCTGGATCCGCTCCCAGTCGGCCTTGCGATAGCCGAACTGCTCGAAGGTGACGTTCTTCTGGACATTGGCGAGGAAATCGGCCTTGTCGACCTCGGTCACCGTCAGGCCCTTGTCCTTGAAGAACTGGACGAGCTTGGCTTCGGAGGCCTGGATCTGCTTGGTGGCCCTGGCGGAGGCCTCCTGCGCGACCTCGGTGAAGATCTTGCGGTCTTCAGGCGACAGCTTGTCCCAGAGCTGCTTGGCGACGACCGTGTTGAGGTGGTCGACGATGTGGCCGGTCAGGACGATGTGCTTCTGGACCTCGTAGAACTTCTTGGCCTCGATCGTGGTCAGCGGGTTCTCCTGCGCCTCGACGGTGCCGTTCTGCAGCGCCAGATAGACTTCGGCGAAGGCGATCGGCGCGGTGTTGGCTCCGCAGGCGCGCGGCATGGCGAGATAGGCCGGCACGTCGGGCACGCGGATCTTGAGGCCCTTCATGTCGGCGCAGCTCTTGATCGGCCGGTTCGAGGTGGTGTGGCGCGTGCCGTAATAGGTCACCGAGACGATCTGGTGGCCGGTCTTCTCCTGATAGCCCTTGGCCATGTCAGTGAAGACATCGCTCTTGGTGTAGGCGAGCAGGTGGTCGGGGCTGCGGAAGGTGAAGGGATAGTAGGTCACGCCGATCGGCGCGAAGGAGCGCGCGGCGAAGCTCGAACCGGAGATGATGATGTCGACCGTTCCCAGGGTGAGTCCCTGGTTGATGTCGGTTTCCTTGCCGAGCTGCGACGCCGGGAAGACAGTGATCTCGTAGCGGCCGTTTGTCCGCTTCTTGAACTCGTCCGCCGCCCAGACCGATTCGGTGTGGAAGGGCTCCGAGGTCTCGTAGACATGGGCCCATTTCAGCTTGGTCTGGGCCTGCGCCGGCAGGCCGCCCAGCGCGAGGCCGGCGGCCATCGCCATGATCGTCAGACAGGTCTTCTTCATTGTCGTCCCTCCCTTGGGATTGATTTCGTTGACGTCGTTACGCGGTCTTCTTCTTGGTGATTGCTGATCCTGCTCCCGGCGGCCGCGTCATCATCCGGACTTTCCGGCGATGCGCGACAGCCCGACATTCCCGGTGTGGGTCCGGAGCGGCCCCTCGCCGAAGCTTTGGGAGAAGCGTTCCTGAGAGCGCTGAAGATGGAGCCGCATCGCCGCCTGCGCCGCCTCTCCGCTCGCTGCGTCCAGTGCGTCGCGGATGGCACGA
Organism: Allobosea massiliensis; assembly: GCF_042655245.1. NCBI lineage: Bacteria > Pseudomonadati > Pseudomonadota > Alphaproteobacteria > Hyphomicrobiales > Alloboseaceae > Allobosea > Allobosea massiliensis. The sequence goes on along the minus strand of NZ_JBHSLU010000007.1, from coordinate 102,238 downwards.
TGTTCCCCGACGGCCTCCCGCCAGGAATCTGCGTTCTCGAAATAGCTCGCGAGCTGGCGAAAATACGGGTTGATGCGCTGGTCGAAGAGCAGGCCGACGAAGCGGGCGAGCACGGCGTTGCCAAGGCTGGCCGCGATGGCGACGTGGAAGGCGCGATCGAGGGCGACCAGTTCGTCACTGCCGAGCTCGGGGAGTTCCATGCGGCGCAGGATGTCGTCCAGGACCGCGATGTCGGCTGATGATGCGGCACCCGCGGCTTCGGCGCAGATCGCACTCTCGACGAGTTCGCGCGCCTTCAGGACTTCGAAGGGGCCCTCCGGCGCTTCGTCGGTCGCAATCAGCGTCGCCGGGGCCACCGGCCGCTCGACGACATAGACGCCCGAGCCCATGCGAATGCGCACGCGGCCCTCGACCTCCAGCGCGATCAGGGCCTCGCGGACGGAGGGGCGGGAGACCCCCAGCTTCTCGGCGAGCTCGCGCTCCGGCGGCAGCCGGCCGCCCGCCGGATACTCGCGCCGATCGATGAGATGGCGGAGCTGGTCGGCGATCTGTCGATAAAGGCGTGGCGACTCGACAGCTTCGAGCGGCACAGTCTGCTCCCGGTTTCCATCCCAAGGCCTCTGTCGAGAGAGGCTCTTTTGGCCATATGGTCAGGCCAATTGACGCAGAGACAAGCATCTGCACCACCGGGTGTCAATCGCCGGAACGGAACACCGGTCGGCCACAACGTCGGGCTGGGGAGGAACGGGCCAGACGGCCCGGCGGCGCCATCGCCTCCCTCAATGGTCGGCCGCCATCACCTCGGCGCGAATTTCCTCGACAAGGCGCTCTTTCAGGGCGACGAATTCCGGGCTGGTCTTGATCGTATAGGGCCGCGGATGCGGCAGATCGACGGGGATGTCCGCCTTGATGCGACCGGGGCGCGCGCTCATCACCACCACGCGCGAGCCGACAAAGATCGCCTCCTCGATGTCGTGGGTGACGAAGAGCACCGTCTTGCGCTCGCGCTCCCAGATGCCGAGCAGCATCTCCTGCATCAGGGCGCGCGTCTGGTTGTCGAGCGCGCCGAAGGGCTCGTCCAGCAGCAGGATCTTGGGGTCGTTGGCGAGCGCGCGGGCGATCGCGGTGCGCTGCTGCATGCCGCCCGACAGCTGCTTGGGGAAATGGTCAACGAAGCTCGCCAGCCCGACGCGCTCGGCCCAGCCGCGGGCGATGTCGAGGCGCTCGCGCTCGGCGAGACCTTTCTCGCGCAGGCCGAAGGCGATGTTCTGGACGACGGTCAGCCAGGGGAACAGCGTGTAGCTCTGGAAGACAAAGCCACGGTCCGCACCCGGCCCGGTGACGGGGGCACCGTCGAGCATGATGCGCCCCTCGCTCGCCGTCTCGAGCCCGCCGATGATGCGCAGAAGCGTGGACTTCCCGCAGCCGGAGGGTCCCAGGATGGCGATGAAGTCGTTGTCGCCGACGCTGAGCGAGGTCGGCATGAGGGCGCGCGTCGGCTGGCCGCCACGCTGGGGCGGGAACACCTTCCCGACATTCTCGACGAGGAGCTTGCTCATCTTCGCGACCGACTACCTTTGCGCCCACGGAAACAGGCGCTGGTTGACCGCCTTGAAGAGGAAATCCGACACCAGCCCGATCAGGCCGATGACGATGATTCCGAAGATGATCTGGCCGGTGTTCAGCAGCGCCTGGCTGTCGGTGATCATGTGGCCGATGCCGGAGGAGGAGCCGATCAGCTCGGCGACGATGACATAGGTCCAAGCCCAGCCGAGCACGAGGCGGAAGATCTCGGCGATCTCGGGGGCCGCATTCGGAAGCAGCACGCGCCGCACCACGGAGGTGTCGGTGGCGCCGAGCGTATAGGCAGCATCGACGAGATCGCGCCGGATCGAGCCGACCGCCACCGCGATCATCAGGATGAGCTGAAAGACCGAGCCGATGAAGATGACGAGCAGCTTCTGCGCCTCGCCGATGCCGGCCCAGAGGATCAGCAGCGGAATGAAGGCCGAGGCCGGCAGATAGCGCGCGAAGGAGACGAACGGTTCGAGGAAGGCTTCCACCGGCTTGTAGGCGCCCATCGCGATCCCGAGAGGCAGCGCGACGAGAGCCGCCAGCACGAAGCCGCCGACGACGCGCCAGATCGTCATGCCGATGTCGAAGGCGAAGCCATACTGGAAGAGGAGATTGTACCCCTCCCGGACCATGGTGAAAGGGTCGGCCAGGAACAGCTTCTGGACGTAGCCGCCGAAGGTCGCGACCGACCACAGCGCCACGAAGAGCACGAAGAAGGCGACGCCATAGCCGATGCGGGCGGGCGCAGAGACCGGCTGAAGGGGTTTCATGACTCAGTCGCTGACAAGAGGATGCGCGGGATCCCCTCTCCTGTAAGGAGAGGGGTAGGGGTGAGGTGTCGGCCCCTGGACCAGTGAAGCGCCGAATACGAAGCGAGGCCGCGGTGAGCTCACGGCCGAAGCGTCAATCGGCCGACCCCTCACCCTGCCCTCTCCCTACGGGAGAGGGTTCCCCGCGCTTCGTTAGGTTGGGACCCAGGTCAGCTCACTTGCCGGCGACGTATTTCGTCTCGACGAGGCTGGCGAGGTCCGGCTTGGTCTTGATCAAGCCGATTTCAAGCAGAAGATCCGCTGCCTTGGCCGAGAAGGCCTGCCAGTCGCCGGAGAAGAACTTCTTGTTGCCCTCGGCATCGGACCAGCGCAGGAAGCCGGCCGACTTGCCGAACTGCTCGGCGGTCTGCTTCACATCGGCGCCCATGATGCCATAGGCCTTGGCCTGGTCGGCCTTGATCATGTCCAGAGCCTCGAAATAGCTCTTGGTCAGCGCGGCCGCGGCGGCGTCGTTGGCGGCGAGGAAGGCCGGCGTGCAGCCGAAGGTGTCCATCACCATCGGGTAGTCGAGCGTGGTGGCGATGATCTTGCCTGCGTCGGGCTTCTCGCGGACGGCCGAGAGATAGGGCTCATAGGTCATCGCCGCGTCGTTCTGGCCGGCGATGAAGGCCTGAGCGGCCGGGCCGGGCTCCATGTTGACCACGGTCACGTCCTTCACGGACATGCCGTTCTCCTTGAGGAACCAGGCCAGCGCGAAATAGGGCGAGGTTCCCGGCGCCGAGGCCGCGACGGTCTTGCCCTTGAGATCCTTGATCGAACCGATGCCGGAGCGCGTCACCATGCCGTCGGCGCCGTAGCTCTTGTCGAGCTGGAAAATCTGCTTGGTCTTCACGCCCGCGCCGTCCCAGACGATCCAGGTCTCGACCGTGGTCGCCGCGCACTGGATGTCGCCGGAGGCGATGGCGAGGTGGCGATCCTTCTGCGGGATCTTCTTGATCGTGACGTCGAGGCCGTTCTTGGCGAAGATCCCGGCCTCCTTGGCGAGGACGAGCGGCGCGAAGCCGGTCCAGCCCGAAATGCCGATGCTGACCTTGGTCTGCGCCTGCGCGCCGCCGGTGGCCAGCGCCGCCGCGAGACCGAGACCCGCGACCGTTCCCCAACGCTTCAAACCTGTCATGACGGAACCTTCCCCTGTTGTGATGTCCGACCCAATGCGCGAGGGCGGAAACCCATCGCAGCGCATGGCGGCGCCGGATGCAACCTTCGTTCCAGACGAGGTTAAATGCATATGCAAATCCGTCAAGCGGTCGATCACCGCGGCTGGGGACAGCGATGACATTCTCTCGTTTGACAGGATCGGGAACATCCCCTCCCCTGTGCGTCCCTTCGACGACCCTCTTCTTCTTTTCCGTGGGATACTCCGAATGAACGGTGCCGACCGCCTCTGCGACACGCTGCTCGTCAATGGCGTGGATGTCTGCTTCGCCAATCCCGGCACCTCCGAGATGCATTTCGTGGCAGCGCTCGACCGCAAGCCGGAAATGCGCTGCGTGCTCGGCCTGTTCGAGGGCGTGGTGACGGGCGCCGCCGACGGCTATGCGCGCATGGCGGACAAACCGGCGGCGACGCTGCTGCATTGCGGGCCGGGCATGGCGAATGCGCTCGCCAACATGCACAACGCCCGCCGGGCCTGGACCCCGATGATCAACGTCGTCGGCGATCACGCCACCTATCACCTCGTCAACGACGCACCGCTGACCAGCGACATCGAGAGCCTGGCGCGACCGATGTCGCACTACGTGCACCGGATCGCGACGCCGGAGGATGTCGGGCCTGCGATCGGCGAAGCCTATGCGGCGGCGATGTCGCTGCCGGGCGTCGCGACCGTGATCCTGCCCGGCGACTGCGCCTGGGGCTCGGTCGAGCCGGCCGAGGTCAAGGCGACGCCGGTGCCGGCCTTCCGGACGGTCGGCAGCGATACCATCCGCGAGGTCGCGGCCGCGCTGCGCAAACATGGCTCGCGCGCCGCGCTGATGATGACCGGCGCGTCGCTGCGCGCCGGAGCGCTCGAGACCGCGGCGCGCATCTGCGCGGCGACCGGCTGCAAGATGTACGGGCAGATGTCGAACGGGCGCATCGAGCGTGGCGCCGGGCGCGTCGCGATCCCCAAGGTGTTCTACCCCGTCGACATGGCTCTGGAGCAGCTGAAGGACGTCGACCTGCTGGTGCTGGTCGGCGCGCAGATCCCGGTCGGTTTCTTCGCCTATCCCGGAAAGCCCGGCCGCCTCATCCATGACGGCTGCACCGTGACCACGCTCGGCAAGATGGGCGACGATCTCGTCGGCGCGCTCGATGCGCTGGCGGAGGAGACCGGCGCCGCCAAGGTCGAGCCCGCTTTCATCGCCAAGGCGCAGACCGAGACGGCGCTGCCGACGGGTACCCTCGACGCCGACAAGGTCTGCACCATCGTGGCGCGGCTGCTTCCCGAGAACGCGATCATCTGCGACGAGTCGGTCTCGTCCGGCCGCGTCTTCTACCAGCAGTGCCACAACGCGCCGCAGCACGACTATCTCCAGCTCACCGGCGGCGCGATCGGCGAAGGCATCCCGATGTGCGTCGGCGCGGCGGTGGCCTGCCCCGACCGCAAGGTCATCGGCATGCAGGCCGACGGCTCGGGCATGTACACCGTCCAGGGCCTGTGGACCCAGGCGCGCGAGAACCTCGATATCGTCACGGTCGTCTTCGCCAACCGGACCTATGCGATCCTGCATGGCGAGATGCGCGCCGTCGGCGTCAATGATTTCGGCCGCAATGCGACGCTGATGCTCAATCTCGACGAACCGGCGCTGGACTGGGTGTCGATGGCGCGCGGCATGGGCGTGGAAGCGGCGCGCGCGACCACCGCCGAGGAGTTCACCAAGCTCTTCAAGGGCGCGCTCGGCCGGAAGGGGCCGTTCCTGATCGAGGCGGTGATCTGAGGCAGACCGTCATTCTCGGGCGCCCAATGGGCGACCCGAGAATCTCTTGCCGCGTGAGCCCACTACTAAACTAGCAGGCTCCCCTCGTTACGAGATGGTCGGGTCAAGCCCGACCATGACGCATCTGGCTACGCCTTGAACCCGCCGAGGAACGCGTCGAGGCACTCGCCGATCGCCTCGATCGCGTAGCCGCCCTCCTGGACCACCAGCGTCGGCAGGCCGAAGGACTTCACCTTCGTGGCGATGTTGCCGAAATCAGCGGCGTCGAGCTTCAGCACGCCGATGGGATCATCCTTGTGGGCGTCGTAGCCGAGCGCGACGATGACGACATCCGCGCCGAAGGCCTTGATCGCCTCGCCCGCCCTGTCGACCGCCGCGGCCATCTCGGCGCCACCGGCGCCATGCGGCAGCGGCAGGTTGAGGTTGAAGCCCTCGCCCGGCCCGTTGCCGCGCTCGTCCTCATAGCCCGTGTAGAAGGGGTAGTAGTTCGACGGATCGGCATGGACCGAGATCGTCAGGACGTCGTCGCGGCGGTAGAAGATCTGCTGCGTCCCGTCGCCGTGGTGGGCGTCGGCGTCGAGGATCGCGACCTTGCCGAACTTCGAGCGCAGGCGCTGGGCCGCGATGGCGGTGTTGTTGAGATAGCAGAAGCCGCTGGCACGGTCGGCCCGGGCGTGGTGGCCCGAGGGGCGGCAGAGCGAATAGACGGCGCGCTCGCCGGCGATGACAGCATCGGCGGCCGTGACCGCCGTCTCGGCCGAGAGCAGCGTCGAGTGCCAGCAGTGCTCGCCGATCGGCACCGACATGTCGCCGAGATACCAGCCGAGCTGGCCGATGAAGCCGGTGGGACGGCAGGGCGGTCGGACGTCTTCCTCCGGGCGCCCGCTCCAATAGGGGAAGGTGCTGGGCCAGACTTCGGGACCGCGCTCGGCCGGCAGGTCCTGCCAGCGCTTCCAGGCGGTCTCGAGGAATTGGACGAAGCCGGCATCGTGGATCGCCAGCACCGGGTCCTTGCCATGGGCGACCGGCCGCTCGGGCGCGATGCCGTGCCGCGCCAGCGCCGCCAGCAACCGCGCGGTGCGCTCCGGCAGATCCTTCGGCGCGACGACCGCACCGAAACGCAGATACTGCTTGGGATCGTGCATCGACTGGTCGGGGTGATAGAAGGCGCGCATGGGTCGACAGGTCTCCGGGGACGGGCCGGTCGCGGCCCGAATGCCGCGAGGCTAGCAAAGCCTGCGCCGCGGCGTCAGGCGGGAACGACGCCGCCCTGCCCTGCGTCGGCAGCGGGCCGCAAATCCGGCTTCGCCAGCAGCGCCGACACATCCCGCGCCGCGACGGCCGGCGCATAGAGAAATCCCTGGCCGAAGCAGCAGCGATGCGCGCGCAGGAACTCCTGCTGCGGCAGCGTCTCGATGCCCTCGGCAACGACATCCAGCCCGAGTTCAGCCGTGAGCGCGACCACGGCGCGGACGATCGCCGCATCTTCGCCCTGCTCGCCGATGCGGGCGACGAAGGAGCGGTCGATCTTGACGACATCGACCGGGAAGCGTCGCAGATGGGTGAGCGAGGCGTAGCCGGTGCCGAAATCGTCCAGCGCCACGCTGATGCCGGCGCCCCGCAGCCGGTACAGGGCGGGGCCGGCCTGATCGCCCTGCCGCGTCAGCAGGACGTTCTCCGTGACCTCGACCCCGAACTGGGTCGGTGGGAGCCCCGCACTACGCAACCGCTCGAGCAGCCCGTCCGCAAACAGCGGGTCGCGGAATACGCCCGGTGCGAGATTGAGCCAGATCCGCGGGACCGTCACACCGGCGTCGCGCCAACCGCGGCAGTCAGCCAGCACTTGGCGGAGCACCGCCTCGCCGATCTGTCGCGCGGTCTCTGGATCCTGCAGCGCCAGCAGGAAGGCCCCGGCCGGCAGGATGCCGCGCTCGGGATGGTCCCAGCGCGCCAGCACCTCCAGCCCGTCCACCGCGCCGCTGCCGAGATCGATCTGGGGCTGGTAGAAGGGCAGGATCCGCCCCTGCGCCACGGCCTCCGAGATTGCGCCGCAAATCTCCACCCGCGCATTCATGGCCTCGCGCATCGCCGGCTCATAGGCCACCGCCATGTTCCGGCCGAGCGCCTTGGCGCGGTAGAGGGCCAGATCGGCATCCTTGAGCAATTCGCCCGCCTCGTCGTGGTGCTGGGGCGCCAGCGCGAAGCCGATGCTCGCGCGCATCGGACCCGCGATCGCAAGATCCGGCAGAGAACGCTGCAGAGCCTGGAGCAGATGGCGGGCCTTGGCCGCCGCCGTCTCCGGTCCCGGCGGGAGCGGCGCCACGACCACGAATTCATCGCCGCCGAGCCGCGCCACCCTGTCCCCCGGCGCCAGAGCCGCGGTCAACAGTTCTCCGACACTGACCAGAAGCCTGTCGCCGACATCATGCCCGAGCGTGTCGTTGATCGACTTGAAGTCGTCGAGATCGATCAGGAAGACGGCCACACATCCCTCGCCACGCCGGGCGAGCGCCTCCGTCAGCACATCCTGGAACATCAGCCGATTGGGCAGGCCCGTCAGCGCATCATGCGTCGCCTGCCAGCGCATGTGGGCTGCGGCGGCGTTGCGCTCGGTGACATCGACGATGCCGGCGGCGAAGCCTTGGCCCTGGCCGACCGGCACCGAGGCCGCCGTGATGACGGCTTCGCGCATTCGTCCTTGGCCGTCGCGCAGGGGCACCTCCAGCGCTTCGATCCGGCTGCTGGCCCGGAGCTCGGCGATGGCGCGTCGCCGGTCGTCGAGACTGATGCTGTCCACAATCGTGCGGCCGGCGAGATCGACGGCACCCGGCGTTCCGAGATAGCGGATCGCCGCCTCGTTGGCGCGCAGATAGCGGCCATCGTCGACCGCGGTGACGACGAGCGGAATCGGCACGGCCATGAAGACGCGTTCCAGCAGGGCCTGGCTCGCCTCCAGCGCCTCGCGCGCCGTGCGCTCGGACCGGGTCGCGAGCCATTCGAGCCGGCGCAGGCGGTTGGCATGAATGACGACGAGGCTGAGCGCGAAGTTCAGCATGACGAGCACCAGCACGAGGCCGAGCAGCGTCGAGGGATAGGGGCCGCGCCCGAGATAGCCCACCAGCATCAGCACGCTCGCGCCCATCCCCATGAGCAGGGTGAAGCGGAACGGCGTCGGTGCGACGAGGTAGAAGATCGACGGCAGCAGCAGCACGACGAACAGCGCCAGATCGCTGCGCGAGCTGACGAGGAAGGCGACTGCCACGGCCGTGGTCGCTTGCCAGAGCAGTGTCGCTCCAAGGGCGCGGCCGACGCCGGTCGCACGCCTGACCAGCAGGAAGCAGATCAGCGAGAAGGCGACGACGCAGAGCCGAGCCGGCACGGCCACGAAAAAATGCGGCGTCCCCACGAAACGCCAGTCGCTCACCAGAAACAGCGTGTTGAGCACCGCCGAGAGCAGGAACAGCAGCCGGCATTGCCGGAGCGTCTCATCCAGACGGGCAGCCGTGAAGGCGTGCTCCATGGCGGCATCGCGAAACTCGCCGCCGAACTTCAGTCTATCCCCACCCATGCGGCGCTTGTCCGCGATAACACCTCAAAAGCGAGTTAAATCGACCCGTCGCTTCCGAGGTGACGGTCTTTTCTACCAACGGGCAAGGATGAGGGCCGAAAACTCCTGCGCGACCTCTGCAATCGCGAAACGCCCGGGACGAAACCAGTCGATCGAGCCGTTCATCGCCCCCAGGATCATGTAGCGCATCAGATCGGGCGAGCGTTCCCTGGGCAGGGCTCCAGCCGCCTGCAACTCCGTAATGAGCCCACGCCAGACATCCTCATAGGCCCGCCTCGCCGCCCGCACGCTCTCGGGCACCGGTGTCGCGCCGAAGGTGAAGACGCGGAAGCTCGCGGTGGTGTAGTCGCGCTGGCCATGGAGGGCGGTCAGATGGGCAATGATCGCCGCCTCGAGCCGCTGCGGGGGCGGCGCGGTTTCCGTCGCGGCGAGCGCGGCGACGACGGTCTCGTGGACGAAGCGGACGCCGTCATTGACCACCGCCTCGACGATCTCCTCCTTGGAGGCGAAGTGGTGGTAAAGGCTCGCCTTGCGGATGCCGACCGCCTCCGCGATGTCGCGCAGGGTGGTCTGGTGGTAGCCGCCGGCGCGCAGGAGCCGCGCCGCCGTGTCGAGGATCAGGCGGCGCGAGCCGCCGACGGCCGCCTCGCGCGGGAGAGTATCCGTCGCTGCGCTCACAGCCGCTTGGCGACCTCTTCCAGCATCACTTCGGTGGCGCCACCCCCGATGGCCTGAACACGGGCATCGCGCGTCATGCGCTCGATCGCGCTCTCGCGCATATAGCCCATGCCGCCATGGAACTGCAGGCAGGCATACATGACCTCATTTACCAGCTCGCCGCAGTAGGCCTTGACCATCGAGACCTCGCGGGTCGCATCGACGCCCTGCGCGTCGAGCCAGGCCGCGTGATAGACGAGCTGTCTGCCGGCCTCCACCTTGGCGGCCAGCATGGCGAGTTTCTGGCGGATGGCCTGCTTGTCCCAGAGCGGGGCGCCGAAGGCTTTCCGGGTCTTCACATAGTCCAGCGTCAGGTCGATCGCGGCCTGCGCCTCGCCCATCGCCATGGCGCCGATCACGGTGCGCTCGTTCTGGAAATTGCTCATGATCGCGTAGAAGCCGCGCCCCTCCTGCCCGAGCAGGTTTTCGGCCGGGATGCGGCAGTCCTCGAAGACGAGTTCGGCCGTGTCCGAGGAGCGCCAGCCATGCTTGTCGAGTTCACGGGCGACGCGGAAGCCGGGCGTGCCCTTCTCGACCAGGAAGATCGAGACCGACTGCGAGGGCTTGGCCGCGAGATCGGTCTTGGCCGCGACGCAATAGAGATCGGCGTGGACACCGTTGGTGATGTAGACCTTGGCGCCATTGAGCACATAGCTGTCGCCTTCGCGGCGAGCCGTGGTGCGGATGCCCTTCACGTCCGAGCCGGCATCGGGCTCGGTGACGGCGACGGCGACGATCTTCTCTCCGGCGATGATGGCCGGCATCAGCCGGTCGCGCTGGGCCTTGCTGCCGGCATTGGCGATGTGGACGGAGGCCATGTCGGTGTGGACCAGCGCCGTGATCGCGACGCCGGAAAAGGTCGAGCGGCCGAGTTCCTCGGCGAGGACGACGGTCGCAAGCGTGTCCATTTCGGAGCCGCCATATTCGGCCGGATAGCGGATGCCGAAGAAGCCGAGCGACCCCATCTTGCGGAGCACCTCGCGCGGGACGAAGCCCGCTTCCTCCCAGGCCTTGGCGTGCGGCTTGATCTCGGTCTCGACGAAGCGGCGGACCTGATCGCGCAGCGCCTCGTGTTCCTCGGTGAAATAGGGCGAGCGTGCCGCCGTTCCTGCGGACCCGATCTTCTCGACTGCGGACATGCCGCTTTCCTCCCGATGCGCCAACCTACCGGACGGTAGGTTGGCGGCGCTCGGAGATCAAGCGGTGGCATGACGCAGTCCTCAAGACGGGGTGACTCAGGAGGCACGGGATTTCCAGCGCGCCCAGGCCGGAAGATAACGGTTGACGATGGGCACCAGACGCGGCGGGAAATCGCTGCGGAAGCGCAAATCGGTGATGTCGTTGTCGTCGAGATAGAGCGCGCAGGCGTAGCTGTTCAGCTCGAAGATCGTGTAGAGCGCCGAGGTCCCGCGGATCACCATGGTCTCGTTGCGGATCCGGTCGACGCAGCCGTCTGAGACGATCTGCGCATTGTCCATAGCGATGATGGCGTCCTGAAAGGTCGCGATCGCCGCTTTGGTCCGCGGACCGATGATGCCGTCGACCACGAGCTTGCGGCTGGCCGAGGGGCCAGCCAGCTCGCGCACGCGCGCCTGATTAGGATGCTGGAAATAGAGGTTGAGCAGATACTGCACGACGGTGACGTCGTCGCGGTTGTTGGCACGACCCGGGCCGACGCCCAGATCCACCGTCAGCATCGTGCCGTCGTCCGTCTCGATGACCTTGGCCATGTCGCGCTCCCGCTCCGGATGCGGGCCCCATGGCCCGCAGCTGGAGATCAGGAATAGGCTCGGCCGCGTGTCGGCGCTGTTCCGAGCGGAACAGGCCGCGGCTCAGGTCACTTCCCCGAGGGGAAGGTCAGCGGCGAGATCTCGAGATGGTCGCGCTTCGCCCAGTCGAGCTCCTTGACCTTCGGCTCGGCGCGGCGCTGGGCCTCTTCGAGTTCGGCGGCGGCGGCGGCGTAATCCATGGTCAGGACCTTGCCGTTCTCGACGACCGTGACGCCATCGACAATGACCGTCGTGACCGCGCGCTCGCCCGCCGCATAGATCAGGCTGCGGATCGGATCGCGCAGCGGGCGCATCATCGGATGCGTGACGTCGACCAGCACGATGTCCGCCTTGGCGCCCTTGGCCAGGCGACCGATATCGTCCCGGCCGAGCGCCTTGGCGCTGCCGAGCGTCGCGGCGTTGAAGGCATCCGAGGTGCGCAGGTCGAAGACGTCCTCCGCCATCATACGCGAGCCGATGCAGACAGCGCGCAGTTCCTCCAGCATGTGGTGCGGATAGGTGTCGGTGCCGATGCCGACATTGACGCCGGCGGCGACATATTGCCCGAAGCTCTGCATCGCGATGCCGCGGCGCTGGAAGACGACCGGGCAGTGGGCGACGTTGGTGCCGGTTTCGACGAGACAGCCGAGATCGTCCGTCGCCGGCCATTTCGCCGAGGAGTGGTGGTCGAGGAAGATGCCGTGGCCGATGATCGAGAACGGCCCGAGCACGTCGAGCGACTCCAGCCATTCGACCGGCGTCATGCCATGGCGGCGGGTGATCTCGTGGAACTCCACCACGCTCTGGGCGGCGTGGATCTGGAAGGGAACCTTGCGCTTCTCGGCCTCGGCATAGCTGGCCTGGATCAGCTCGGGCGTGCAGGTGTCGATCTGCGAGGGCGAGACCATGCCTGAGAGCCGCCCGCTGTCGTCGGCCGCGACCTGGTCGAGCAGCTTCATGGCGGCAGCCATGGCGGCCTCGCCAGCCTTCTCGTCCCATTCGTATTTCGCGAGATGGCCATTGTCCGTGTACCAGCGGGCCGAGCGGTACATCGGCGAGAAGACGCCGCGCAGGCCGGAGGCCTTGAAGGTCTCGAGCCAGCCGTCCCAGGCGACCGACATGTCGACCAGCGTGGTCACGCCCGACATCAGCAACTCGGAATAGGTCACCTGTGCGCAGGACTTGATGCCCTGGGCGTCGCAACGGAACAGCGGCATGAACTCGTAGAGCGCCGTGCCATACATTTTCGGTGAGCCGAGTTCGTCGTTCCAGCCCTTGGTCATCGCCTCCGAGGAGGGATGGGAATGGATGTTGACGAGGCCCGGCATGACCATCTTGCCGCGACCATCGATGGTGACGTCGGCCTTGCCGGCATAGCTGCCGCCGACATGGACGATCCGGTTGCCGTCATAGGCGACGTCGCCGTCACGCAGATAGACATGGCCCTTCGCCTCAGCGTCATAGGCGACGATCCAGCTGGCGTTGCGGATGAGTGTGATCGGCATGGCAGGCTCCGGCGTGGGGCGGAATGAAGGCGTCATGGTCGGCCACAGGCCGACCATCTTCGGCGAGAGTGGTTCCCGGGTGCGCGTTCCGCTTCGCCCGAGAACGACGAGAGGTCAGCGGACGAACTTCAGGTCCAGTCCCTTGTAGAGCCCGCAGCCATAGATGTTGTGGGCCTTGAAGGGGGCGAGGCGAGCCGAGGCCGCGATCTTCATCGGCTCGTGATAGAGCGGCAGCCAGACGGCGGCCTCATGCACCTTCTTCAGAACCTCGCCATAGGCGGCAGCGCGATCGGCATCGTTCAGAGCCGTCATGCCCTTGGAGAGCAGCGCATCGGTCTCGGCGTCCTTCCAATTCATCCGGTTCGGCGTAGGCGCATTGGCGGAGGGGAAGTAGAGGTTCAGCGCGTCGCCGGCCGAGATATAGGGGAAGCTCATCCCGAACATGTCGAACTCCTGCGTGGCCATCTTGCCCCAGGCGATGGTAGCGTCGAAGAGCTGGACCTTGAGATCGACGCCGATCTTGCGCAGGTCACCCTGGATCGCCTCCATCAGCTTCTGCCAGGTCGAGCCCGTGAAGCCATAGACGACGGGAGCGAGCTTCTTGCCGTCCTTGGCGCGGAAGCCGTCAGCGCCCTTCACCCAGCCGGCGGCGTCAAGGATCTTGTTCGCCTCGGCGACATTGGTCCTGAGCGGCGTGACGGCCTTGTTCCAGTCGAGAGCTTCAGTCGAGATATAGCTGTAGGCGGGCTCGACCTCGCCGAAATAGAGGTTCTCGGCGATCGCCTTCTGATCGACGGCCATGACCATGGCGCGGCGCACCGCGGGGTCATTGACGCCCTCCTTGTCGATCTTGAAGCCGACGAAATAGGTCCAGAAGGCTTCCTTGGAGTCCACCAGCTTAAGATTGCGGTTGGCGCGGATCTGCGACAGGCCGGAATAGGGCACATATTGCGTGACCTGGCTCTGGCCGGTCATCACCGCGGCGAGGCGGGTGTTCTCCTCCGGAACGATGCGCCAGACGATCTCCTCGATCTGGGCGGCACCCTTGTTCTCGTAGATCGGCGGGCCCCACTTGTAGGCGGCGTGCTTCTTCAGGCGGAATTCGTTGCGCGGCTTCCAGTCACCCCAGCAATAGGGGCCAGTGCCGTTGAAGCCCTTGACGCCGAAATCGGCGCCGAGCGCCTCGACATTGGCCTTGTCGACGATGACGGCGAAGCTCTGGGTGAGCTGATAGAGCAGCTCGGAGAAGGGCGCGGTCAGCTTGTACTCGACCGTGGTGTCGTCGACCGCGACGATGTCGTCGACCTTGCCGGCGCGCCAGCGCACCGGCGAACGCGTGGCCGGATCGATCCAGCGCTTCATCGAATAGACGACGTCCTGCGCCGTCATCTTCTTGCCGTCGCAGAAGGAGACGTCGTTGCGCAGCTTGAAGGTGTAGGTCTTGCCGTCGGGCGACATCGTCCAAGAGGTGGCGAGGCCAGGCTTGATCGTCGACATGTCGTGGTCGAGCGAGACCAGCGTATCGGCCATCATGAAGATGACCTCGGAGGCCGCGCGTGCCGTCGAGCGGTGGGGGTCGTAGCGGTCGCTGTCGACCTCGCGGACGATGGTGAGGCTGTTGCTCGAACCTTGCGCCAATGCTGGCCCGGCGAGCGCCGTCAACCCCAGAAGGGCGCCTGCGGCGATGGATGTCAGATGCTTCACGATCGTTCTCCCCTTTTGTTTTGAAACGAGCGGTCCGGGCGGGCGCCTCACTGGTTGCGCATGCGCGGGTCGAGCAGGTCCCGCAGGGCGTCGCCCAGCAGGTTCACGCAGAGCACGATGGCGACGATCACGAGGCTCGGCAGAAGCGAGATATGCGGCGCGAAGAACAGCGCGTCGCGGCCGAGCGATGCCATCATGCCGAGCTCGGCTTCAGGCGGGCGCACCCCGAGGCCGAGGAAGGACAGGGCCGCGCCGATCAGGATGATCTGGCCGAAGCGCAGCGTCATGAAGACGAAGACCGGCGACAGGCAGTTCAGCGCGAGGTAGCGCCAGATCAGCGTCCGGTCCGGCAGGCCCATGGCGCGGCCGGCCTCCATGTAGTCCTGCCCCATGATGACGATGGCCGCGCTGCGGGTGATGCGGGCAACGTCGGGAATGGTCGCGATCGAGAGCGCGATCACGATGGCCGTCAAGCCGGGACCGACGACGGCGGCCAGCGCCAGTCCGAGCAGGATCGCCGGGAAGGACAGAAGGATGTCGGCGCCGCGCATGATGTAGGGGTCGAGCCGGCGGTAATAGACGCCGAGCAGCGCGACGAGCGCGCCGAGCCCCCCGCCGATGACGATCGAGGCGAGGCCCATCACCAGGGTCAGCCGCGTGCCGTAGAGCAGGCGGGAGAGCATGTCGCGGCCCTGCCCGTCCGTACCGAGCCAGTGCTGCGGCAGCGAGCCCTCGCTCCAGACCGGCGGGATGAAGGGACGGCGGGTGGTGTTGTACGGGTCGAAGGGCGCGAGCCACGGCGCAAACAGCGCCGCCAGCACGATCAGCAGCAGCACGACGGCCGCCAGCAAGGCGAGCTTGTCGCGCAGGATGCGACGCCCGAAGGCGGCGAGCGGCCGGCTCGCGGCGGGGGCGGCGATCGCGACGTCAGCCATGTTTTTCCACCCGCGGATCGAGCACGGCGTAGAGCATGTCGACGATGAGATTGATCACCAGGAAGGCCAGCGCCAGCACGAGGATCGCGCCCTGTGCGAGGGGGAAATCGCTCGCCAGGATGGCACCGACCGCGAGCCGGCCGACGCCGGGCCAGGAATAGATCGTCTCGGTGACGACGGCCCCGCCGAGCAGGTAGCCGGCCTGCAGCCCGATCAGCGTCACCACCGGGATCAGCGCGTTGCGCAGCACATGGCGCAGCACCACGGCGCGCTCGGACAGGCCCTTCGCGCGGGCGGTGCGGACATGGTCGGCGCTCAGCACCTCGAGCGCGGCGGTGCGGGTCATCCGCGCGATCGGGCCGATGAAGACGAGGCCGAGCGTCAGCGCCGGCAGCGCGATGGCCGCGAGTCCGTCGAGGCTCCAGAGCGGGCCTCCGCGCCCGATAAAGGGGAGCAGGCCCCAATGGTAGCCGATGTACTGCATCAGGATGAGCCCGATGAAGAACACCGGGGTCGAGACGCCCGCCACCGAGATCGCGATCACGATGCGGTCGAGCAGGCGGCCGCGATAGACGGCCGCGATGGTGCCGAGCGCGATGCCGAGCGGCACCGCCCAGACCAGGCAGGCGAACATGAGTTCGGCGGTGGGGCCGATCGCCTCACCGAGTTCGGCGACGACGCTGGTGTTGGAGATCAGCGAGACGCCGAGATCGCCCTGCAGGACGCGGGCGAGATAGATGCCGAACTGGACGATGACGGGCCGATCGAGCCCGAGATCCTTGCGGATCTGTTCGACCAGTTCGGGGCTCGCGGTCGGCCCGGCGACGATGGCGGCCGGGTCGGCCGGGACCAGTTGCAGCAGCAGGAAGCCGAACAGGAGCACGCCGAGCAGAACCGGCACCGACATGGCGACGCGCTGGGCGATGTGGTTCAGCATGCGCGCGCCACCCCCGTCATTGCGAGCGCAGCGAAGCAATCCAGCGCCGCGTGCTCTGCAACTCCTGGATTGCTTCGCTCCGCTCGCAATGACGAATCCATCACGCTTCCGCCTCGTACACGACCTTGCCTGCGATGATCGTCATGTCGCAGCGGGTCTCGTGCAAGAGCTGTTCCGGCGTGGCGGTGGAGAGGTCGCGCGAGAAGATCGCGACATCCGCCGCCATGCCCGGCAGCAGGCGGCCGCGGCTGTCCTCGCAGCGATTCACATAGGCGCCGAACTCGGTGTAGGCGGAAATGGCCTCGTCGATCGTCAGGGTCTGGTCCGGCGAAATGACCGTGCCGCGCGCCGTCTTGCGGGTCAGCATGGTGTAGATGTTGGGCCAGATGTTCGCGTCGCAGACCGGCGCATCCGAGGAGGCGGCAGGCTTCAGCCCGGCTTCGATCCAGTCGCGCATCGGATAACAGGCCTCGACGCGGTCAGCCTCCAGCACCGAGAGATAGAGATCGC
The DNA here is from genome assembly GCF_042655245.1 of Allobosea massiliensis. Taxonomy (NCBI): domain Bacteria; kingdom Pseudomonadati; phylum Pseudomonadota; class Alphaproteobacteria; order Hyphomicrobiales; family Alloboseaceae; genus Allobosea; species Allobosea massiliensis. Next base: position 85,270 of record NZ_JBHSLU010000007.1, on the reverse strand, counting down.
CGAAATCATAGATGAAGACCGGCTGCGGAACGGGCTCGATGCCGAGCCTGACCATGCGGGCGATCTGCTCCTTCGAGTTGAAGCCGCAATGCTCGATGCGGTGGCGGCGGTCGGGATCGGGGTGATCGTTCAGCCCGTTTTCCATCGCGTTCAGCGTCTGCTCGATCGCGGCATCGCCGATGGCATGCACCGCGAGCTGATAGCCCTTGGCGTGATAGTCGCGGGTCAGCGCGTCCATCTCGGCATCGGTGAGGCAGAAGATGCCCTTCGTCTCCGGCTCGCCGAGATAGGGCAGGCTCATCGCCGCGGTGCGGCCGCCGGCCGAGCCGTCCGTGAAGATCTTGACCGGGCCGACGCTGAGCCAGTCGTCCCCCGCACCCGTCACCAGCCCGTCGGCGAAGCACTGCTCGACGATGCCGTTATGCCCGCCGAGCAGGCACATGTTCGTGCGCACCGGCAGGCGGCCCGTTCGCTGCGCCGTGCGATAGGCCGCGACCTCGCGATAGCGCGAGCGCATGCCGACCGCGGCGTCCATGACCGAGGTGATGCCGAAGGAATTGCAGTAGCGCCCTGCCCGCTCGATCGCCGCGACGAGTTCCTCGTCGGTCGGATCGGGGATGACCTTCTTGACCGGGTCGCGGCCGTTCTCGGCCATTAGCCCGGTGAGCACACCATTGACCTGCTCGATCGCGCCGCCGGCGGGAACGGGGGTTGTCTCGTCGACGCCGGCGAGCTTCAGCGCCAGCGAATTGGCGACGGAAAGATGGCCGCAGGCGCGCACGATATAGACGGGGTTGTTCGGCGCGGCGCGGTCCAGCTCCGTTCGGTGCGGGTGGCGCTTCACGTCGAGTTCGAAATGGTCGTAGCCGCGCGCCAGGATCCATTCGCCGGGCTTCGCCTTGGCCGCCGCCTGCGCGATCATCTCCAGCAACCCGTCCAGCGTGCGCACGAAGCGCGGGCGGATGTCGAGCTCCTTCATCGTCAGACCGAGCGGCAGCAGATGCAGATGCGCCTCGTAGAGGCCGGGCGTCGCCATGCGACCGGCGAGGTCGATCACTTGGGTGCCGGGCCCGATCAGCGGCGCCATGTCGGCCGGCGTTCCGGTCGCCAGCACCTTTCCCGCCCACAGCGCGACAGCCGAGGTGTAGCCCTCCTTCAGCCCGAGATAGACCGGACCATTCTGGAGAATAAGATCGGCATGCGGCAGGCAGGGCATGGAATTAGTTCCTCCGGGAACCAATTCATGGCATCAAAAAAATCCCCGGGCAATCGCAGCGCGCGCAGCAAAATGCGGCATGGCGGCGATCAAGAGATGGGCAGCATCGCGCGCCCTCGCTCGTCGAGCAAGGCATGTTCTGATGACGCTGCGGAAGATGGGGAGTGGTGCCGCTTGAGGGATTCGAACCCCCGACCCCCTCATTACGAATGAGGTGCTCTACCAGCTGAGCTAAAGCGGCGACGCGGGAGCCTCTACCAGCCCGGCCGATTCTTGGCAAGGCGACGGCGCGAGGCGCGGGCCGGAAAATCCGGCCCGCTCGTCAGTCCTTGCGCAGCTTCTCCGTCTCCGGCTTCTCCTGGCCGAGCGCGACGATGCCGCGGCGGATGGCGCGGGTGCGGGTGAAGTGCTTGTGCAGCGTGTCGCCATCGCCGAAGCGGATCGCACGGGTCAGCACCGCCAGGTCCTCGCTGAAGCGGCCGAGCATCTCCAGCACCGCATCCTTGTTGTGCAGGAAGACGTCCCGCCACATCGTCGGGTCGGAGGCCGCGATGCGGGTGAAGTCGCGGAAGCCGCCGGCCGAGAACTTGATCACCTCCGACTGCGTCACCGCCGCCAGATCCTCCGCCGTGCCGACGATGTTGTAGGCGATCAGATGCGGCAGATGGCTGGTGACGGCGAGCACGAGGTCATGATGGCTCGCGGTCATGATCTCGACGATCGCGCCCATGCCCTCCCAGAACTGGCGGGTCGCGGCGATGGCCGCGGGGTCGGCACCCTCCGCCGGAGTCAGGATGCACCAGCGGTTGAGGAAGAGGCTCGGGAAGCCGGCATCGGGGCCGGAATTCTCGGTGCCCGCCACGGGATGGGCCGGCACGAACTGCACGCCCTCCGGCAGATGCGGCGTCACCGCCTCGACCACGGATTTCTTGACCGAGCCGACATCGGAGAGGATCGCGCCCGGCTTCAGCGCAGACGCGATCTCGGCCGCCACCGGCCCGCAGGCGCCGACCGGCACGCAGAGGATGATGTGGTCGGCGTCCGCCACGGCAGCCGCCGCGCTGTCGGCGATCTCGTGACCGAGGCCGAGTTCGCGGGCGCGCTGCCGGACCTCCGGTTCACGATCGTAGAGTACGACGCGGCCGGCGAGGTTCAGCGCCTTGGCGGCATGGGCGATGGAGGAGCCGATCAGCCCGATGCCGATGATCGCGAGCCGCCCGAAGAGCGGGGCCTCACGCCGCGGCGCGAAGCTGTCCTGGGACGGCGCCATCACGCCGCCAGGAATTCGCTGAGGGCGGCGACGACGAGCCGGTTCTGCTCCTCGGTGCCGATGGTCATGCGCAGCGCGCCGGGCAGGCCATAGGCGCCGACGCCCCGCAGGATCAGGCCGCGCTGCGTCAGGAAGGCGTCGGCCTCCTTCGCCGTCTTGCCCGGCGTCGCGGGGAAATGGACCAGTACGAAATTACCGACGGAGGGCGTGACCGTCAGCCCGAGCTTTTCCAGCTCGGCGGTGGTCCAGGCCAGCCATCTGTCGTTGTGCTCGATCGCGGCGGCGACATGGGCCTCGTCAGCGATGGCGGCCGCGCCGGCTTCGATCGCCGCGCCATTGACGTTGAACGGGCCGCGGATGCGTTCCAGCGCGTCGATGATGTGGGCGGGGCCGTACATCCAGCCGATGCGCAGATTGGCGAGGCCGTAGATCTTCGAGAAGGTGCGCGTCATCACGACGTTCTCGCTCTCGGCGACCAGTTCGAGGCCGGACGCATAGTCGTTGCGGCGGACATATTCGGCATAGGCCGCGTCCAGCACCAGCAGCACGTTCGAGGGCAGCCCGGCATGCAGGCGCTTGACCTCGTCGAAGGGCAGATAGGTCCCGGTCGGGTTATTGGGGTTGGCGAGGAAGACGATCTTCGTGCGCGGCGTCACGGCCGCCAGGATGGCGTCGACATCGGCGGTGAAGTTCGTTTCATCGACCACGACGGGCCTGCCGCCCGCGGCGAGGATGGCGATGCGGTAGACGAGGAAGCCGTGCTGGGTGAAGACGCCCTCGTCGCCGTCGCCGAGATAGGCCTTGGTGATGAGCTGGAGCAGCTCATCCGAGCCGGTGCCGCAGAGGATGCGGCCGGCGTCCAGCCCGTAGCGGGCGGCGATCGCCTCGCGCAGCTTGGTCGAGGAGCCGTCCGGATAGAGCTCGAGCTTGCCCGCGATCTTGCCGTAGGCCTCGACGGCCTTGGGGCTCGGCCCCAGCGGCGTCTCGTTCGAGGAGAGCTTGTGCAGCTTCACGCCGGCTGGGGCGGCCGATTTGCCGGGGACATAGGCCTCGATGTCGAGGACGCCAGGGCGGGGCATGGGGCGGGTGGCTGCGGACATGGTCTTGGCTTTCTTCGATTCTAACACCCGTACCGTCATCCTGGGCGACCGCAGGTCGACCGGGATCCATCGGAGGGCGCGACGCTCTACGATGGATCCCGGAGCGCCGCTGCGCGGCGTCCAGGATGACGGAAGGTGGTTCAGGACGACATCGGAAGCGGGTTCACGAACGGACGGGCTTGAAGGCGAAGCGGGCGGCGTGGCTGCCGATCTCGGCGAAGTCGCTCAGGCCGGCCGGCTCCAGGGAGGCGCGGATCGTGGCCTGGTCGACCTCGCCGGAGGCGGCCACCAGCAGCGAGAGATGGGAGCCGTCGGCAGCCGAGGCCGAGACTTCGGCCAGATGCTGGGCGAGCCCGGCACGCAGCGTCTCCGACCAGCGCTCGACCCGGGCGGCATAGAGCACGATCTCGCGCACGGCGGCATCGGCAAGCGGCTTGGCGACGCAGTAGACCGGCGTGCCGGCCGGGTGATCCGGCCGCTCGATGAAGGGCAGGCGCGCGATGATCTTGGGCGCGTCGGCGCCGACGAGATCGCGCCACCAGATGCCGGCGCTGGCGCCCTGGTCCATGCGGAAGATGCCGAGATCGCCGGCCGAGCCCGCCACGGCGCGGATGACGGCGCGCGCATCCTCATGGGTGACGAAGGGCACCGTGAAGCCGAAATGGAAGCGGGCGGAATCGCGCATCGCGGCATCGCCGCCCGAGACGTCGGCATGCACCGCGTAATTCGCCTGCACATAGGTGAAGGTGGCGATGATGATGCGCCAGATGCCCTCGATCGTATCGAGCGGCAGCAGGCCGCGATGGCGCAGCGCGAGGCGCTTCATCATGTCCGCCTCGCGCCCCGGGCGGAAGGCGGAACCGGAGGCCTGCGTCTTCTTGACCGAGATCAGCGTCTCGATGATCGAGGAGCGCTCCATCAGCAGCGCATGCATCTCGGCGTCGATGCGGTCGATCTCGGCCCGCAGATCGGCGAGGGTCGTGGGGGCTGCGAGCGTGGGCGGGGCGGCTTCGGTCATGATGGCAAGACGCGCTTCTCGCCTGCTCCTCAGGATGAGGGCTTTGGCGATCGTCACGCTCCTTAGCGCCCCCACCTCGCATTGGCAAAGCGACCCGATGCATCGCCGCGTTGACAGAAGCCGCGCGTCACGCCATCGCTAGGGTTCGATCTTCCGAACGAGCCGACCGGCAAGGCAGATTATCGCGTCAAAGCGGACAAGATGAGCGATTTCGCAGCGAGCCTGGCCGATCCCCTGAAGGAAGCCAACGAGCCGAGCAGCGCGGTGGCGCGCTTCGGCCCCGAGACGCCGCTCGCCATGGATTGCGGCGTCAGCCTCGACCATTGGCAGATCGCCTACCAGACCTACGGTGCGCTCAACGCGGCGCGCTCCAACGCGATTCTGGTCTGTCATGCCCTCACCGGCGACCAGCATGTGGCGAGCCGCAACCCGATCACCGGCAAGGGCGGCTGGTGGACCGCCATGGTCGGCCCCGGCAAGCCGATCGACACGGACCGCTTCTTCGTGATCTGCGCCAATGTCGTCGGCGGCTGCACGGGGACGACCGGACCGGCCTCGACCAACCCCGAAACGGGGCAGCCCTGGGGGCTCGCCTTCCCGATGGTGACGATCCGCGACATGGTGCGGGCGCAGCGCCATCTGGTCGACAGCCTGGGCATCGACACGCTGTTCTGCGTCGCGGGCGGCTCGATGGGCGGCATGCAGGTGCTGCAATGGGCAGCGAGCTATCCCGACCGCGTCTTCGCCGCGCTGCCGCTGGCGACCGCCGCGAAGCATTCCGCCCAGAACATCGCTTTCCACGAGGTTGGCCGCCAGGCGGTGATGGCGGATCCCGAATGGCGCGGCGGGCGCTATCTCGAGGAGGGCACGCGGCCCTCCAAGGGGCTCTCCGTGGCGCGGATGGGCGCGCATATCACCTATCTCTCGGAGCCGGCGCTGCACCGCAAATTCGGCCGCAAGCTGCAGGACCGGGAGGCGCCGACCTTCTCCTTCGACGCCGATTTTCAGGTCGAGAGCTATCTGCGCTACCAGGGGCTCTCCTTCGTCGAGCGCTTCGACGCCAATTCCTATCTCTATGTGACGCGGGCAATGGATTACTTCGACCTCGCCGCCGACCATGACGGCGTGCTGGCCAAGGCATTCGCGGGCACCAAGACTCGGTTCTGCGTGGCGTCCTTCACCTCCGACTGGCTGTTCCCGACCGCCGATTCACGCGCCATCGTGCATGCGCTCAACGCGGCGGGCGCCTCGGTCTCCTTCGTCGAACTCGAAAGCGACAAGGGCCACGACGCCTTCCTGCTGGAGGAGCCGAACCTGTTCGCGACGACGCGCGGCTTCATCGGCGCCGCGGCGCGGGCGCGGGGGATCTGAGATGACGGTGACGAGCCTTCCCGTCATGCTCGCCCTTGTGGCGAGCATCCACGTCTTGAACAGAGGTCTCGACCAACGAAGACGTGGATGGTCGGGACAAGCCCGACCATGACGGAAAAGGCCACGCCATGACCTTCCCCGACACCCACACCAACCGCATCGACCTCAAGCTCGTCGCCGAAATGGTGACGCCCGGCTCGCGTGTGCTCGATGTCGGCTGCGGCGACGGCGAGCTGCTGGCGCTGCTGGCCGAGACCCGCAACGTCGATGCGCGCGGCATCGAATTGTCGCGCGAGGGCGTGGCCGGATGCGTCGCGCGCGGGCTCTCGGTGATCCAGGGCGACGCCGACACCGACCTGACCGAATATCCCGACGACGCCTTCGATTACGTCATCCTCTCCCAGACGATCCAGGCGACGCGCAATCCGCGGTTCGTGCTGGAGCAGATGCTGCGTGTGGGACAGCGCGCGATCGTCTCATTCCCGAATTTCGGACACTGGCGCATGCGTTCGCAGGTGTTCTTCCAGGGCCGGATGCCCGTGACCGATGCCCTGCCCTATGCCTGGTGGGACACGCCCAACATCCATTTCTGCACGATCCGCGATTTCGTGACGCTGTGCGAGACGATCGGCGCGGTGAAGGAGCGTGCGGTGGCGCTCGACGCGGCGGGCGGCCGCGTCGGCGTCAGCGCGCCCTGGTGGTTCTGGAACCTCTTCGGGGCGCAGGCGGTGTTCCTGCTGAAGCGGGGGTGATCCTTCTCCCCTCGGGGGAGAAGGTGGCAGCGCGCAGCGCTGACGGATGAGGGATGCCTCGACCGCAAACAAGAAAGGGCCGCTTGCGCGACCCTTCCCTCATCCGTCTGCTGCGCAGACACCTTCTCCCCCAAGGGGAGAAGGGAAAAGACTTCAGTTCAGCGGCACGCCGACGGGCCGCTTCTCCTTCACGGCCGCGACATCGCCCAGCATCAGGCTGGCCGGGCCGACCGTGACCGGTACCGTCTCGCCATCATGGACCTTGCCGGCCAGCAGCAGCTCGGCCAGCGGGTCCTGGACCGACTTCTGGATGACGCGCTTGAGCGGGCGCGCGCCGTAAGCCGGGTCGTAGCCCTTGTCGGCGAGCCACTGACGCGCCTCCTTCGACAGCTCGAGCGTGATCTTGCGATCGGTCAGCAGCTTGCCGAGACGGGCCATCTGGATGTCGACGATCGCGCCCATATCCTCCCGCCGCAGGCGGTGGAACAGGATGATGTCGTCGATGCGGTTCAGGAACTCCGGCCGGAAGGCCTGCCTGACCACGCCCATGACCTCGTCGCGGACGGCCTCCGAATCCTGCCCCTCGGGCTGGTTCACCAGATACTCCGAACCGAGATTCGAGGTCATGATGATCAGCACGTTGCGGAAGTCGACCGTACGACCCTGGCCGTCGGTCAGGCGCCCGTCGTCGAGGACCTGCAGCAGGACGTTGAAGACGTCGGGATGCGCCTTCTCGACCTCGTCGAAGAGCACGACCTGATAGGGCCGGCGGCGCACCGCTTCCGTGAGCGCCCCACCCTCCTCATAGCCGACATAGCCGGGAGGCGCGCCGATCAGACGGGCGACGGAGTGCTTCTCCATGTATTCCGACATGTCGAGGCGCACCATCGCGGTGTCGTCGTCGAACAGGAACGAGGCCAGCGCCTTGGTCAGCTCGGTCTTGCCGACGCCGGTCGGCCCCAGGAACATGAAGGAGCCGATCGGACGGTTGGGGTCCTGCAGACCGGCGCGGGCGCGACGGACGGCCGTCGAGACGGCCTCGACCGCCTCGCGCTGGCCGACGACGCGCGAGGCCAGCACCTGCTCCATGCGCAGGAGCTTGTCCTTCTCGCCCTCCAGCATCCGGTCGACCGGCACGCCGGTCCAGCGGCTGACGACCTGCGCGACATGGTCGGCCGTCACGGCCTCCTCGACCATGCCGCTGGTGTCGCCCTTGGCCTCGATCTCGGCCAGTGTCTTCTCGAGCTGGGGGATCTCGCCATAGGCGAGCTCGCCGGCGCGCTGATACTCGCCCTTGCGCTGCGCCTGGGCCAGTTCGTTGCGGGCGTTGTCTAGCCGCGTCTTCAGTTCGGCGGCGGCACCGAGCTTGTCCTTTTCGGCCATCCATTTCGCGGTGATCGTGGCCGAGCGCGACTCCAGATCGGCCAGCTCGGATTCGAGCCGCTTCAGGCGCTCCTTCGAGCCGGCATCGTTCTCCTTCTTGAGCGCCTCCTGCTCGATCTTGAGGCGCACGATCTCGCGGTCGATCGAGTCGAGTTCCTCCGGCTTGGAGTCGACCTGCATGCGCAGCCGCGCCGAGGCCTCGTCGACGAGGTCGATCGCCTTGTCCGGCAGGAACCGGTCGGTGATGTAGCGGTTGGAGAGGGTCGCAGCCGAGACCAGCGCCGAATCCGTGATGCGGACGCGGTGGTGCTGCTCGTATTTCTCCTTCAGCCCGCGCAGGATCGAGACGGTGTCCTCGACCGAGGGCTCCTCGACGAAGACGGGCTGGAAGCGCCGCGCCAGGGCCGCGTCCTTCTCGACATATTTGCGGTACTCGTCGAGCGTCGTCGCCCCGATGCAGTGCAGATCGCCGCGGGCGAGCGCGGGCTTGAGCAGGTTCGAGGCGTCCATCGCCCCGTCGCTCTTGCCGGCGCCGACAAGGGTGTGCATCTCGTCGATGAACAGGATGATGCCGCCCTCGGCCGCCGAGACCTCGTTCAGCACGGCCTTCAAGCGCTCCTCGAACTCGCCGCGATACTTCGCGCCGGCGATCAGCGAGCCCATGTCGAGCGAGAGCAGGTCCTTGTCCTTCAGGCCCTCAGGCACGTCGCCATTGACGATGCGCAGCGCCAGCCCCTCGGCGATGGCGGTCTTGCCGACGCCGGGCTCACCGATCAGGACAGGGTTGTTCTTGGTCCGGCGCGAGAGCACCTGGATCGTGCGGCGGATCTCCTCGTCGCGGCCGATGACCGGATCGAGCTTGCCCTCGCGGGCGGCGGCGGTAAGGTCGCGGGCGTATTTCTTGAGCGCGTCGTAGCTCTGCTCGGCGCCGGCGGAATCGGCCTTGCGGCCCTTGCGCAGGGCCTCGACCGCGGCGTTCAGCGCCTGCGGCGTCACGCCGGCCTTGCTGAGCGCCTTGCCGGCCTCGCTGTCCTTCTCGACCGCCAGAGCCAGCAGGAGCCGCTCGACCGTTACGAAGGAATCGCCAGCCTTCTCGGCCGCCTTCTCCGCAGTGTCGAAGACGCGGGCGAGGCCCTGCGTCAGGCTGAGGCCGCCGGCCCCCGCGCCGCTGACCTTGGGCAGCCGGGCGAGTGTGGTGTCGGTCAGTTGCAGGGCGAGCTTGGCATTGCCGCCCGAGCGGTCGATCAGACCGGCGGCCATGCCCTCATTGTCGTCCAGCAGCGCCTTGAGCAGATGCTCCGGCGCGAACTGCTGATGGCCCTCGCGGAGCGCAATGGTCTGGGCCGCCTGCAGGAAGCCCTTGGCCCGATCGGTGTATTTCTCGATGTTCATCTGGTCACTCCGCCCACCGGCACGCCCCGTGGCAGCGTGAACCGGTCGCCTTTCGTCAGGATGGAGCGCCCGTTCGGGCCGCCCCTCGCGACTTAGATAGTGTGGCATTCCCGCAACGGAAGAGGGTGCGAAACCGAATTGACCTGGGTCAAATCCAGCGGGCACGATGGGCCATGGCTGGCACGCAGCGACAGCAGGCGATCCGAAAGGCGCTCCGGGCACTGGCTCCGGGGATTCCGTTGGCGGACGCCCAGGCCGTGATCGAACTGGCCGAGCGCCGGCACATGAAGGATCTGCCGCCTTCGACCGCGCTTTGGCTCGCGCTGGGCAGCCATGTCCGCCACGTCCATACCGATTACGAGCAATTGCTGGCCGATGGTTACGAGCGCGAGGCGGCGCGATTTTTCGTGGTCGAGGAGACCGATGCGGTTCTCGCCGGCTGGGGGTGCCAGCGCTCGGTGGCAGACCTGCCGGAGGCGGAGGACGAGGCGGTCCGGACCCGCATCGCGCGGCGCTGATGGTGACCATGACACAGAGTCATCGGACCTCGCCGCCGTATCGCGCTAAGGTCCCGCCGCCACCGACTAAGGACCAGCCATGCGTATCGCCTCGCTCTATCGCTACCCGGTCAAAGGTCTCTCGCCCGAGCGCCTGACGTCAGCGCGGCTGGAAAGCGACAGCTATTTTCCGGGCGACCGGCTCTTCGCCATCGAGAACGGGCCTTCGGGCTTCGATCCGGCGGAGCCCGTCCATCAGCCGAAGATCAAATATCTCATGTTGATGCGGCATGAAGCGCTGGCGACGCTGCGCACCCGCTTTGACGACCCCACCGGCGATCTCGTCATCGCCCGCGACGGGGCCGAGGTCCTGCGCGCTTCGACACGGACGGAGGCGGGCCGCCGTTCGATCTCAGCCTTCTTCGAGTCGTTCATGCCGGAGGCGCTGCGCGGCGAACCGCGGCTCCTGAAGGCGCCGGCGGGCTACCGCTTCACCGATTCGCGCTCGGGCTTTGTCTCGCTGATCAACCTCGCCAGCGTCGCCGATCTCGAACGCCGCCTCGGCGCGGCGGTCGATCCGCTGCGCTTCCGCGGCAACATCATGGTCGAGGGCCTGGCGCCCTGGGCGGAGCTCGATCTGGTCGGGCGTGACCTCTCCGCGGCCTCGGGGCTGCGGCTCAACGTCATCAAGCGGATCGAGCGCTGCGCCGCGACCAATGTCGACCCGCAGACCGGTGCCCGTGATCTGCAACTGCCGAAGACCCTGATGTCCGCCTTCGGTCATGTCGATTGCGGGATCTATTGCCGCATCGTCGCGGGCGGCACACTGGTCGAGGGCGAGCGCCTCGAACTGGCCGAGCCGCCCGCCTCCCTCGGAATCGCCTGACAAAAAAAGGGGCCCTCGCGGGCCCCTTCTTCAACGTTCAAACGCGGCTGCGTTCACTCGGGCGAGCCATCGGCCTCCGAGCCCAGCGCATCCATGACCTCGCGCGGTGAACGCCGCCGACGCGGGCGCTTGGGAGCCCCCTCCGCCGCGGCTTCCGGCGCCTCACTGGCGGCAGGCTCCGCAGCGACCGCCGCCGGCTCGACGGCGACGGGAACGCGCACCGGATTGGTCAGGAAGGACGGCAGCGCGGCCGCAACGTCCTCGCCCGGCTGATCGGCATCATGCGCGGCGTCGCGCTCGCGGCGAGGCCGGCGCTCGGGGCGCGGGCCACGATCGGGCCGGTCGAAACGACGCTCTCCCTGCACCGGCTGCGGCGCCAGATCAGGCTGCTCGCCCCCGACGGGAATATCGGAGCGCGGCGCATCGGGGCGCGGCGCGTAACCGCCCTGCGGATTCTGGCCGCCCTCGGCGCGCTCGAAGCGCCGCTCGCCATTGCGATCGAAGCGGCGGTTGCCCTGACGATCCTGGCCCTGCCGATCCTGGCCCTGCCGATCCTGGCCCTGGCGATCGTTGTGGCGCGGGGGGCGGTCGAAACGCTGCCCCTCGCCGCCTTCGCCCTCCGGGCGAGCGGCATGCTGGCCATTGTAGCCGTTGCCGTTGTAGCCACCCTGGCCACCGCGCTGCTCGGGCTGCTGCGGGCCGCCCTGCTGGACCGGCTGGTCGTCGTCGCCATCCTCCTCGCCCTCGTCCGCATCCTCGTTGAAGGCGCGGTTGGGCGGGAAGCTGTGGCCGAACTGCTGGGCCATCTGCTCCTGGGCCGCCAGCAGGATGCGGTAATAATGCTCCGCATGCTGGAAGTAGTTCTCGGCGGACACAGGGTCACCCGAGGATTGAGCGTCACGCGCCAGCTGCAGGTACTTTTCAGCGACATGCTGCGCCGTACCGCGGACCTTCACGTCGGGACCGTTGGACTCGTAGCTCCGCTGCAGCGGGTTCGGCGCCTTCCGGTTACCATTGTTGTTGTTATTGTTGTTGTTGCGGCCGCGCATGCGCCGGTTCTGACCTGGTCTCATTCGCGTGAATCTCGCGCTCTGTGCTCAAGGCAACCGTGGGGACATCATGCGCGTCCCGGCGCACAGCGGGTTGCGGCGCTGCGCCGGAGGAGTTTGACCTGAAGTGGCTTTGCGCCGTTCCTGGTCTTCACGCGCTCTTTCCAAAGGGGACCCGAGGTCCCGTCAGCCGATCAGCGCCACGGCGCTTTCGGTGTCCAATCTGGCTGGTCAGTTCCGTCGATTCGCGGACATGTCCGGGGGAAGCGACCAGGGCGCCACAGGCATGACCCGCGGCTCCATGCTGACGACACCAGCGTCGGCTAGGTTGGTGCATAGAGGATTTCCCCGTCCGCTCCAAGCAAAATCGCGCGAATGATCGCGCTTTTTCAGTGGAGAGCGAAGATCAGCGCGCGCGGATGATCTCCGAGATCGCGCCGCGTTGCACGATGGCACCAGCCCGCCTCCCGCATGATCGCCGTCACATCCCCTTCCTGCCCCGCCCCGATTTCCAGCACGACGAAGCCGCCGGGCGCCAGATGGCCGCCGAGGCTGCGCGCGAAGATGCGATAGGGCGCAAGCCCGTCGGCGCCGCCGTCGAGCGCCAGCAACGGATCGTGCTCACGCACCTCACGGTCGAGTCCGGCGATGTCGCGGCTCGGGATGTAAGGCGGATTCGAGAGAATGAGGTCGAAGCGAGCGTCGAGCCCCTCCGTCCATTGTCCCTGGCGGATCTCGCAGCGCTCCCCGACGCCGTTGGCCAGCGCATTGGCGCGGGCGATCTCGCAGGCGCCGGACGACAGATCGATGCCCAGCCCGGATGCGGCAGGACATTCGTGAAGCATGGCGATCAGGAGGCAGCCGGTCCCGGTCCCGAGGTCGAGCATCGTCAGCGGCTGGCCGCGACGCGGCCCGAGCGTAGCGAGGGCGGCCTCGATCAGGGTTTCGCTGTCGGGCCGTGGTTCGAGCGTGTCGGGGGACAGGCGGAAGGGCAGCCCCCAGAACTCGCGCTCGCCGATCACCCGCCAGAGCGGTTCGCCGGCGAGGCGCCGGGTGAGGAGCGCGTCGAGACGGTCCGCGTCTTCCGGCGCCAGCGGCACCGACATGTCGGCGGAGGGCCCCGCAACCTGCTCGACCAGCCAGCGGCCCTCGAGCGCCGCATTGACGAAGCCGGCCTCGGTCAGCCTCCGAACAACATCGCGCCGCACCTCCCTCAGGGGAGATGCGGCGTCGAAAGAACCGGCTGCCGCGGCGGTCGCCGGGGTCAGTTGCCCTGCATCTTCTCGTTGATGCAGAAGCGCATCTTGGTGCGGATCGCCGAGCGGCTCTCGCCCGAGCCGCGCATTTCGTTCTGGCAGGCCCGACGTGCCTGCGACTGCGTCATCGCCTTGTTGATGCGGGCCGGCTGGCCGCTCGTTGCGCGCTTCAGGCCGCGCTCCATCGAGCGTTCCACACGCTCCGCCGTGCCCTGGGCCTGAGCCGGCGCGGCCAGCATGCCAGCCATCAGAGCGGCGGCGGCGAAGCTCGAAAAGGTCTTGATCATCGAGGGGTCCCCCCTGTTGCACTGTCGATGCGTCAGCAACGCCGGAGGGGCGAAGAGGTTTCATCGCTGGGGGCTCGTCGCGCTTCACGCCAGCCCCTCGGTCGCCAGCAGGCGGGCCTGATGCTCGGCCGTAAGGGCGTCGATGATGTCGTCCAGCACCAGCCCCTGCATCATCTCGTCGAGCTTGTAGAGGGTGAGGTTGATGCGGTGGTCGGTGACACGGCCCTGCGGGAAGTTGTAGGTGCGGATGCGCTCGGAACGGTCGCCGGAGCCGACCTGCGAGCGCCGGTCGGCGGAGCGTTCGGCATCCAGCCGCGTCCGCTCCATGTCGTAGAGCTTGGCGCGCAGCAGATCGTAAGCACGGGCCTTGTTCTTGTGCTGCGAGCGTTCGTCCTGCACCACGACCGCGATCCCCGTCGGGATATGGGTCAGGCGCACGGCCGATTCCGTCTTGTTGACGTGCTGGCCGCCGGCGCCGCCGGCCCGCATGGTGTCGAGGCGGATGTCGGCGTCGTTGAGGACGATGTCGACGTCGCCGGCGAGCGGGAGCGTCGCCACGGTGGCCGCGGAGGTGTGAATGCGGCCGCTGGTCTCGGTATCGGGCACGCGCTGGACACGATGCACGCCGGATTCGTATTTCAGCCGCGCATAGACGCCGCGGCCCGAAATCTCGGCGATGATCTCCTTGTAGCCGCCGACCGTGCCCTCGCTTTCGGACAGGATGTCGAGACTCCAGCTCTTCTGGGCCGCATAGCGCTGATACATGCGGAACAGGTCACCCGCGAAGAGCGAGGCCTCGTCGCCACCCGTGCCGGCGCGGATCTCGAGGATGACACCCCGCTCGTCGGCGGCGTCCTTGGGCAGCAGCGCGATCAGAATCTCGCGAGCCCGGGCGTCGATCTCGGCCCGGGCGGAATCGCGCTCCTCATAGGCGAGTTCGCGCAGCTCGGCATCGGTCGCGCCATCCTCGATCAGGGCCTCGGCCTCAGCCAGCCCCGTCTGTGCCTGGCGCCAGGCGGCGATGGCGTCCACGACCGGGCCGAGCTCCGAGAGCTCGCGCGAGAGTTCGACCACCCGCGTCGCCTCGGTCGCGGTGTTGATCTCGGCGGACGCCGCGGCGTGGCGGGCGACGATGGCGTCGAGGCGGTCCTGCGGAAGCTGAAGCGACATGATGAACTCGGACGGGAGGTGTGAAGGGCGCGGTGGGGCCAGAACGGCCCGCTAGACCGGCACCTTGAATTCGGCGGCGAAGGCTGCGAGCTGCGGCCGCAGGCTGGCCGCGCCCTCTCCGGAGGCCAGCATCCAGTCGATGCGCTCCGTGAGCTTGCCGACATCGAGCGCCCGCAGCATCGCCTTGACCGGGCCGATCGACGCCGCCGACATCGAGAAGGCGCGATAGCCCAGCCCGATCAGCGCCAGCGTCTCGAGCGGCTTGCCGCCCATCTCGCCGCAGACGGTGACCGGGCAGTTCGCGTCCGCCGCGGCCTCGACGATGCTGCGAAGGGCGCGCAGCGCGCCGACGCCGAGCGGATCGAAACGGTCGGCGACCCGCTTGTTCTCGCGGTCCGCCGCAAAGAGGAACTGCATCAGGTCGTTGGTGCCGATCGACAGGAAGTCGGCCTCGCGCACGATCTCCGGCAATTCGAACAGGAGCGACGGCACCTCCACCATGACGCCGAGCTGCAGGCTGAGCGGCGGCACATGGCCCTGCTTGGCCAGCATGGCCTGCTCGCGGTCGACAATGGTGCGGGCGCGCAGGAACTCGTCGACCGTCGCGATCATCGGCAGCATGATCTTCATGTCGCGGCCCGATCCGGCCCGCAGCAGCGCGCGGATCTGGGCGCGCAGCAGGCGCGGCTTGTCGAGCCCGATGCGGATCGCGCGCCAGCCCAGCGCCGGGTTCTCCTCCTCGACGCGCTCCATATAGGGCAGCACCTTGTCGCCGCCGATGTCGAGCGTGCGGAAAGTGACGGGGCGCCCTTGCGCCTGGTCGAGCACCGCCGTGTACAGCGCCTGCTGCTCGCTCGTCGTCGGCATGTGCTCGGCGACCATGAACTGAAGCTCGGTGCGGAACAGGCCGATGCCCGCCGCGGCCGTCGCCTCCAGATTCGGCAGGTCGACGAGCAGGCCGGCATTGATCTGCAGGACGATCGGCACCCCGTCGCGGGTGACTGCCGGCTGGCTCTTGAGCTTGCGGTACTGCTCCTGCTTGCGGGCGCGCAGCCGCGCCTTGTCCTTGTAGGCGTTCTCGACGTCGGGCTGGGGCCGGATCTGGACCTCGCCGGCCTGGCCGTCGACGATGACGGCGTCGCCCGACTGGATCAGGGCCGTGGCGTTGACGATCTCGCCCACCGCCGGGATGCCGAGCGCGCGGGCGACGATGGCGATGTGGCTGGTCGGTCCGCCCTCCTCCAGCACCAGCCCCCGGAGGCGGGCACGGTCGTAATCCAGCAGCGCGGCCGGGCCCATGGAGCGCGCGATCAGGATCGCGTTTTCCGGCATCTCCTCGCGGGCGACGCCGTTGGCCTTGCCGACGAGGGTACGCAGCAACCGGTTGGCGAGGTCGTCGAGATCGTGCAGGCGCTCGCGCAGATAAGGGTCCGTCTGGCGCAGCATCTTGGCGCGGGTGTCGGACTGTACGCGTTCGACCGCCGCCTCGGCCGTCAGGCCCGTCAGCACGACCTCGCGCATGCGGCGCAGCCAGCCCTGGTCATGCGCGAACATGCGGAAGGTCTCGAGCACCTCGCGATGCTCGCCGATATGGGCGACGTCGCCGCGCTCGATCAGCTCGTCGATCGAGGCGCGCATCTCCGCGATGGCGGCTTCAAGACGCTGCACCTCGGCGGCCGGGTTCTCGGCGATGAGGTTGGTGATCGCCACGCGCGGCTCGTGCAGCACGGCGTGTCCCAGGCCGACGCCGTCCGCCAGCGAGACGCCGACGCTGTGGATCGGGCGGTCCAGACCGATCGAGGCGCCGGGCCGGGCCAGAGACTTCAACCCGCCGGCGGCGATCATCTCCGCCATGATCATGGCGGTGGTCTGGAGCGACTCGACCTCCTCGTCGCTGTAGAGGCGCGAGGCGCGGTTCTGGATGACGAGCACACCCATCACTGCACCGCCCCGCAGGATCGGCACGCCGAGGAAGGAGCGGTAGATCTCTTCACCCGTCTCCGGCCGGTAGGAGAAGGCCGGATGGTTCTGGGCGTCCGAGAGCGCGAGCGGCTCCGCCTCACGCGCGATCAGGCCGACAAGTCCCTCGCCGGCGCGCATGGTGGTGAGATGCACCGCCTCGCGGTTGAGACCTTCGGTGGCGTAGAGCTCGAGCGAGCCGTCCTCACGCAGCACATAGACGGAGCAGACTTCGGCGACGAGGTTGGCGGCGATGAGGACGACGAGCCGGTCCAGCCGCTCCTGCGGGCTGATCGACGCCGCCATGACCTCGCGAAGGCGGCGCAGCAGAACGCCCGATCCTCCGAGAGCGCCTCGCATCGATTGTTCGTCCTCCGCCTGCCCGGACTTCCAGGCCGCCTTGCATTGCAGACCTGACACCTGTCATGGCCGAGTCGCAAGCGCTCCCGCCTCGGGCGCCTTCTAGCCACCCGGGGCGGTCTTGGGCAAGGGCCGCGGCGGCGATGGCGCGGAATGGTTGTAGGGACCGCCGCTCGAGCGGATGTCAGCTGCGCGGCTGGGGACCGGCTGGAGCGCTGCCCCGCAGGCCGACCGGACCAAGCTTGCGCGCCGGGGCACCTCCTGCGGAGCGCGGCTTCTGCGGCGGCTTGCGCGATCCGGATCGCCCTTGGGGGCGCTTTGCGGATTTATCCGGGCCTGGCACGATCTCGGGCTCCAGCGGCGCTGCACCCGACAGGACGGCGAGATAACTTCGTGTCCACCAGCCGATATCGGTTGCGGCAATGGTGTCATAGAGCTTCTCAAACCGCCGGACTCGCTCGGATTTCGGCATGGCCAGCGCGGTGCGGATCGCCTCCGCGACCTCGTGCGTATCGAAGGGATTGACGATCAGAGCCTCGCCCATCTGATGCGCCGCGCCCGCGAACCGCGACAATACGAGCACGCCGGGATCGGCCGGGTCCTGCGCCGCCACATACTCCTTGGCAACGAGGTTCATGCCGTCGCGCATCGGGGTGACGAGGCCAACCTGGGCACGCCGGTAGAACCCTGCCAGCGCGTTGCGAGAGTAGGCCTTCTTGACCACGCGGATCGGCGTCCAGTCGAATTCACCCAGCGCCGCGTTGAGGCGCCCGGCGACCTCGTCCGATTGCCGGTCGAGTTCGGCATATTCCGGTACATCCGAACGCGAGGGCGGCGCGATCTGCAGGAGACCGACGCGGCCGCGCTGATCGGGGTGGCTGCGCAGGAACTGCCCGAAGGCTTCGAGCCGCTGGACGATGCCCTTCGAATAGTCGAGCCGGTCCACCCCGACCACGAGCTTGCGCTCGCCCAGCGACTGGCGCGTCGCCTTGAGGGGCGTGGTGGCCGAGCGCACGGAGGCCGCCGCGAGCTTGCGGAACGCCTCGACATCGATGCCGATGGGGAAGGCCTGGACCTGCGTCTGGCGGCGGCCGACGCGCAAGCGCGAGCCGTTGATGCTCGCGCCGCACATGGCGACGAGGCAGCCCATCAGATTGGCGACATCGGTCTGCGTCTGCAGCCCCACGAGGTCGTAGGCCGCGACCGTGCTGGCGAGCGTCGATGCAAAAGGCAGCGCCCCGAACACTTCCGCCGGCGGCCAGGGGATGTGGTGAAAATAGCCGATGCGGTTGCCGACACCACGGCGACGCAGTTCCGCTGCCAAGGGAATCAAATGGTAGTCGTGGATCCAGATGATGTCGTCCGGACGCAGGAGACCGATCAGCGCCTTGGCGAAGCGGCGATTGACCGCGAGGTAGCCGGCATAATCCGTCCGCGAAAACTCGGTGAGACCGAGCCGGTAGTGCATCAGTGGCCAGAGCGCGCGGTTCGAGAAGCCGAGATAGTAGGACTGGCGCTCGGCTTCCGTCAGGTCCGTCACCGCGTAGGTGACATTGCCACGCTCCACCACATTGGGCGCGCTGGTCGCTTCCCTGACATTTCCACTCCAGCCGAACCAGAGGCCGCCCTGCTTCTCCAGCGCCTCGCGCAGTGCCACCGCCAAACCACCGGCTGCGGCTTTCTCGGTCCGCTCGGGGATGGTGACACGGTTCGAGACGATGACGAGGCGCATGGTGGCGATGATCTCCTGTGGCTGTATACCCGCGATCGCAGCGATCCGATTTTAGGCGGGGAAGCAGGAACAGAACGCCTGCCGCGGCGTAATGTTTCGATTGCGGGGCACCGGATTTCGGCGTCCGAGCGGCGAAGCTGTGAGCAGAAGAAGGCAGGACCATCCACGAAATGTCAAATTCCGATGCTGAGTAGGCGCGCATTCCGCGTCGTATTGCCGGTGTCCGTAGAAATCTAAAAAGTCCACGTTCCGTTCAAAAGCTCTTGATTTCAAACAGGCTATTGTCATGAACTTGACACAAACCGGGAATGAACCGCCCCTCGACGATTGGGCCCGGGACGAGCGCGCCATCGCGCTGTTCCTCGACTTCGACGGAACCCTGGTCGAGATCGCTCCCTCACCTGCCGATGTGCGGCTCGACCGCCGGGTGCCGGCCGCGCTCGACCGCCTGCGCGGCCATCTCTCGGGTGCGCTTGCGCTGGTGTCAGGTCGGCCGATTTCCTTTCTCGACACGGTGCTGGCGCCCTACCGCTTCGACACCGCCGCGCTGCACGGCGCCGACATCCGCTGCGGGGACGAGGTGCTGACCCAGGCTGCCGCTTCCGCCGAAATGCGGCAGGCGGTGCGCGATCTCGTCCGCTTCGCCAACAGCCATGTCGGCATCATCGTCGAGGACAAGGACCTCTCCGTCGCCCTGCACTGGCGCCTGGCCCCTCAAGTCCATGACGAGGCTCTGGATCTGATGCGCGCGCTCGCCGAGCGGATGGGCCCGCTCGTCCGGCTGCAGGAGGGCAAGGCCGTCGCCGAGCTCGTGCCGGCGAGCGCCAGCAAAGGCACAGCCATCGCCCAACTGATGCAGACCGCGCCCTATGCCGGGCGCGTGCCCGTTTTCATCGGCGACGACGTCACCGACGAGCACGGCTTCGAGGCGGTGAATGCACTCGGCGGGCTATCGATCCGCATCGGCGACGGCGAGACACTGGCTCCGCTGCGCCTGCCCTCGCCGACCGCGCTGCGTGCCATTCTGCTCAACGCGGCCGAAACCGGCCGCCTGACGGCTTCCAGCTTCTATCAGGGATAACCATGACTGTTTCGACGATGCCCGCGGGGCCCCACTCGGCCTCGCTCGACCTCGGCGTGATCGGCAACTGCTCGATCGCCGCTCTCATCGACCGGCGCGCCCGGATCGTCTGGGGCTGTTTCCCGCGGTTCGACCGCGACCCTGTGTTCTGTGCGCTGATCGACAATCAGGCGGAGGATGGCGATGCGATGCCGCGCAAGGGCGTCTTCGCGATCGAACTCGTCGGCATGACGCGCTGCGAACAGACTTACCTGGACAACACCGCGATCCTGTCCTCTGTTTTGTCCGACGATCACGGCAATGCCATCGAGATTCTCGATTTCGCGCCCCGCTTCGTCCGCTACGAGCGCTTCTTCCGGCCACCGCAAATCGTCAGGCGCGTGCGTCGCGTCTCAGGACGGCCGCGCATCCGTGTCATCGTGAAGCCCGCGCTCGGCATCGGCGAGGAGCCTGACGAGATCACGCGCGGCTCCAACCATGTGCGGTTCGTCGGCGCCGACCAGACGATCCGGCTGACGACGGACGCCCCCATCTCCTATGTCGTGGACGGCGTACCCTTCGCGGTGGAGCGGCCCTATTCCTTCTTCATCGGCTCTGACGAAGCCTTACGCGCCGAGATCGAGGAGACCTCGCGCGAGTTTCTCGACAAGACGACAGACTATTGGCGCGACTGGGTGCGCTCGCTCTCGCTGCCCTTCGAATACCAGCGCGAGGTGATCCGCGCTGCGATCACGCTGAAGCTTTGCGCCTTCGAGGAAACCGGCGCCATCGTCGCCGCGCTTACAACCTCGATCCCGGAGGCGCCGGGCACCCAGCGCAACTGGGACTACCGCTTCTGCTGGCTGCGGGATGCCTATTTCGTCGTCCATGCCCTCAACCGCCTCGGCACGACCAGGACGATGGAGGATTATCTCAACTTCATCACCAACATCGTCGACAGCTTCACCGAGAGCGGCGCCGATCATCTGCCGCCGCTCTATCCGATCACGCGGGGCGGGTCGCTGCGCGAATTCGAGGCCGCGACCCTATCGGGCTATCGCGGCCATCAGCCGGTGCGGTTCGGCAATGGCGCGGCGATCCAGATCCAGAACGACGGCTATGGCGCCGTTGTGCTCGCGGCGACGCATGCGTTCTTCGACCAGCGCCTGATCCAGCCCGGCAAGGAATCCCTGTTCGGCCAGCTCGAGCGGATGGGTCAACTGGCCGTCACCTCTTTCGACAAGCCCGATGCGGGGCCCTGGGAGCTGCGCGAGAAGGAGGCGGTGCACTCCTTCTCGAGCGTGATGTGCTGGGCAGCCTGCGACCGGCTCGCCCGCATCGCGGCGACGCTCGGACGCGCCGACCGCAGCGATTACTGGGAGGGCGAGGCGACGCGCCTCAAGAGCGTGATCCTCGACAACATCTGGAACGCGCAGAAGGGCCACCTCGTCTCGACCTTCGGCGGGGAGGATCTCGACGCGACGCTGCTGCTCTTCGCCGAGCTCGGCTTCCTCAAGGCGGACGACCCGCGCTACGTCGCCACCGTGGAGGCGATCGGCCGGGATCTGACGCGCGGCGATCTGCTGCTGCGCTACGCGACGCAGGATGATTTCGGCTTCATGCACACCGGCTTCCTCATCTGCGCCTTCTGGTATGTCGATGCGCTGCACGCGATCGGCCGGCGCGAGGAGGCGAAGGCCCTATTCGGCCGCATCCTGCAGCGGCGCAACAGCTTCGGCCTGCTGTCGGAGGATGCCGATCTGGAGACGGGCGAACTCTGGGGCAACTTCCCCCAGACCTATTCCCATGTCGGGATGATCAACTCGGCCATGCGGCTGAGCCGCAACTGGGAAGAAGCGTTCTGACGGCAGTCGCGCGGTCCGACGCCGTCATGCTCGGGCTTGTCCCGAGCATCCACCTCTTGAACACCGTGCTCAACCCGCGACGCAGTGGATGGTCGCCACAAGGGCGACCATGACGACGGAGCGGGGCCGGCCGGCCTCATTCCATCAGCTTCGCCGCGCGCATCACCGACAGGGCCAGCACCTGCGCGGCGGGCACGATGCTCTCGACCTCGAGGAATTCGTCCGGCGTATGCGCCATGCCGCCGATGGGGCCGACGCTGCAGAGCGTCGGGCAGCCCTGTGCCGCGGTGAAGCCGGAATCGGCGCAGCCGCCGGTGAACTCGGCGATGGTGGCGATGCCGAAGCCGGCCGCAGCGTCGCGATAGGTCTCGAACAGCTTCTGCGAGTCCGGGGTGCCTTCCAGTGGCAGGAACTCGCCCTTGATGGTCAGGGCGGCCGATGTCCCCACGACAACCGGCGTCTCGACGATGGCGCGGATGGCCTCGACCAGTTCGGCCCGCTGGGCGGCGGTGACGTAGCGCAGGTCGATCTCGCACCAGGCATGGGGCGCGACCGTGTTGACGGTCTGGCCGCCGCCGATCAGCCCGACATTGACCGTGATGCCCTTCTCCAGATCGGTGAGGCCCTGAAGCTTCGGAATCTTGTGGCCGAGATCGACGATGGCCGAAGCGCCCTTCTCGTAGTTCGCACCGGAGTGGGCCGGCTTGCCGGTGAATTCGGCGCGCATGAAGACGCCGCCCTTGCGGCCGCTGGTGACCGATTGCCGCCGGTCCTTCGCGAAGCCGCTACCCGCCGGGAGGCGGCTGGGCTCGGCATTGAAGGCGCAGCGCGATTCCCGCGCCGCCGCCTCGATCACCGGGCGCGAGGACGGCGAGCCGATCTCCTCATCGCTCGTCGTCAGCATCGTCAGCGGCGCGGAGAGGCCGCCGCATTCGGCAAAGGCTGCGGCGACGAAGGCCTCGATCACGAGGCCGGCCTTCATGTCGGCGACGCCCGGCCCATAGGCCCGGCCATCCTTGATCGAGAACGGCCGGCGCGTCGGCTCGCCTTTCGGGAAGACGGTGTCGCGATGGCCGAGCAGCAGCACCGGGCGCTGGTCGTTGGCGGTGGGATTCGGCAGGCGCGCCTTGACCGCATCGCCATAGCGGCCATTCGCAATGATCTCGACTGCGAGACCGTTGCGCTCATGGAAGCGGGCGAGCACCTGCCCGGCGCGATCGACACCCTCCTTGTCGTAGGAGCCGGAATCCGTGTCGACCATCTCGCGCAACAACGCGACCATCGCGTCCTTGCGTTCGGCGAGCCAGGCCGTGACCTTGGCTTCTTCCGGAGTCATCGTGCTCATCGCTGCTCTCATGGTTCCGTATGGGACAGGTTGTGCAGCATAGCGATGCCAAAGCGGGCCGGGTAGCGCTGCGCGGAGGGCGATCCCGCGCAAAAATGGAGATCGACAACGCGGTTCCCGCAAGGGAACCACGCCCAGCCGCCACCGTTATCACCCGGGCCCGCAGGTCGGGTCGGGGGGACTTCCATGACGCTGTTCAGCCGTCTGCTTTACACGATGATTGCCTTCACGCTGCTGGCGGCGGCGATCCTGCTCATCGCCGTCGCCGTCTGGCGCACAGCGACGGGCTTCTGGACCGGCGAAAATGCTTTGGGGTCGATGCTCGACGGCATCAGCCTGATCATCATCGCGGTGGCGGTCGCCGATGTCGGCAAGTTCCTTTTCGAGGAGGAGGTTCTGTCAGACCGGGAGTTGCGGCGTCCGGCCGAGGCGCGTGGGTCGCTGACCAAGTTCATGACCATCATCATCATCGCACTGCATCTCGAGGCTCTCGTGCTGATCGCCAAGACCTCACGCGAGACGATGGGCGACATCGTCTATCCGGGGCTGCTCGTTTTCCTGGCCGCGACGTCGATGGTCGGGCTCGGCCTGTTCCAGAAGCTCAGCCAGAACGCCACGGCTGTGGTGCCGCCGGACCGGACCGGCGGCGAGCGCGACGAGCCGCAGCTTCGCGCGGCAGCCACCGAAACCTGACGGCAGGCTCAGCCCTCCGGCTCAAGCAGCATCAGGTCCGTGTCGTCCGGCCTCGCGCCGGCCGCCGTCAGCATGGCGTGGATCTGGCCGCGATGATGGGCCTGATGGTTGAAGAGATGGACGACCAGCAGCGCGCGGGGCTTGCGCATTTCGCGCTGCGTCGCGCCGGAGAACCAGACCATGTCGTCGGCCAGCCATTCGGGAGACAGCCCGCGCGCCCACTCCAGGATCGTGACGTCGAAGGCCTGCCGCTGCGCGACGAGGTCGGCCCAGTCCGCGACGAGGTCGGCGGATTCGTGGATGCGGTGGGTCGGCTTCGGTGTGCCGGCGAAGCGCGAAAGCCACATGCGGTCGGCCCAGAGCAGATGGCAGAGCGTGCCATGGATGGACTTGAAGAACGCGCCGCGATCCTGCCGGCGGGCCGCGTCGTTCAGCGTGGCGGCAGCGGTCAGGAGGCACTCGTTCTGCCAGGCGTTGTAGCGCGCCATCGTCCGCGCATAGGCCGTGTCGATCACTGCCGCCTCCGCTCAGATGACGTTGGTTTCCAAGAGCGGCCGGCCCTCAACGATCCGCTCATGGCCGAGATCGCTGAGATCGAGTGTGCGATAGCCGCCATGCAGGATGTGCTCGGCGATGCCGCGCCCGACCGCCGGCGCCTGCTGCAGACCATGACCCGAAAAACCGTTGGCGAGGTAGAGCCCCGACAGGCCAACCGCCGGGCCGACGATGGCGTTGTGATCGAGCTCGTTCATGTCGTAGGGGCCGGCCCAGGCACGGCCCGGCCTGATCTGCTCGAAGGCCGGAATACGGTGGGCGAGCGCCGGCCAGACGACCTCCTCGAAGAAGCCCCAATCGACATCCTCGACATCCGCGTCGGTCTCGATCCACTCCCGGTCCTGCTCGGGCGTCAGCGGCGAGCAACTGCCGATGAAGAGCTGGCCGTCGCTGCCGCGCTTGCCTTCCGGCCGGCACCAGGAGCCGCTGCGGTCGATCAGCAGCGGGCAGTTGTCGACCTCGCCCTTGCAGAGGAAGGAGAAGACATAGCGCTTCATCGAGCGGACCGGGATCGTCACGCCGGCCGTCGCGGCGAGGCGAGCGCCATGCGTGCCCGAGGCGTTCACCGCCGCGCCGCAGGCGATGCGGCTGCCGTCGGCGAGTTCGACGGCGGTGACGCGCCCGTTCTCGACGATGTAACGGGCCACCTCCCCCTGGCGGTAGTCGACGCCGAGCGACCGCGCCTTCTTGCGAAACGCTTGCAACAAGGCCCAGCCGTCGAACCAGCCCTCGCCGCTGACGCCGAAGCTGCCGCAGGCGATGTCGTCGATGTTCATCCAGGGAAATTTGCTGCGCAGCATGGGCGCAGCATAAAGCGCAATATCGGCGCCCTCGGCGGCCTGCAGCGCCTGGTTGGCGGCGAGCACGGGAGCCCCCTCCTCACCCGCCAGATAGAGGTAGCCACCCTCGTGCAGATCGATCACCGGTGCCTCGCCATCGACAGCCAGATGGGCGCCGATGTCGCGGAGAAACTCGATGCCGTGCAGCGAGATCCGGATGTTCACCGCGCTCGAATATTGCTGGCGGATCGAGGCGGCCGACAGCGCCGAGGCGGCGTAGCGATAGGTCGGGTCCTTCTCGACGACGACGATCCTGCCCGTGAAGCCGGGATCGGCCGCG
The DNA here is from genome assembly GCF_042655245.1 of Allobosea massiliensis. Taxonomy (NCBI): domain Bacteria; kingdom Pseudomonadati; phylum Pseudomonadota; class Alphaproteobacteria; order Hyphomicrobiales; family Alloboseaceae; genus Allobosea; species Allobosea massiliensis. The sequence goes on along the minus strand of NZ_JBHSLU010000007.1, from coordinate 59,935 downwards.
AGGTGATAGGCGACCGAGGAGCCAAGGGCCCCGCCGCCGCAGATGACGACGTCGGCGGATTCGGACGAAGACGACATGGCGGGTTCCGAGTCAGAGAAGGGTGCGCGCTGCGACCCGGTTGATGAACGCTGCGCATGAATGGCGCGGCCGGCGAAACTTGTCGAGTCAGCTCGCCATCTCGCACTCGGCAAGCAGCCAGTCGCGAAAGGCCACGACCGCCGGCAGTTCCGCACGGGTCTCCGGGTAGACGAGGTAATAGCCTTCCGTCCCAGTGACCGGGCGATCGAAGGGGATGACCAGCGAGCCGGAGCGAAGTTCCTCCTCGACCAGGAATCGCGGCACGATGGCGAGCCCCAGCCCGGCGACGGCCGCTTGAGAGACCATGGCGAACTGTTCGAAGCGCGGCCCCATCAGTGCCCGCTGTGGCGGCAGACCCTGCTGCTCGAGCCAGTTGGCCCAGGCGCGGGGCCGCGTCGATTGCTGCAGCAGCGAGCCCCTGAGCATGTCGGCGGGTTCCTTGAGGCCCAGGCGCGCCACCAGGCCCGGCGCCGCGACGGGCACGATCTCCTCGCCCATCAGGCGGTGCAGCCGCGCGCCCGGCCAGACAGGATCACCGAAATGGATCGCCGCATCGAGCGGCTCGCGCGCGAAGTCGAAGGGCACGAGCTTCGTGGTGAAGTTGATGGTGATGCCGGGATGCGCCTCGGTGAAGCGCGGCAGGCGCGGGATCAGCCAGCGCGTGCCGAAGGTCGGGAGAATGGCGAGGTTCAGCACACCGCCCGCGCCCCGGAAGGCCATGGTCGAGACGGTGGCCGCCGCCAGCCGCGAGAGTCCGTCGCGTATCTCGGCGGCATAGGCGGCACCCGCCGGCGTCAGCGCGACGCGCTGCCTTGCGCGCTGGAACAGGGCAACGCCCAGCACCGTCTCGAGATGCGCGACCTGCCGGCTGACGGCCCCCTGCGTCAGGTTCAGCTCCTCCGCCGCGCGCGTGAAACTGCCATGGCGCGCCGCCGCCTCGAAGGCCGCCAGGGCAGACAGCGACGGCACGGTGAGGCGGCCTGGGACGATCTCGAGGTTCATGAGTCCTTCTCATCAAGTCGTGAGAACATATCGGTTGCCCGGGCGGGGCGGAAGGGGGCATTCTAGCCCGCCTTAAATCTCCATCCGGCCGAGCCTCGCCCAGGACGCATCATGACCACCAGTCTCCCCCAGGACGCACTCGCGCTGCTGAAGCGTCTCGGCGTCACGGATGCCGCCTTCGCCACAACCGGTCTCGCCGCCCGCTCGCCCATCACGGGCGAGAGCGTCGCGACCCTGCGGGAGACGAGCGCCGCCGAGGCCTCGGCCGCCATCGGCCGGGCGCATGCCGCCTTCCTGACCTGGCGCAAGGTGCCGGCGCCGCGCCGCGGCGAATTCGTGCGCCTGCTCGGCGAGGAGCTTCGTGCGGCCAAGGACGATCTCGGCCTGCTGGTGACGATGGAAGCCGGCAAGGTGACCTCGGAGGGCCTCGGCGAGGTCCAGGAGATGATCGACATCTGCGATTTCGCCGTCGGGCTGTCGCGCCAGCTCTACGGCCTGACGATCGCGACCGAGCGCCCGAACCACCGCATGATGGAGACCTGGCATCCGCTCGGCGTCTGCGGCGTGATCTCGGCCTTCAACTTCCCCGTCGCGGTCTGGTCCTGGAACGCCGCGCTCGCCTTCGTCTGCGGAGACAGCGTCGCCTGGAAGCCCTCCGAGAAGACCCCGCTGACCGCGCTCGCGGTTCAGGCGATCGTCCAGAAGACGATGAAACGCTTCGGCCCCGAGGCGCCCGCCGGCCTGTCGGAGGTGCTGATCGGCGGGCGCGAGATCGGCGACATCCTCGTGCAGGATCACCGTGTCCCGGTCGTCTCGGCCACGGGCTCGACCCGGATGGGTCAGGAGGTCGGCCAGAAGCTCGCCGCCCGCTTCGCCCGCGCCATCCTCGAACTCGGCGGCAACAACGCGGCAATCGTCGCCCCGTCGGCCGATCTCGACCTCGCGCTGCGCGGCATCGCCTTTGCGGCCATGGGGACGGCGGGGCAGCGCTGCACCACGCTGCGCCGCCTGATCGTGCATGAGAGCGTCTATGACGCGCTGATCCCCAAGCTCATCAAGGTCTATGCCAGCGTGAAGATCGGCGATCCGCGCGAAGCGGGCGTTCTGGTCGGCCCGCTGGTCGACGAGGCCGCCTTCAAGGGCATGCAGGCGGCACTGTCAGAGGCGAAGGCCGCCGGCGGGACGGTGCATGGTGGCGAGCGCGTCACGGTCGGAACCGGGGGCTTCTATGTCCGCCCCGCGATCGTCGAAATGCCCGCGCAGACCGGACCGGTCGCCCGCGAAACCTTCGCGCCGATCCTCTACGTCATGAAGTACAAGACGCTGGACGAGGCGATCGCGATCCAGAACGCCGTCGGCGCCGGGTTGTCCTCCTCGATCTTCACGCTCGACATGCGCGAGGCCGAGACCTTCATCTCGAGCGAGGGCTCGGATTGCGGTATCGCCAACGTCAATATCGGCCCGTCCGGCGCCGAGATCGGCGGGGCCTTCGGCGGCGAGAAGGAAACCGGCGGCGGCCGCGAGGCCGGCTCCGACGCCTGGAAGGCCTATATGCGCCGGGCCACGAATACGCTCAATTACGGTACGACATTGCCGCTGGCGCAGGGCGTCAGCTTCGATGTGGATGCGTGACGAACAAAGCCGAGGAACCACACCGTCATTGCGAGCATCGCGAAGCAATCCAGGAGCGGCCGCGCTCGACGCCCCCTGGATTGCTTCGTCGCTACGCTCCTCGCAATGACGGTGAGCAGGAACGATGAGGGAGACGACCATGGCCGAAGCCGCCCGCAGCCACAGCACCAGCCACAAGCTGGCCGAATTCACCTGGGACGACGCCTTCCTGCTCGACGAGCAGCTGACCGAGGATGAGCGCCTGATCCGCGACACGGCGCGGGCCTATGCGCAGGAGAAGCTGCAGCCGCGCGTGGCGGAAGCCTATCTCGAGGAGAAGACCGACCGCGCCATCTTCAACGAGATGGGCGAGCTCGGCCTTCTCGGCGTGACCGTGCCGGAGGAGTATGGCTGCGCCGGCGCCAACTACGTCTCCTACGGGCTGGTCGCTCGCGAGGTCGAGCGGATCGATTCCGGCTATCGCTCGATGATGTCGGTGCAGTCCTCGCTGGTGATGTACCCGATCTACGCCTATGGCGACGAGACCCAGCGCAAGAAGTACCTGCCCAAGCTCGGCTCGGGCGAGTGGGTCGGCTGCTTCGGCCTGACCGAGCCCGATGCCGGCTCCGACCCGGCCGGGATGAAGACCCGCGCCGAGAAGGTTGCCGACGGCTATCGCCTCACCGGCTCGAAGATGTGGATCTCGAACTCGCCGATCGCCGACGTCTTCGTCGTCTGGGCGAAGTCGGCCGCGCATGACAACCAGATCCGCGGCTTCATCCTCGAGAAGGGCATGAAGGGGCTCTCGGCCCCGAAGATCGGGGGCAAGCTCAGCCTGCGCGCCTCGATCACCGGCGAGATCGTCATGGACGGCGTGATCGTGCCGGAAGAGAACCTGCTGCCCAACGTCTCCGGCCTTAAAGGCCCGTTCGGCTGCCTCAACCGGGCGCGCTACGGCATTTCCTGGGGCGTGATGGGCGCGGCCGAGGACTGCTTCCATCGCGCGCGCCAGTACGGGCTCGACCGCAAGCAGTTCAACAAGCCGCTCGCCCAGACGCAGCTCTACCAGAAGAAGCTCGCGGACATGCTGACCGAGATCACGCTCGGCCTGCAGGGCTCGCTCCGCGTCGGCCGGCTGATGGACGAGGGCAAGATGGCCCCGGAGATGATCAGCCTCGTCAAGCGCAACAATTGCGGCAAGGCGCTGGACATCGCCCGCCAGGCCCGCGACATGCATGGCGGCAACGGCATCCAGATCGAGTACCACGTGATGCGCCATGCGGCGAACCTCGAGACGGTGAACACCTATGAGGGCACGCATGACGTCCACGCGCTGATCCTCGGCCGGGCCGTCACCGGGCTGCAGGCGTTTTTCTGAGCGTGTCCGGCAGCCGTCATGCCCGGGCTTGACCCGGGCATCTCGCCCCGCGTGAACTTCCCCGGAGATGGTCGGGTCAAGCCCGACCATGACGTCGAGCCAAAGGCGCCATGACCGTCACCCCTCCCCTCGCCGGCCTGCGCGTCCTCGAACTCGCGCGTATCCTCGCCGGGCCCTGGATCGGCCAGGTGCTGGCCGATCTCGGCGCCGATGTCGTCAAGGTCGAGGCGCCCGAGGGCGACGACACCCGCAAATGGGGGCCGCCCTTCGTCGAGGGCGCGGGCGAGGAGCATCTCTCGGCCGCCTATTTCCACTCCGCCAATCGCGGCAAGCGCTCGATCACCGCCGATTTCCGGACACCCGAGGGCCAGGCGCTGGTGCGCAGGCTCGCCGCCCATGCCGATGTCGTGGTCGAGAACTTCAAGGTCGGGGGCTTAGAGAAATACGGGCTCGACGCCGCCTCGCTGCGAGCCGCCTATCCGCGACTGATTTACTGCTCGGTCACGGGCTTCGGCCAGACCGGCCCCTATGCGCCGCGCGCGGGCTACGACTTCCTGGTCCAGGGCATGGGCGGGGTGATGTCGCTGACCGGCGAGCCGGAGGGCGCGCCGATGAAGGCGGCCTATGCGACGGCGGATATCTATACCGGGCTCTACGCCACGATCGGCATCCTCTCGGCGCTGCGGCGGCGCGATGCAACCGGCGAGGGCGCGACGCTCGACATGGCGCTGCTCGACAGCCAGATCGCCGTGCTCGGCAACCAGGCACTGAACTATCTCGTCTCGGGCAATCTGCCGCCACGGCTGGGCAACGCGCACCCCAATATCGTGCCCTATGACGTGTTCCCCGTCGCGGACGGGCACATCATCATCGCCACCGGAAATGATGGGCAGTGGCGCAAGCTCTGCGAGGTGTTGGGTGAGGCAGGTCTGGCGGACGACCCGGCCTATGTCGACAACCGCTCGCGGGTGAAGAACCGCGTCGCGCTCACCGAAAGGCTGCATGCCCTTTGCCAGCGCTACACCAAGGCCGACCTGCTGGCGGCGCTGGAGAAGGTCGGTGTCCCGGCCGGCCCGATCAATGCCGTCGACGAGGTCTTCGCCGATCCGCAGGTGGTCGCGCGCGGCGTCCGGGTCGATCTCGCCAGCGCCGAGGCGAAGGGCGGCGCGATTCCCACGGTCGCCTCGCCGATCGTCATGGACGGAGTCCGGCAGGTCTCGCCGCGTCCGAGCCCGCGGCTGGGCGAACATGCCGACGAGGTGTTGAACGACCCGGCCTGGGGCGGGCGCCTCGGATAATGTGACGTACACGGCCCTCGATTTGAGGAGCCGCGAGAGGAATGTGGCTATGGCACTACGCACCGGCGGGCAGATCCTCGTCGACCAACTCCTGATCCATGGCGCGACCGACGCGTTCTGCGTGCCCGGCGAGAGCTATCTCGCCGTGCTCGACGCGCTGCACGACGCCAAGTTGAGGGTCACGATCTGCCGGGCCGAGGGCGGCGCCTGCATGATGGCCGAAGCCGCCGGCAAGCTGACGGGAAAGCCCGGCATCTGCTTCGTCACCCGCGGGCCGGGTGCCACGAACGCCTCGCCGGGCGTCCATATCGCGCATCAGGATTCGACGCCGCTGATCCTCTTCGTCGGCCAGATCGACCGCTCGATGCGCGAGCGCGAGGCCTTCCAGGAGCTCGACTATCGCGCCGTCTTCGGCACCATGACGAAATGGGCGACCGAGATCGACCAGGCCGAGCGCATCCCCGAGATCATCAGCCGCGCCTTCCATGTCGCGACCTCGGGCCGGCCCGGCCCGGTGGTGATCGCGCTGCCCGAGGACATGCTGACCGACGTCGTCGAGGCGGTGGACGCAGAGCCTTACCAGGTCACCGAGACCCACCCTTCCCTGCTGCAGACGATCGACCTGCAGAAGCGGCTCTGGGCGGCGAAGTCGCCCATCGCGATCCTGGGCGGCTCGCGCTGGAACCCTCAGGCGATCGAGCGCTTCCAGCGCTTCGCCGAGCGGTTCGATCTTCCCGTCGCGGTGTCCTTCCGGCGGCAGATGCTGTTCCCGGCCACCCATTCGAATTTTGCTGGCGATCTCGGCATCGGCCCCAATCCGAAGCTGCTGGCGCGGATCAAGGAGAGCGATCTCGTCATCCTCGTCGGCGGGCGGCTCTCGGAGATGCCGAGCCAGTCCTATACCCTCTTCGGCATTCCCAATCCCGGCCGACCGCTGGTTCATGTCCATCCGGATCCGGAGGAGCTGGGACGTGTCTATCGCCCGACGCTGGCGATCAACGCCTCGCCCACCGCTTTCTGCGCCGCGCTGGAGACGGTGCATCCCCCGCAGCAGATCCCCTGGGCCGGTGCGGCGGCTGCGGCGCATGAAGCCTATCTCGGCTGGAGCGAGCAGCCGGCGCCGGTCGCCGGCACGTTCCATCCCGGCGAGATGGTGCGCTGGCTGCGCAACCACCTGCCGGAGGACGCGATCCTCTGCAACGGCGCCGGCAATTACGCGACCTGGGTGCACCGCTTCCACCGCTTCACCAAGTTCGCGACGCAGTTGGCGCCGACCTCGGGCTCGATGGGCTATGGCGTTCCGGCAGCCATCGGCGCCAAGCGGCTCTATCCGGAGCGCACCGTCGTCGCCTTCGCCGGCGATGGCTGCTTCCTGATGAACGGGCAGGACTTCGCCACGGCCGTTCAGTACGATTTGCCGGTCATCGTCATCGTCGTCGACAACGGCATGTACGGCACCATCCGGATGCATCAGGAGCGGGAGTATCCGGGCCGCGTCTCGGCGACGACGCTGAAGAACCCCGATTTCGCCGCCTATGCGCGGGCCTTCGGCGGTCATGGCGAGCGCGTCGAGACGACCGCGGAATTCGGCCCTGCCTTCGAGCGGGCGCAGGCCTCCGGCAAGCCTGCCATCATCCACTGTCTGCTCGATCCCGAGGCGATCACGCCGGCCCGCTCGCTCTCCACCATCCGCGCAGAGGCGCTGGCGGCGAAGCGCTGACCGAACGCTCCGCCTGCCGCGCCAAAAATGTTAACCGCTTCGGTGAACCGGGGCTGAACCTTTTGCGACCATTGCTCGTTGATCAGCCGATTGACGGAGGATGGTGCGATGATGGCGCGGCGAGCGACGATGGTGGGGCTGGTGGCCGTGATCGCGGCGGCGGGAGCGCCGGCGCAGGCGGCCAACATCTTCGAGGAGCTGGGTCGCGCCATCTTCGGTGGCGGTCCGCGCCTGCGCGCAACGCCGATCTATGAATATGACGAGCCGCGACAGGTGCTGCCCCGCCAGAAGGCACCCGAGGTCTCGTCCAAGCCGAAGCCGCCGGTCGTTCAGCTCGATCCATCCTCGGACCCGAACTGGTATCTGAAGGACCCGACCCTGCGGCGCGGCGACATCGTCGTCACCGCGCAGGGCGTGATGGTCTATCAGGGCGGACGCGGCGGCGACGGTCGGCGCAGCGACTTCACCGCCCTCAGCGCCGGCAAGGACAGCAAGGGCTGGAAGGCCCAGCTCGAGACCGCCGCGGCGGGCGGACGCAGCTTCTTCGAGGGCGCCACGGCCCCGCCGAAGCCCGCCATCACCGCGCAGGCCGAAGCGAAAGCCCCCTGATCGACGCGAGACGCCTCAGACGAGGCGCGCGGCGACCAGCTTGCGCAGTGCGCGCAGGTCCTTGACGAAGCCGCGGATGCCCTCCGCCAGCTTTTCTGTCGCCATCGCATCTTCATTGAGTGCGAAGCGGAAAGCCTTCTCGTCGAGATGAAGACGGGCCGGCGCCTCGCGCGGCGTATCGGGAGAGAGTTTGCGCGGCAGCTCGCCGGGCGCGGCGGCGAGTTCATCGAGCAGCCCTGGCCCAATCGTCAGCCGGTCACAACCTGCGAGGGCCTCGATCTCGCCGGTATTGCGGAAGGACGCGCCCATCACGACCGTTTCGATGCCGTGAGCTTTATAGTAGTCGTAGATCGTGCGCACCGACACCACGCCCGGATCGGTCTCGGCCGTGTAGGGACCGCCACCGGCCTTGACGTGCCAGTCGAGGATCCGCCCGACGAAGGGCGAGATCAGAAAGGCCTTGGCGTCAGCGCAGGCGACGGCCTGCGGCAGGCTGAACAGCAGCGTCAAATTGCAGTCGATGCCCTCGGCCTGCAAAACCCTGGCAGACTGGATGCCCTCCCAGGTCGAGGCGATCTTGATCAGGATACGGTCCTTCTCGATCCCCCGCTCCTGATACGCGGCAATGATGGCGCGTGCCTTATCGATCGTCGCCTGCGTGTCGAAGGAGAGATCGGCGTCGACCTCGGTCGAAACCCGACCAGGGACGATCTTCGTCAGCTCGGCGCCGAAGGTCACGGCCAGCCGATCGCAGACGGCATGGACCGTCGATTCTCCCCCGCCAGCCTTCTTGCCCCAGGTCACGGCCTCCTCGACCAGATCGGCATAGGCCGGCGTCTCGACAGCCTTGAGGATCAGGGTCGGATTGGTCGTGCAATCGACGGGCTTCAGCCGGCGGACCGCTTCGATGTCGCCGGTATCGGCAACGACAGTGGTCATCTGGCGAAGCTGGTCGAGCTTTGAGGCAGTCATGTCGGTCCTGTGGAAGGCTGGGCGTGGAGCCCGAAAGTGGGACGGCGAGGTGGAAGGGTCAACCCGGCAACGCGAGCAGCCGCGCCCGCATCCGTGACAGCCGGGCAGATGACGACGCTTTCATGGATATGTCATATGCGCAGACTACCGCCAGCGCAGGCCCCGTTCCGGGCATCCGCAAAGGAGACCACCATGCGCTTCAAGGCGTTCCCCCGCGCCCTTGCCACCGGCCTCTTCGCCAGCCTTTCGGCCGCGTTCCTGCTTGCAGGCCAGGCCGCAGCGGTCGAAGGCAAGCTCGTCCTCTACACGAGCCAGCCCAACACCGACGCCCAGCAGACCATCGACGCCTTCAAGGCCAAGCATCCCAAGGTCGAGATCAGCTTCGTGCGCGACGGGACGCCGCGCGTCATGGCGAAACTGCGGGCCGAGTTCGAGGCGGGCGCGCCCCAGCCCGACCTGCTGCTGATCGCCGACGCGGTCACCATGGAAGGCCTCAAGAAGGAAGACCGCCTGCTGGCGCATGACAAGGCCGACATCTCGGCCTACCCCGCCGGCGTGCACGACAAGGCGAAATTCTGGTTCGCGACCAAACTGATCACCACGGGCATCGTCTACAACACCAAGGCGCCGCTGAAGCCGTCGAGCTGGCTCGACCTGACGAAGCCCGAAGCGAAGAACCTCGTGGCGATGCCGAGCCCCCTCAATTCGGGTGCGGCGATGATCCACACGATCACGCTCAACAGCAACCTGCCGACCGGCTGGGGCTTCTATGAGGCGCTGCAGAAGAATGGCGCCCTTGCTGCCGGCGCCAATGGCGACATCCTCCGCCAGGTCGCCACGGGCGAGAAGCTCTACGGCATGATCGTCGACTTCATGCCGATCCGCGAGAAGGCCAAGGGCGCGCCCGTCGAGTTCGTCTTCCCGAGCGAAGGCGTCTCCGCCGTCAGCGAGCCGGTCGCGATCCTGAAGACCAGCAAGAACCCCGAAGCCGCCAAGGCCTTCGTCGACTTCCTGCTGTCCAAGGAAGGCCAGGAACTCGCCCTCAAGCAGGGCTATGTCGCGGCACATCCCGACGTCGCCCTGCCCGCCGGCTACCCTGCCCGCAGCGCCATCAAGCTGATGCCGTTCGATGCCGCCAAGGCGCTGGCCGACGAGCCCGCCGCCCGCAAGCGCTTCAGCGCGATCTTCGAGTGACGCTCGCCGCCCAGACCGGCTGGCGGGAGGCGCCCGGCCGCCCGTCCTGGCGGCGCCCCGCCCTGCCGGCGGGGCTGGGGCTGCCCGTGCTGGTCGCCGCCATCGCGGTCCTGCTCGGCGGCCTGCCCTTCTTGCGTCTGGCGGGCGCCGCCCTCGCGCCCGGCGGGCAGTTCGCGCCCGCCGACGCCCTCGCCCTGCTCGCCAGCCGCTCCGCGATCAATGCGACACTGCACACGCTCGAGACGGCCGGCCTCTCGGCACTCGGCGCGCTGCTGATCGGCGGCGCGGCGGCGATCCTGCTGAGCGTCACCGACATGCGCGGCAAGAGGCCGATCGCCTTCGCCCTCGTCTTCTCGATGATGATCGCGCCGCAGGTCGCCGCGCTCGCCTTTCTCAGCCTGTTCGCGCCGCAATCACCGATCCTGGCGCTGATCGGCCTCGCCCCGCCTCCGGGCACGCCGAACCCGCTGCTCGGTCGTGGCGGGATCGCGCTGGTCATGGCGCTGCACCACGCCCCGCTCGTCGCCATCACGCTCTGGACCGGGCTGCGCAGCGTGCCTCATTCGCTGATCGAGGCCGCCCAGATGGAGGGCGCGGGACCGGCGACCATCATCGGCCGCGTGCTGCTGCCGGTGCTGCGTCCGCAGATCATCGCCGCGGCGCTGCTCGCCTTCGTGGCCGGCATCGGCAATTTCGGGATTCCCGCGCTGCTCGGCCTGCCGGTGAACTATCTGACGCTGCCGACGCTGATCTACCGGCGCCTGTCGAGCTTCGGTCCGGCCGGCCTGCCGGACGCCGCCGCACTCTCGATCCTCGTCGGGCTGGTCGCGGCGCTGGGCATTGCGGCCGGCATGCTGGCGACGCGGCGGGCCGGCGGCAAGGTCGAGATCGAGCGGCCGCTCGAGCCGTTCTGGACGCTCGGCCGGGCGCGGCCCTTCGTCACCGGCGCGCTATTGCTCCTGCTCGCAGTCAAGCTCGGCCTGCCCTTCCTGGCTCTGCTGGCAGAGGCGCTGACGCCGGCGCTCGGTGTCGCCCTGACCTGGCAGAGCCTGACCTTCGAGAAATTCGCCGAGGTTCTGCTGCGGCAGGACGTGACGATGCGGGCCTTTCGCAACTCCTTCCTCTTCGCCGGCAGCGCCGCGCTGATCCTGGCGCTCGGCTCGATTGCCTTCGCCTATGCTCTGGAGCGGCGGATGGGGAAGCTCCGCCGGATCGTCGAGGCGGTGATCGAGCTGCCCTATGCGCTGCCGGGCGTGGTGCTCGCCATCGCCTGCATCCTGATGTTCCTGAAGCCGCTGCCGCTGCTGGGCGTGAGCATCTACGCCACGCCCTTCATCATCCTCTTCGCCTATCTGGCGCGCTTCCTGCCGCTGGCGCTGAAGGCGCCGCTGGCCGCCATGGCGCAGATCGAGGCGCATCACGAGGATGCCGCAAAGCTCGACGGCGTGACGCTCTGGCAGATGCTGCGCTTCATCGTGGCGCCCATTCTCGCCCCGGCAGCGGTGGTGAGTGCGCTGATGGTGTTCCTCGTCGCCTTCAACGAGCTGACCGTCTCGGCCCTGCTCTGGTCGTCAGGCACCGAAACACTCGGCGTGGTGCTTTTCTCTCTCAAGGAAGCGGGTCTCGCCGGCGAGGCGGCGGCCGTCGCGATCAGCGCGTCCGCGGTGATCCTCGCCGCCATGCTGACGCTCGACCGGCTGGCGAAGCGGTTTCCCGGCAACGTCCTGCCCTGGCGAATCTAGCACGCAGTCGCACTGACGAGCCGCATCGCAGCCCGAGCGGTCAGGCCGGCGACGCCGCCGCCTGTGTCTCGCCCATCAGCAAGGCGCGGTTCGCCTTGGCCTCGCGGACGATGAAATCGACGATCGCCCGGACGCGGGCCACGTCCTTCAGATCGGCATGGACGAGCATCCAGAAGGAGCGCGTGATCGAGACCGTCTCGGGCAGCACCGGCACCAGCCTCGGCTCGTCCGCCGCCATGAAGTGGTGGATCACGCCGATGCCCGCTCCGGAGACGACAGCGTTCATTTGCGCCAGCACGCTCGAACTCTGCACCTGGGCGCGGAGGCCCTTGGCGATTTCGTCGAGATAGTCGAGTTCGGGGGTGAAGATCAGATCGTCGATGTAACCGACGATGCGGTGGGAGAAGAGGTCCTCAGGCTTCGTCACCGTCGGCATGGCGTCGAGATAATCCCGGCTGGCGTAGAGGCCGAGGCGGTAGTCCGAGAGCTTGCGCGCGACGACCTTGCCCTCCTTCGGCGGGGCGAGCGTGATCGCGACATCGGCCTCGCGCTTCGAGAGCGAGAGCAGCCGGGGCATGGCGATGAGCTGGAGTTCGAGGCCGGGATAGACGCCGGCGAGCTTGGCCAGTCGCGGTGCGAGGAAGACCGTGCCGAAGCCGTCCGGCGCGCCGATCCGGACCGTGCCGGCCAGCGCCATGTCGGCGCCGCCGATGTCGCTCTGGATCGCCAGCGCATCGGTTTCCATGTTCTCGGCGCGGACCAGCAGACGCTCGCCATGCGCCGTCAGCGTATAGCCCTGCGGGCGCCGCTCGAAGAGCTTGGCTTTGAGCGATTCCTCCAGCGAGGTGATGCGACGCGAAACGGTGGCGTGATCGGCGCCGAGGCGCCGGGCGGCGGCGGTCAGCCGGCCGGAGCGGGCCACGGCGAGGAAGAAGCGCAGATCATCCCAGTCGAACCGCTCCATCGCCACTCCCCGGTATTTGCTTTTCCGCACGCCGTCGGCCCGGCTTCCGCTATAGCCGTGCGCAAACAGGAATGGTAGGGGAGAGCGGAATTTCGAGCCATCACCATTGGTAGGGGAGGACGCGATGCGTCAGGTCGGGCACTTCATCGGCGGCAAGCATGTCGCCGGCACCTCGGGGCGCAGCGCCGACATCTTCCAGCCGATGGACGGCTCGGTGATCGGCAAGGTCGCGCTGGCCTCGGTCGCCGAGCTGCGCGCCGCTGTCGAGAATGCCGCCGAGGCGCAGCCGAAATGGGCCGCGGTCAACCCGCAGCGCCGCGCCCGCGTGCTGATGAAGTTCCTCGACCTGATCGCGCAGAATAATGACGAACTGGCCGAACTGCTCGCCCGCGAACACGGCAAGACCATTCCCGACGCCAAGGGCGACATCCAGCGCGGCGTCGAGGTCGTCGAGTTCTCGCTCGGCGTGCCGAACCTGATGAAGGGCGAGTTCACCGACGGCGCCGGCCCCGGCATCGACATCTATTCGCTGCGCCAGCCGCTCGGCGTCTGCGCGGGCATCACGCCGTTCAACTTCCCGGCGATGATCCCGCTCTGGAAGCTCGGCCCCGCGATCGCCTGCGGCAACGCCTTCATCCTGAAGCCCTCGGAGCGCGATCCCGGCGTGCCGATGCGCCTCGCCGAGCTGTTCATCGAGGCGGGCGGTCCTCCCGGCATCCTCAACGTCGTCAACGGCGACAAGGAGGCGGTCGACGCCATCCTGGACGACCCCGACATCAAGGCCGTCGGCTTCGTCGGCTCGACGCCGATCGCGGAGTATATCTACGCTCGCGGCTGCGCGGCCGGTAAGCGCGTGCAGTGCTTCGGCGGCGCCAAGAACCACATGATCATCATGCCCGACGCCGATATGGACCAGGCGGTCGATGCGCTGATCGGCGCCGGCTACGGCTCGGCCGGGGAACGCTGCATGGCGATCTCGGTCGCGGTGCCCGTCGGCAAGGCCACGGCCGACGAGCTGGTGAAGCGGCTTATCCCCCGCGTGGAGAGCCTGAAGGTCGGCCCCTCGACGGACGTCACCGCCGATTACGGCCCGGTCGTCACCAAGGCCGCCATGGAGAAGATCAAGAACTACGTCGATATCGGCGTGCAGGAAGGCGCGAAGCTCCTCGTCGACGGCCGCGGCTTCACGATGCAGGGCTATGAGAACGGCTTCTATGTCGGCGGCTGCCTGTTCGACAACGTCACCAAGGACATGCGCATCTACAAGGAGGAGATCTTCGGGCCGGTCCTCTCCGTGCTGCGCGCCGAGAGCTATGACGAGGCGCTGAAGCTCACCAACGACCACGAATACGGCAACGGCACCGCGATCTTCACCCGCGACGGCGACGCGGCACGCGACTTCGCCTCGAAGGTTCAGGTCGGCATGGTCGGCATCAACGTGCCGATCCCGGTGCCGCTGGCCTATTACACCTTCGGTGGCTGGAAGCGCTCGTCCTTCGGCGACCTGAACCAGCACGGCCCGGACTCGATCCGCTTCTACACCAAGACCAAGACGGTGACGGCGCGCTGGCCGAGCGGCATCAAGGACGGCGCGAGCTTCGTCATCCCGACGATGGGTTGAGAACGACCACCTCCCTTGCTATCATCTTTGCTAGCAAGGGAGGTGTGGCATGGGCAATCTGCTGATCCGCGATGTCGAGGAGGCGGTGGTGCGGCGATTGAAGCTCAAGGCCGAACTCAACGGTACATCACTGCAGCACGAAGCCAGCCTCGCGTTGACGCGTGGTGCTCCGCTGACCGGCGCGGATCGGAAGGCTCTGTTCGAGAAGTTCGAGCGCGAACACGGCTTCCCGAAAGTGAACATAAGCGGGGCCGAAATCGTCCGAGAGATCCGCGATGAAGCGGACGATTGGGAACGCGATCTGTGATGATCGTCGACACCAGCGTGCTGTTCGACGCGGTGGTCGATGGCCCTCGCAGTCACACTGCAAGGACGGCCATGGCTGAGGCAGAGACCTTGTTGGCGCCGGACCTGATCCGCATCGAGCTGGCCAATGCATTGACGCGATCGGTCCGGCGCAATGCCGTTACGTCTGAGTTCGCGCGTGCCGCTTACGATTTCGCAGAAGGGCTCGTACCGATCGAACCAAGCGTGCCGGAGGTTTCGCGTGCGCTCGAGTTGTCGCTGGAACTCGTCCATCCGTGCGCAGACTGTCTTTTTTTGGCCTTTTCGGAAAGGCGCGGCGCTCGCCTCGCCACCTCCGATGCGCGGTTCGCGCGCAAGCTCGCTGGCACGGGCTACGCCCGTCTGATCCATCTGATCGAGGCTTGACCCTATGACCGCCTTCGCCCTCTCCGAAGATCAGCTCGCCATTCAGGGCATGGCCACCGCCTTCGCCGCCGAGACGCTGGCGCCCAACGCGATGCGCTGGGACGAGGAGAAGCATTTCCCGGTCGACGAGATGCGCCAGGCGGCGGCGCTCGGCATGGGCGGCATCTACATCGCCGAGGATGTCGGGGGCTCCGGCCTCACGCGGCTCGATGCGGCGCTGATCTTCGAGGCGCTCTCGACCGGCTGCCCGACGGTCGCGGCCTATATCTCGATCCACAACATGTGCGCCTGGATGATCGACCGCTACGGCTCGGCCGAGCAGCGGGCGGCTTTCCTGCCGAAGCTCTGCACGATGGAGCATCTGGCGAGCTACTGCCTGACCGAGCCCGGCGCCGGCTCGGACGCCGCTGCGCTCAAGACGAAGGCGGTCCGCGACGGCGACCACTACATCCTCGACGGCCAGAAGCAGTTCATCTCCGGCGCCGGCGTCTCCGACCTTTATGTCGTGATGGTCCGCACCGGCGAGGCCGGTCCCTCGGGCATCTCGACGCTCGTCGTCGAGAAGGGCACGCCCGGCCTTTCCTTCGGCGCCAACGAGAAGAAGATGGGCTGGAATGCGCAGCCGACGCGGGCCGTGATCTTCGAGAACTGCCGCGTGCCCGTCGCCAACCGGCTGGGACCCGAGGGCATCGGCTTCAAGATCGCCATGGCGGGGCTGGATGGCGGGCGGCTCAACATCGGCGCCTGCTCGCTCGGCGGCGCGCAAGGGGCGCTCGACAGGGCGCTGGCCTATGCGCAGGAGCGCAAGGCCTTCGGCTCGCGCATCGCGGATTTCCAGGCGCTGCAGTTCAAGCTCGCCGACATGGCCACGGAACTGGAGGCCGCGCGCAGCCTGCTCTGGCGGGCTGCAGCGGCGCTCGACGCCAAGACGCCGGACGCCACCAAGCTCTGTGCAATGGCCAAGCGCGTCGCGACCGACACGGGCTTCACCGTCGCCAACGAGGCACTGCAGATCCATGGCGGCTACGGCTATCTCGCCGATTATGGGATCGAGAAGATCGTCCGCGACCTGCGCGTCCACCAGATTCTGGAGGGCACCAACGAGGTGATGCGGATGATCGTGGCGCGCGGGCTCGTCGGCCGGGCCAAGGGGAATTGAGATTCGGCGTCATTCTCTGGCGGAGCGAAGCTCAGATCCGAGAAGCTCCGGCAGGAGATGGTCGGCTCAAGGCCGACCATGACGTCGCAACCAACGGGAGGACACGTTGATGACCAGCATCGCCTTCATCGGCCTCGGCAATATGGGCGGCCCGATGGCCGGGAACCTCGTCAAGGCGGGGCATGAGGTCCGCGCCTTCGATCTGGTCCAGGCGTCGAAGGACGCCGCGGCCGAACTCGGCGTGGCGATCGCAGGATCGGCGCAGGAGGCCGTCGCGGACGCCGATATCGTCGTCACCATGCTGCCGGCGGGCAAGCATGTCCTCTCGGTCTGGGGCGACGTGCTGCCCCGCGTGAAGAGCGGCGCCCTGATCATCGACTGCTCGACCGTGGATGTCGAAAGCGCGCGCAAGGCACATGGGCTGGCCGGCGAGCGCGGCTGCCTCTCGCTCGACGCGCCGGTCTCGGGCGGCACGGGCGGGGCCAAGGGCGGCACGCTGACCTTCATGGTCGGTGGTTCCGAGGAGGCCTTCGCGCTGGGCGAGCCGATCCTGAAGGCCATGGGCCGGCGCATCGTGCATTGCGGCGCCGCCGGCAACGGCCAGGCCGCCAAGATCTGCAACAACATGATCCTCGGCATCTCGATGATCGGCGTGTCGGAAGCCTTCGTCCTGGCGGAGAAGCTTGGCCTGTCGCATCAGGCGCTGTTCGACGTCGCTTCGACCTCGTCGGGCCAGTGCTGGTCGCTGACGACCTATTGCCCGGTGCCCGGCCCGGTGCCGACCTCGCCGGCCAACAACGAGTACAAGCCCGGCTTCGCCTCGGCCCTGATGCTGAAGGACCTCAAGCTCTCGCAGGAGGCCGCCCAGGCGGCCGGCGCCTCGACGCCGCTCGGCGCGGCGGCCACCCAGCTCTACGGGCTCCACAACGCCTGGGGCGAAGGCGGAGCGGACTTCTCCGCCATCGTCCATCTGCTGCGCGGCCGCAGCGCCACATAACCGTGCTTGCGTGGGGGCGGGAGCGGGGTTTAGGACGGAGGGCATGAACGACGCCTCCCGTCCCCGCGAACGCTCGGCCCTCACCGGCTTCGCCGTCAACAAGCTCGACCGGCGCGAGGACCTGCGCAACAACCCCGACGCCGTCAACGCGCTGCGCCACCGCTCGGACACGCGCATCGCGGTCGTCGCCGGCGAGACGCCGATCCTGAAGAAGCTCGACGGCGAGGCGCTCTCGATCTGGTTCACCCATGGCGAGACGCAGTCCCTCGGCGACGGGCTGGAGGAGGCCTTCCTCGGCCTGGCGCCCGATGGCGCCCCGCGCTTCGGGCGGCTGCTGGACCGGTCCCAGGCGGAGGTGCTGCGGGCACGGCCGGAGCTCGTGGTCAGCGATCTGCGCTCGGTCGCGCTGAAGCGGCTGGTTCCGGAGGACGAGGTCGGCCCGCTCGGCCAGGCCAAGGCGCTGCTGGACTGGCATGCGCGCCACCGCTGCTGCGCCCAGTGCGGCGGACCGACCCAACTCGGCGCGTCGGGCTGGAAGCGCGAATGCAGCGCCTGCGGCGCCCAGCACTTCCCACGCACCGACCCGGTCGTGATCATGCTGGTGACGCGCGGCGAGACCTGCCTGCTGGCGCGCCAGGCGCGTTTCGCACCGGGGATGTATTCCTGCATCGCCGGCTTCGTCGAACCGGGCGAGACCTTCGAGGATGCGGTGCGCCGCGAAAGCTGGGAGGAGGCCGGCCTGCGCGTCGGCACCGTCCGCTACATCGCCTCACAGCCCTGGCCCTTCCCCTCCTCGCTGATGATCGGCTGCATCGCGGAGGCGCTGAACGACGAGATCGTCCTCGACATGACCGAGCTCGAGGCCGGGCGCTGGTTCACCCGCGACGAGGCGCTGGCGATGCTGGAGGGCACCCATCCCGAGGGCTTCACCAGCCCGCAGCATCTCGCCATCGCCAACACGCTGCTGCGAGCCTGGGCGGTCGAGGGTGAGACGGCTTGATCAGGAGCGATCGGTAGAGCGCCTTCTCAGCAGGGATCATAGGTCAGTGAAGCGCTGCTATTCTTGCCTGGCGTTGTTGATCCTGTCGCCGGCACTCCTGTTACTCGGCTATTATGCCATCTACAGCCGCGAATTTGCGTATCGCATCTCGCTTACGGTCGAAACCCCGGCGGGACTCCGCCAAGGCTCGAGCGTCATTCGCGTCTTCTTTGGGCCGAGTTTCGGCTGGTCGTCACGCGGAATCAGTTCGAGGGGAGAGGCAACCTTTATCGATCTCGGCGAGGGCAAGAACCTTGTCGCGCTTCTGGCACAAGGCCCGCGCGGCGACGCGGGCAATCTGCAGACGCTCGTGTCGCAGGCCTTTTTCGGCCTGAGTCCGCAGGGTTATCTCAAGCGAGCTCCGATCGAGGTCGCAGAGTTACCTATCGGCACGCGCGTTGCGCTGGTGGGTGAGACCATTCCCACGTTGGTGACCTTTTCCGATCTTGCAGACCCGAACAGCGCCAAGGTCATCGCGCCGCACGGATTCGAAGCTGTCTGCGGTTCCGGCTACGCGCTCAAGAGCGCAAGCATCGAGACCGTCGCGCCCGGCATCTGGCCATTCAACCTGCTGCCGATGCCGTGGCCGAAGTGGTTGTTCGGCGAAACGATCACGCGGGGAATCGAAAAGCAGTTGCCGTTTCTCGTCGCGCGTCGGGAAGAATTGCGAAACGTGTCCGCTGACAGACCGGGATTCAGGCCGTATTTTCATTCTTTCGTTCGGGAGAGTTTCTGATGGCCATGTCCAGAGAACTGCTCTGCCCTCGGCCACGACAACCGCCCTGCCCTCACTCCGCGGCCTCGGCGAAGTTCTCGCGCAGGGGGCTCGCCGGGTAGACGCCGAGAATCTTCACCTCCTTCGAGAAGAAGGCGAGTTCGTCGAGCGCGCGGCGCAGGGCGGGATCCTCCGGGTGACCCTCGACATCGGCATAGAACATCGTCGCCGAGAACTGGCCGTCGACCATGTAGCTCTCGAGCTTGGTCATGTTGATGCCGTTGGTGGCAAAGCCGCCCATCGCCTTGTAGAGCGCGGCCGGCAGGTTGCGGACCTGGAAGATCAGTGTCGTCACCGTCTTCGCGGCGCCCTGGCGGGTGAACTCCGGATATTTCGAGAGGATGACGAAGCGCGTGGTGTTGTGCTTCTCGTCCTCGATGTCCTCCATCAGGATCTCGAGGCCGTAGACTTCGGCCGCGATGCGCGGCGCGATTGCCGCCCGGGTGACGTCCGCCGCCTCCGCCACCTGCCGGGCGGAGCCTGCGGTGTCGGCCGCGACCTCGGCCTTGAGACCGAGCTTGCGGATGATCTTGCGGCACTGGCCGAGCGCGTGAATGTGGCTCTGCACCCGCGTCAGCGTCGCCAGGGTCGCGCCCTTCACCGCCATCAGATGGAAGCGGATCGGCAGGAAATGCTCGCCGATGATGTGCAGCCCCGAGCGCGGCAGCAGGTGATGAATGTCGGCGACGCGGCCGGCGATCGAGTTCTCGATCGGGATCATGCCGTAGCGCGCGGTGCCGTCGGAGACCGCCGCGAGCGCATCCTCGAAGGTGGCGCAGGGCAGAAGCTCGCAATCCGGAAAGACCTGCAGGGCGGCCTGGGAGGAGAAGGCGCCGGGCTCGCCCTGGTAGGAAACGATGATGGTCATGAATGCGGCTCTCGGACTTCAGGCGCTGGTCTTCAGGACCGCGCGGGCGCGATCGAGGTCGGGGGGTGTGTCGACGCCGCGGGGGACGTGGTCGATGATCATGGCGTCGATGCGCATGCCGTCCTCGAGCGCGCGCAGTTGCTCGAGGCTCTCGCGTTTCTCGAGCGTCGATTGCGGCAGGCTGACGAATCGGTCGAGCGCGCGGCGGCGATAGGCGTAGATGCCGACATGGTGGTAGAGCGGGCCCTCGCCATAGGGTGCCGTGGCGCGGGTGAAATAGAGCGCCCGCAGGCGGCCCGGTGCCACGGGGCTGCCGATCATCTTGACGACGCTGGGGGCGGTTTTTTCCTCCTCGTCGGTGATCAGCCCGACGAGCGTGGCGATCTGCACCGCCGGATCCGCCAACGGCGTGATCGAGGCGGCGATCGCGATGGGATCCAGCGTGGGGAAATCGCCCTGGACGTTGACGATGACGTCGTGGAGGCCGTTGGGATCGAGGATGTCGGCCGCCTCCTTGATGCGGTCCGAGCCCGAGGGGTGCTCGGCGCTGGTCATCACCGCGACGCCGCCCGCGGCCTCGACTGCGGCCTTGATGTCGTCCGAGTCGGTCGCGACCGCGACGGGGCCGATGCCGGCCGCGACGGCGCGGCGCCAGACGCGAACGATCATCGGCTCGCCATGGATGTCGGCCAGCGGCTTGCCGGGCAGGCGCGTCGCTCGAAGGCGCGCAGGGATCAGGATCAGCGGGTCCGACATGATGGCTGGCAGGGCTCGGTAGCGGCGGCGCACAGGCGGCGCGCGAGGCGTCAAAAGGTCTCAAAGCGGAGCGTGCTTATACGAGTTGCAATGAGGCGCGCAAAGCGGTTAAGCAACGCGCGGGTGTCGGCCCTTCCGGGTCCGCACGACGCTGTCTTGCTTCCCGTGCCGGGCGCACGGGCGGCCGAGGGTTCGGATACGATGGATATCGAAACCAACAAGATCGCCGGTGCCGTTCTCTCGACGCTGCTCGTGGTGATGGGCCTCAACATGACGGCCGGCATCGTGTTCGCGCCGAAGAAGCCCGCCGTTCCCGGCTACGACCTGCCGAGCGACGAGCCTGTGGCCGCCGCTGCTGGGCCGGCCGCCGCGGCCGAGGAGCCGATCGCGGTTCGCCTCGCGAAGGCCGACGTCGCCCGCGGCGAGAAGGCCGTCGGCGCTTGCAAGGCCTGCCACACCTTCGAGAAGGGCGGCGCCAACAAGATCGGCCCGCATCTCTACGACGTCTATGGTCGCAACAAGGGCGCCGTCGACGGTTTTGCCTATTCGGCGGCGATGAAGGGCAAGTCGGCCGAGAAGTGGGAGGCCGATCAGCTTGACGGGTTCCTGAAGAACCCGAAAGCCTACATGCCTGGCACCATCATGGCCTTCGCAGGCGTGAGCCGCCCCGACACCCGCGCCGACATGGTGGCGTATCTGAATTCGCTGGCCGACGCGCCGAAGCCGCTGCCCAAGCCCTGAGCCGCAGCCGGCCTCCGATCACACTTCATTGAAGCCGGGCGCTGCGCCCGGCTTTTTTGTTGCGGCCCCGACGCTTGCCCCGGTCACGGTGTTGCCGCCACGATGATGTGCGATGTTGCACCTGCCGGCAGAGCGGGCCAGATGACAGCGGGCGATTCGGATGCCCCGCCATCGACGAGGAGACGCGACACGATGACGATCCGCATGACGCGCCGCCGGGTCCTGAAAGGGGCCGCGCTCCTCGCCGGCGGAACGGCGCTGCCCGGCCTGGTTGGGCGCGCCACAGCGCAGGCCACCGAAACGCACGGCCTCTCGACCTTCGGCGAACTCGGGCTGCCCGCCGATTTTCCGCATTTCCCCTATGTGAACCCGAAGGCGCCCAAGGGCGGCACGCTAACCGTCCAGATCAAGCGAGCGAGCGGCAACCAGAGCTTCGACACCTTCAACACGCTCAACACCTTCGTGCTGCAGGGCGACGGCGCCGCCGGTATGGATGCCTGCTTCGACAGCCTGATGGCCGGCTCCGGCGACGAGCCGGGCACGCTCTACGGCCTGCTGGCGAAGAGCGTTTCGGTGTCGGCCGACCGGCTGACCTACCGGTTCCGCCTGAGGCCGGAGGCGCGCTTCCACGACGGCAGCCGCGTCACGGCGCGCGATGTCGCCTTCAGCATGAACCTGCTGAAGAGCAAGGGGCACCCTTCCTACCGGCTGATGCTGAACGAGCTGGCCTCAGCCCAGGCGGAGAGCGACGAGATTTTCGTCGCCCAACTGACGCCGAAGCGCAGCCGCGACCTGCATCTGGTCGTTGCCGGCCTGCCGGTCTTCTCGGAAAAATACTGGTCCACCCGCAATTTCGAGGCCTCGACGCTGGAGGCGCCGCTGGGCTCAGGTCCCTATCGCGTGGGACGCTTCGAGCAGGGCCGCTTCATCGAGTTCGAGCGCGTGGCCGACTACTGGGGGCGCGATCTTCCGGTGAATGTCGGAGTGAACAATTTCGACAGGGTGCGCTGGGAGTATTTCCGCGACCGGCAGGTGGCGTTCGAGGCCTTCAAGAGCGGCATCATCACCTTCCAGGAGGAGTTCACCTCCCGCATCTGGGCGACCGGCTACGACTTCCCGGCTTTGCACGAGGGCAAGGTGAAGAAGGAGGCGCTGCCGAAGACGGACCCGACCGGCTCCCAGGGCTGGATCTTCAACCTGCGCCGCGAGAAATTCGCCGATCCCCGTATCCGCGAGGCGCTTGGTCTGTGCTTCGACTTCGAATGGACGAATAGGAACATCATGTTCTCGTCCTTCTCGCGGATGACGTCCTATTTCGAGAACTCGGATTCGAAGGCGACCGGCCTGCCCTCGCCGGCGGAGCTCAAGCTGCTCGAGCCCTTCCGCGGCAAGGTGCCCGAAGAAGTCTTCGGTGAGCCCTTCCTGCCGCCGGTCTCGGACGGCTCCGGCAGCGACCGCGCCCTGCTGCGCCGCGCCGACGAGATGTTCCGCGCGGCCGGCTGCAAGCGCGACGGCAATGTGCTGAAGCTGCCGAACGGCCAGCCTTTCGAGATCGAGTTCCTCGATTCGCAAGGGGCGCTGCAGCCCCATACGCAGCCCTTCCAGGCCAATCTGAAGCGGCTCGGCATCAGCGCCACGTCGCGCATCGTCGACGCGGCCCAGTATCAGCGCCGGCTCGACGAGTTCGACTTCGACATCATCAGCCGCGCGCTCGGCGGCAGTGCGATCCCGAGCGATTCCTTGCGCATCGTCTATGGCTCGGAGGCGGCCAGGACCCGCGGCTCGCGCAATGTCGGCGGCGTCAGCCACCCCGCCATCGACGCGATGATCGAGGCGATCGGCCAGGCCGACAGCTATGCCGAGGTCATCATCGCGGCCAAATGCCTCGACCGGATCCTGCGCGCCGGGCGCTACTGGATTCCGATGTGGTGGAACCCGACGGAGTGGCTGGCCTATTGGGACATGTTCGAGCGACCACAGACCAAGCCGAAATACGGCTCGGGCGCGCCGGCGATCTGGTGGTACGACGCCGGCAAGGCGAAGCGGATCGGGAAGGCCTGAGCCGGCATGCTGAGCTACATCGCGCGCCGCATCGCCCTGATGGTGCCGACCCTGTTCGGCATCCTGCTGATCTCCTTCGTGATCGTGCAGTTCGCCCCCGGCGGGCCGGTGGAACGGGTCATCTCGCAGTTGCAGAACCCCAACAGCGGCGGGGCGGCGGATCGCGTCGGCGGTGGATCGGGTGGGGATGCGGGAGCCCAGGCTGCGGGCGACGCCGGCTCCGCCTATCGCGGGGCGCAGGGCCTCGACCCCGCCTTCATCAAGGAGCTGGAGAAGCAGTTCGGCTTCGACAAGCCGGCGCATGAGCGCTTCCTGAAGATGCTCGGCGACTATGTGCGCTTCGATTTCGGCCGCAGTTATTTCCGCGACGCGCCTGTGCTGCAGTTGATCAAGGAGAAGCTGCCGGTCTCGATCTCGCTGGGCCTCTGGATGACGCTTCTGTCCTATGCGATCTCCATCCCGCTGGGCATCCGCAAGGCGGTGAAGGACGGCTCGCGCTTCGACACCTGGACGAGCGCCGTCGTCATCGTCGGCTATGCCATCCCCGGCTTCCTCTTCGCGATCCTGCTGATCGTGCTCTTCGCCGGCGGGTCGTTCTGGCAGATTTTCCCGCTGCGCGGACTCACCTCCGACAACTTCTCGCAGCTCAGCCTGTTTGGAAAGATCGCGGATTATCTCTGGCACATCGCCCTGCCGGTGACGGCGATGGCGCTCGGGGCCTTTGCGACCTCCACGCTGTTGACCAAGAACTCGTTCCTCGACGAGATCCGCAAGCAATACGTCCTGACGGCGCGGATGAAGGGGCTGTCCGAGCGCGGCGTGCTTTATGGCCATGTCTTCCGCAACGCGATGCTGATCGTGATCGCCGGTTTCCCCGGCGCCTTCGTCGGTGCGCTCTTCGCCGGCTCACTCCTGATCGAGACGATCTTCTCGCTCGACGGGCTCGGGCTCCTCTCCTTCGAGGCGATCGTCAACCGCGACTACCCGGTGGTCTTCGCCAATCTCTACATCTTCTCGCTGATCGGCCTCGTCGTGCATCTCATCACCGACCTGACCTACACCTGGGTCGATCCCCGCATCGATTTCGAGACGCGGGAGACGTGAGATGAGCGACACGCTGATCGCCCCGCCGGCCGCCCTGCGTGCGGAGACGCCGCTGGCCCCGGCCGAAGCCGCCCAGGGCTGGCTCAAGCTCTCGCCGATCAACCGGCGCCGGCTCAATAACTTCAAGGCCAACCGGCGCGGCTGGTGGTCGCTCTGGATCTTCCTGACGCTGTTCGTGCTATCGCTCTTTGCCGAGTTCCTGGCCAACGACCGGCCGCTCATCGTGCGCTACAAGGGCGAGTGGCTGTTCCCCGTCGCGGTAAACTACCCGGAGGAGAAGTTCGGCGGGTTCCTGGCCACGACGGATTACCGGGATCCGGTAATCGCCAAGGAGATCGACGCCAACGGCTTCTCGGTCTGGCCACCGATCCGCTACAGCTATCGCACGCATAATCTCGACCTTCCGGTGCCGGCCCCGGCGCCGCCGACCTGGATGCTCAAGGACGAGCAGTGCAAGGGCATCGCCGAGCGGACCGGCGGGACGGGCTGCCGCGATCTCGAATGGAACTGGCTCGGCACCGACGACCAGGGCCGCGACGTCGTCGCCCGGCTGATCTACGGCTTCCGCATCTCCATCCTGTTCGGGCTGATCCTGTGTGGGATCTCCTCGGTGATCGGCATCGCCGCGGGCGCCATCCAGGGCTATTTCGGCGGCTGGACCGATCTCATCTTCCAGCGCGTGATCGAGATCTGGACGTCGATCCCGGCGCTCTACCTGCTGATCATCGTCGCCGCGATCATCACGCCGAGCTTCTTCGTGCTGCTCGGCATCCTGCTCCTGTTCTCCTGGGTCGCGCTGGTCGGCGTTGTCCGGGCCGAGTTCCTGAGGGCGCGCAATTTCGAGTATGTCCGCGCGGCACGGGCGCTCGGGCTCTCCGACCGCGCCATCATGGTCAAGCATCTGCTGCCCAATGCGATGGTCGCGACCCTCACCTTCCTGCCCTTCATCCTGAACGGCTCGATCACGACCCTGACCTCGCTCGACTTCCTCGGCTTCGGCCTGCCGCCGGGCTCGCCCTCGCTCGGAGAACTTCTGGCGCAGGGCAAATCCAACCTGCAGGCGCCGTGGCTCGGTCTCTCCGGCTTCGTCGTCATCGCGCTGATGCTCTCGCTGCTGATCTTCATCGGCGAGGCGGTGCGGGATGCGTTCGACCCGCGGAAGACGTTCGCATGAGCGCCCCCCTCCTCTCCGTCCAGGATCTCTCCGTCGCCTTCCGTCAGGGCGGGCGCGAGACGCTCGCGGTCGACCGGGTGTCCTTCGATCTCGCCAAGGGCGAGACGCTCGCCATCGTCGGCGAGTCGGGCTCCGGCAAATCGGTCTCGGCGCTGTCGATCCTGAAGCTGTTGAACTATCCGGCGGCGCATCATCCCTTCGGAAAGGTGATGTTCGACGGCCAGGACCTCATCGCCGCCGACGAGGACGCGATGCGCAAGGTCCGCGGGAACGACATCACCATGGTGTTCCAGGAGCCGATGACCTCGCTCAACCCGCTGCACACGATCGAGCGGCAGATCGGCGAGATCCTCGAGCTTCACAAGGGTCTGCGAGGCGAGGCTGCGCGGGCGCGTACGCTGGAACTGCTGGAACTGGTCGGCATCCGCGACGCGAAGAGCCGGCTCGACGCCTATCCGCACCAGCTTTCCGGCGGCCAGCGCCAGCGCGTGATGATCGCGATGGCGCTCGCCAACGAGCCGCATCTCCTGATCGCCGACGAGCCGACCACAGCGCTCGACGTCACCGTGCAGGCGCAGATCCTGAAGCTGCTCAAGGACCTGCAGACGCGGCTCGGCATGGCGATGCTGTTCATCACCCATGATCTCGGCATCGTCCGCCGCATCGCCGACCGTGTCTGCGTGATGCTGAAGGGGCAGATCGTCGAGCAGGGGCCAGTGGCCGAGATCTTCGGCAACCCGCAGCACGCCTACACACAACGCCTGATCGCGGCCGAGCCGACCGGGCGCCCCGACCCTGTCGCGGACGATGCTGCCACACTGGTCGAGGCCGGGCCGATCAAGGTCTGGTTCCCGATTAAGAGCGGCTTCCTCCGCCGGACCACCGGGCATGTGAAGGCAGTCGACGGCATCTCGGTGAGCGTGCGCGAAGGCGAGACGCTCGGCGTCGTCGGGGAATCAGGTTCGGGCAAGACGACGCTCGGCCTCGCCATCCTGCGGCTGATCTCGTCGGAGGGGCCGATCCTCTTCCTCGGCGACCGGATCGATGGGCTTTCGGCTTCCCAGGTCCGACCGAAGCGGAAGGACCTGCAGGTTGTCTTTCAGGATCCCTATGGCTCGCTGTCGCCGCGCATGTCGGTGGCCGAGATTGTCGCCGAGGGGCTGACCGTCCAGGCGAAGCAGCAGAGCTATGCGCAGCGGCGCGAGGTGGTGGCGCAGGCCCTGAGCGATGTCGGGCTCGATCCCTCCGCGATGGACCGCTACCCGCACGAGTTCTCAGGCGGTCAGCGTCAGCGCATCGCGATCGCCCGGGCCATGGCGCTCGATCCGAAATTCGTCGTGCTGGACGAGCCAACCTCGGCACTCGACATGTCGGTTCAGGTGCAGATCGTCGCGCTGCTGCGTGAACTTCAGGCGAGGCGCAAGCTGGGCTATCTCTTCATCAGCCACGACCTCAAGGTCGTCCGCGCGATGGCCCATCGCGTGCTGGTGATGCAGAACGGCAAGGTCGTCGAGGAGGGTCCGGCCGAGGAGATCTTCTCCCGGCCCCGCGAGGCCTACACCCAGGCCCTGCTTGCCGCGGCACTCAATCTCGAACCCGCCGGCGCTGCCGCCGTGAGGGACTGAGCATGGCGCGCGCCATCCTGATCGTGCTCGATTCCGTCGGCTGCGGCGGGGCGGAGGATGCGCATCTCTACGGCGATGCCGGTGCCGATACGCTCGGACACATCGCACTGGCTTGTGCGGAGGGTCGGGGCGACCGCGCCGGGCTGCGTAGCGGCGCGCTGGCCCTGCCGAATCTCGTGCGGCTCGGGCTCGCCCACGCCTGCGAGGCCTCTACGGGAAGCCCGCTGGCGGGGATCGTGAAACCGGCCAGCCCCCAGGGTCGCTACGGCTACGGCGTCGAGCGTAGCCAGGGCAAGGACACTCCATCGGGGCATTGGGAGATCGCCGGCTGCCCCGTGCCCTTTGCCTGGGGCTATTTCACCGATCTGGAGAATTCCTTCCCCGCCGATCTCGTCGCCGCCATCATCCACGCAGGCGCCCTGCCCGGCATCCTCGGTAACCGGCACGCCTCCGGCACGGCGATCATCGACGAGCTCGCCGAAGAGCACATCGCGACCGGCAAGCCCATCTGCTACACCTCCGTCGACTCCGTGCTGCAAATCGCCGCGCATGAGGAGCATTTCGGCCTGGAGCGACTCTATGCGCTGTGCCGCCAGGTTCGGGCCCTGGTCGATCCCCTGCGGATCGGGCGCGTCATCGCCCGCCCCTTCGTCGGCGGCCGCGAGACGGGCTTCAATCGCACCGGCAATCGCAAGGACTTCGCCATCCCGCCGCCGGGCGAGACGATCCTCGACCGGCTCGCCGCGCAGGGACGGCCGGTCGTCACGGTGGGAAAGATCGGCGACATCTTCGCGCATCGCGCCACGGGGGCCGAGATCAAGCCCTTTGGCAACGCGGCGATGTTCGAGGCGGCGCTCACCGCCTGGTCGGATCTGCCGGATGGCGGGTTCTGCTTCGTGAACCTCGTCGATTTCGACACGGAGTTCGGCCATCGCCGCGACGTGCCGGGCTATGCGGCGGCACTCGAAGCCTTCGATGCGATGGTTCCGCGGCTCGAAGCCGCTTTGTGCCCCGGCGATCTCGCGATCCTCACGGCCGATCACGGCAACGATCCGACCTGGCCGGGGACGGACCACACGCGCGAACATGTGCCGATCCTTGCTTTCGGCCCCGGCATCGCGCCCGAGCCGCTAGGCCGGCGAGAGAGCTTCACCGATATCGCCGCGACCGTCGGGCATTGGCTGGGCCTCGGCCAGGTCGGCCCCGGCCGGGGCTGGTAGGCTCAGGCCGCCGCCACCCGCCCGCAGAAGGCGGCGACTTCGGCGCGGATTTCGCGCGTATGGGTCGCGACCGCCTCGGCCGAGCCCTGCACCTGGCGCGCCGCGTGATGGGCACCTTCGGTCATCGCCTCAAAGCTTTCGACGATGTCGGCGCTGCGCCGCGCGCCCTCGAACGACATCCGAACCTGATGCGCGATCTCGCCGGTCGCCTGGCCCTGCTGCTGAACGGACACCGAGATCGCTTCTGCCACGCGCTCGACGTCGCCGATGGCCGTCACGATGTCGCGGATCGCCTTGAGCGAACGCTGCGAGGCGTCCTGCATGGCGCCGATCTGCGCCGAGACCTCGTCGGTCGCCTTGGCGGTCTGGGCCGAGAGCGTCTTCACCTCGCCCGCGACAACGGCGAAGCCACGCCCCATCTCGCCGGCCCGCGCGGCCTCGATCGTCGCGTTCAGCGCGAGCAGGCTGGTCTGCGCCGCAATGCTGCGGATCAGCTCCACCACCGCGCCGACATTCTCGCTGTTGCGGGCGAGCACCTCGATCTCGCTGCTCGCCCTGCGGGCCAGTTCCGCGGCCGTCGCGGTGCCGTCGGCGGCGTGGGCCACGCTGCGGCCGATCTCGCCGATCGACATGGCGAGCTGATCGCTCGCCGCGGACAGGTGGTCGATGCTGAGCAGCGTTTCCGACGTCGCGTCCGATACGACGACCGTCTTGCCGCGGGCTTCGTTGGAGGTCGTCGTGAGCGCGACGGCCTCGGCCTGCATCACGCCGGCGGCGCCGTCCAGAACCGCCATCTCCTCCTCCATGCGCGCGCGGAAGACGGCAACCGTCTCGCGCAGCAAGTCGGAGCGCCGAGCGATCTCCTCGCCCAGTTGCTTTTCCCGCTCCGCCACCTGTCGCTCGCGATCCGCATTCTCCTGCGCCTTGGCGAGGCTGTTTTCGTTCAGCACGAACATGCGCTCCAGCATGACCGCGACCATTGTGAGGAAGGAGGTCTCGATGACAACGATAACCGCGTGCAGCAGCACCCGCCCGAGGCTGCCACCCTGATAGAACACAGCCGCCGGAAGGATGTATTGGAGTGCGAGGTGGTGGAGGGCCGTCAGTGCCGCCCCCAGCACGATCGGCCGCCAGTCGCAGAAGCCCGCGAGCAGCGCCAGCACGGCGAAATAGTACATGTGCATGTCGGGCTGCCAGGGGTGCCCGGCGAGGCTCGCCACCATCAGCGAAACCTGGGCGATCAGCACGATCGCAAGGGCGAGCTGGGTGACGATGGCGGCTCCGCGTGTTGCGTAGAGAAGCCAGGCAGCCGCCGCCATGCCGAACGCCAGCGCCGTCGGCAGCCACACCGATCGACCGAGCATCAGCTCGATCAGCAGCAGCAGCGGCACATGCAGGAAAGCGAGCCCGAGCAGGACGCAGGCGACGCGGCTCCGGACGGAATCGAGCGTCCAGTTCATCATGCGCGCCAATCGTCGGCAGGAGCATCGAGGCAGCCGGCGAGACCGGTCAGCGCAACCAGCAGGAGGGCGCCGCGAGGGCGGTTCGCCATGCCTTCGTCCGCAGGCGCGACGACGACGACGTTGGACGCCCGGCCCGAACGCAGCACCCGGTGCCCGGCCGCGAGGGTCAGCGCCAGCGCGTCGTCGGCCGACGTCCATGGCGAGAAGAGGATCGCGACCGGCACCCGCGTATCGGCACCCGCCTGAGGCAGTGCGGCGGCGATCGCGAGCGGGCTGGCGAGCGCGACGAGCAGGAGGACGAGACGGTCGCGTGCGGACAAGGCGCGCGACGGAGAGGGGCGCGAAACTGCAGTCGAAGGCATGAGGAACCCGAACGCTGGACCACCGTCCGCAGGCCCCCCCGGCAGACCCCGTCATTCACACAGATCGAGGTTAAAGATCGCTTACGCGGCAGGGCTGGAGGGGCGCGACAGGTACCGATCGGCCTCAGCGCGCGAGCCGCTCCTTGATGCGGCGCATCAGCCCGTCCCGAACCTCGCGATAGGCATCCATCATCTGGTCGCGAGAGCCCTGGACGGCCGTCGGATCGACGGTCGGCCAGTACTCGACCTCGGCGGCGACGGTGCGCGTCAGATCGAGGGCGCGGTGATGCGCCTCGGGCGATAGCGAGACGATGAGGTCGAAGTTGAGCCCCTCCCACTCCTCGAGTTCCTCGATCGATTTCGGCTTGTGCTTGTGGGCGTCGATGCCGATCTCGTCGAGGGCCGCGAGCGCGAAGGCATCGACCTCACCCCGCCGCGCGCCGGCCGACTGGACATAGACCGACTTGCCGAAGAAGTGCTTCGCCATCGCCTCCGCCATCGGCGAGCGAACGGCGTTGTGCGCGCACATGAAGAGCACGCTCTGAACCTTTCGCGATGCGGGCGGCTCCAAGCCTCAGCCCTTCCAGTGCAACGCGTAGATCAGCGTAAAGAGCCGCCTCGCCGTATCGAAATCGATCTCGACCTTGCCCGCGAGACGCTCGACGAGGATGCCGGCGGCCTCGTCGTGGAGGCCGCGCCGGCCCATGTCGATGGCCTCGATCTGCGAGGGCGTGGCGGTGCGGATGGCGGCGTAATAGCTTTCGCAGACCATCGCATAGTCCTTGACGATGCGGCGGAACGGCGTGAGCGAGAGATGGTGCGTGATCACCGGCGCGCCGTCGGCCTCGCGGATTTCGAAGACGAGCCGGCGCTCGACCATGGCGAGATGGGCGAGATAGGGGCCGCCCTCATGGCCGGGCAGGACGAAGCGGTTGCGCTCGATCAGATCATAGATCGCGACGGCCCGCTCATGCTCCTGATCGGCCGAGCCGCCGCCCAGCGAGGAGGGATCCAGCGTCACGCCGACGAGGCACTGCTTCGCGGGTGTCTCGGCCTGGGGCATCGGTCCCTCCGGTTCCGCCATGGCGGTCTGCCGCTCCGAGGCGTGACCTCAGAGATTCAGCCTGATCGTCACGGAACGCCCGTGAGCGTGCAAGCCCTCCGCCTCCGCCAGCGCGGCGGCAGCCGGCGCGAGCGCGCGCAGGGACTCGGGGCCGCATTTCAGCAGCGATGTCCGCTTCATGAAGTCGAGCACGCCGAGGCCCGAGGAGAAGCGGGCGGAGCGGGCCGTCGGCAGCACATGATTGGGCCCGCCGACATAATCGCCGACCGCCTCGGGCGTATGGCCGCCGAGGAAGATCGCGCCGGCATTGCGGATCAGCCCGGACAGGCGCTCCGGCTCCGCGGTCATGATCTCGAGATGCTCCGGCGCCATCCGGTCGATCAGCGGCACGGAAGCCTCGAGATCGGCGACGAGCAGGATCGCGCCGAAATCAGACCAGCTTTTTCCAGCGATCGCCGCGCGCGGCAGCGTGCGCAGCTGTGCCTCGACGGCCCGTTCGACCTGGTCCGCCAAAGCCGCATCATCTGTCATGAGGATCGACTGGGCGGACGCGTCATGCTCCGCCTGTGCCAGAAGATCGGCGGCAATCCAGTCCGGATTGGCGGTCGCGTCGGCGACGATCAACACCTCCGAGGGACCAGCGATCATGTCGATGCCGACCTGGCCGAAAACCCGGCGCTTGGCGGCGGCGACATAGGCGTTGCCGGGACCGACGATTTTCGAGACCGGCGCGATCGTGGCGGTGCCATAGGCGAGCGCCGCGACGGCCTGCGCCCCGCCGATGCGGTAGATTTCGTCGACGCCGGCGAGCCGCGCCGCGGCCAGCACAAGCGGGTTCGTCTCGCCCCGCGGCGTCGGCGCCACCATCACCACCCGATCGACGCCCGCTACCTTGGCCGGCACGGCGTTCATCAGCACGGATGAGGGGTAGCTCGCCGTACCGCCGGGCACATAGAGGCCCACCGCCTCGACGGCGCTCCAGCGCCAGCCACTCTCGACGCCCGCCGCATCGGTGAACCAGGCATCCTGCGGTTTCTGGCGGGCGTGATAAGCCTCGATGCGGTCGCGCGCGGTTTCGAGAGCCTGGATCTGCGCCGGCGAGCAGGCCGCGACGGCGGCGTCGATCTCGGCCGCCGGCACGCGCAATGTCGCTTCCGTCAGCCCGAGTTCGTCGAAGCGCCGCGTGTAGTCGATGACCGCGGCATCACCGCGCTCCCTGACCGCCGCGATGATGTCCGCCACCACGCGATCGACCTCCTCGGAGACCTCGCGTTTGGCCGACAGCAGGTCCCGGAACGCGCTTTCGAAATCGGCGGTGCTGTCGTCGAGCCTGATCGGCATCGCTGTCCCCGGAGGTGCTGGTCGGCTGGGTGGTTCGCAGGCGGGAGAGAGTTTCGGCTCAGGGACCGTCGGGATGTTCCGGCTTGGCCAGGGCTTCCCAGACAGGGCCGAGATCCTTCATCTGCGCCTCGACGCATTCGACGGCGAGGCGGATCGCGGCGCCGTCCGAAAAATGCAGCGTCACATCGCCCTCCGGCCCGTCGCTGCCGGTGAAGGCGATCGCCAGCAGGCTCAGCACACGGTCGGGGATCTGCTTGTCGATGCCGGTGCTGCGCACGGCCAGGACGCGATCGAAATGAAGCGCGGTGAGCCGGCGCCGGTATTGGCCGCGCGGAGCCCCCTCCCAGTCGAAGCGACGGGCGGCGAGTGCGAAACGCTTCTCGGCCGGCAGCCAGACGATGTCCGCCACCTTCAGGACAGCATCCTGCAGATGGGCCGACATCACGGCGAGGTCATCGGCATCGAGCGCGATGAGCTTCAGGGGGTCTGCGGCATCGTCCGACATGGCCTGTGTTCTGGCGGTGCCGCCCGCGCGCGTCAACCGCTCAGGCGCTCGACCTTGGCGCCGCACCGGGTCAACTTCGCTTCCAGCGCCTCGAAACCACGGTCCAGGTGATAGACACGGTTGATGGTGGTCTCGCCCTCGGCGGCGAGGCCGGCGATCACGAGCGAGACGGAGGCGCGCAGATCGGTGGCCATCACGGGGGCGCCCGTCAGCTTCGCCACGCCCTCGACATGGGCGGCATCGCCCTCCAGGCGGATCTTCGCGCCGAGGCGCGCTAGCTCCTGCACATGCATGAAGCGGTTTTCGAAAATCGTCTCGCGGATGCGCGAGGTGCCCTTCGCCTTGGTCATAAGCGCCATGAACTGGGCCTGGAGGTCCGTCGGGAAGCCGGGGAAAGGATCGGTCGCGATGTCGACCGCCTCGAGCGGCCGGCCGTTACGGCGGACGCGGATGCCCTCATTCGTCGTGGAGATGTCGACCCCCGCCTGAACCAGCACGTCCAGCGCCGACTGGAGCAGTTCGGGTCGGGCGCCTTCGAGCACCACATCGCCGCCCGTCATCGCGACCGCCATGGCGTAGGTCCCGGCCTCGATCCGATCGGGCAGCACCGCGTGATGGGCACCGCCCAGTCGCGCCACGCCCGTCACCACGATCCGGCTCGTGCCGGCACCCTCGATCTTCGCCCCCATCTTGGACAGGCAGGCGGCGAGATCCGCAATCTCCGGCTCGCGAGCAGCGTTCTCGATCACGGTCGTTCCCTGAGCGAGGACCGCGGCCATCAGCGCGGTGTGGGTTCCGCCGACCGTGACCTTCGGGAAGACGATCTCGGCGCCCCGCAGGCCGCGCGGCGCGCGCGCGATGGCGTAGCCGTTCTCGATCTCGATCTCGGCACCCAGCCGCTCCAGCGCCATCAGCAGCAGATCGACCGGGCGGGTGCCGATGGCGCAGCCGCCGGGCAGGGACACCTTTGCCTCACCCATGCGGGCCAGGATCGGCGCGATGACCCAGAAGCTCGCCCGCATCGTCGAGACAAGTTCGTAGGGCGCGCAGGTGTCGACGATCTGCCTTGCGGTCAGCGCGATGGTCTGGCCCGTCTCGGCCGACTGACCGATGCGCTTGCCTGCGATCGAACGATCGACGCCATGATTGGAGAGGATGCGCGAGAGCGCGCTGACATCGGAGAGGCGCGGCACATTGGCGAGCGTCAGCGTCTCGTCGGTGAGCAGGCTCGCGATCATCAGCGGCAGGGCGGCGTTTTTGGCGCCGGAGATCGGGATGGCGCCGTCAAGGCGCTGGCCGCCGGTGATGCGGATCTTGTCCATCGTCAGGTCCTGCTGAGGCCCGGGCGAATGGCCGGGCGCGAGGAAGTCGGTGTCAGGACCGGTCTGGGTCGGCCTGGGCTTGCGGCGCTTCGTCCGCCTCCACGGCCGCCCCCTCCACACGACGGGCCCGGGCCTGAGCCTTGCGGCGCTTCAGGTTCTCCCGGAGGGCGGCGGCGAGGCGCGCCCGTTTCTCGTCTTCTGCGGATGTCTGGCGGTTCACGGCAACGACTCGGCAACCGGTTTCAACGCTGGCAACGCGGCGAAATCGCGGCGCATCGTTAGCCGCATCGCCGCTTTTCGACAAGCGTGGCCGAGCGCCGGCATGCCGCTTGCCTGCGGCAAGACATCGGCCCGTCTCCGTGCCAATTCGATACAGATCCGCAAGCAAACACCTGACGTTAGGTAATATTGGTTAACAAGATTAACCATCTGTTCGGGTTTTCATTTACAGTTTGTTAACTTCGCGTAGCTTGGCGGCATCGCGCTCCTTGCTAGCGGTACGGGATCAGCAGCATGTTCCAGTCGGTTGCTTCGGTCGTGAATGCCACTCCCGCAGCGGTGCTCGATAGCTGCGAGGTCATCGACGCGATCCGTCACCGGGCGGGTTTCCTTCCCGAGACGCAGCTTTCCTATGAGCCCGAGATCAAGACGCTCTGGGTCACGATCCGGCCCGAGCTGAAGCCGGTCTTCACGCTGCAGCTGCTCGACAGCCTGGTGAAAATCCAGAGCGCGATCATGGCTCTGTGGGGCGCGCCGGACCAGTATCACCGCGCGCCGGTGCGCTTCCTGGCCTTCCGCGGCACCGGCCCGTTCTTCACGCTCGGCGGTGATCTCGATTTCTATCTGGACTGCCTGGCGAAGAACGACCGTGCGGCCCTGGCCGAGTATGCCCGGCTCTCGGCCGCCGGTGCCGTGATGAATGCGAGCGGTCTGAACGGGCTTGTGGTGACGCTCTCGACGATCCACGCCAAGGCGATCGGCGGCGGCATCGACGCCCCGCGCTCCTGCAATGTGATGATCGCGGAAGAGCAGGCGTCGTTCGTTTATCCCGAGATCAAGTTCAACCACTTCCCGATTACCGCCGTCGCGATCCTTTCGCGCCGGATGGGGGCGCGGGCGGCGGAACGGATGCTCATGTCGGGCGAGGAGATGAGCGCGCAGGCGTTCATGGAGGCGGGCGGACTCGAAGCCGTCGTCCCAACCGGCACGGGCGAGGCCTGGATCCGCAAGTATGCGCATGATTCCCTGCCCATGCATGCAGCCAAGACGGCGCTGTTTTCGGCCTTCAACCGCCGCGCCGGCGACCTGCAGGAAGAACTCGCCCAGCTCAGCCAAATCTGGACCGACTGCATGCTGCGGCTGAGCCCGAGCGCGATCTCGAAGCTGCAGCGCATCGCACAGACCCAGGATCGCATGCTCGCGCGCATGTATCAGCGCCCAGTCGTGGGCCAGGATCTGCAGCTCAGTTTCTGACCGTCGCAGCGTCGCGCTCAATGCGGCGCCGCCGGAACACCAAACATTTACCTCTGAGCGTCTAAAACTTTAAAGCGGGAGACATGTGCGGGCGTCGCAAACGAGGCGCATCAGCGACCGGCGGGACGAGAAGAGATGGCGGGCGCGCTGAAGGATTGGTGGAACGCCAGACTGCGTCGTCCCGGCGAGGACTTCGATCAGCCCAGCTACGCGCTGCTGGTCGCCTCCCTGTTCTCATCACCCGCCTCGATCATTCCCGGCGGCGTCGCCGGCATCCTGACCCCGCTCCTGTGCTGGATTTCGACCGGTCTCGTCGTCTTCGAAGCGCTCACGATCCTGGTGGCGCTGATCGTGCTGCTGCGGCTGGCGACCTTCGTCTCCTATCGGCGCACCGACCATTCGCGCGACGGCTATGACGAGACGCGGCGCTGGGACCGCGATTACTTCCTCGGCGCCACCGCCTTCAGCGCCGTGCTCGGCTACAGCTGCTATGCGGCGCTGGCGCAGACCGACGATCCGGCCGCCCATATCACCTCGGTCGCATCGACGATCGCGATCGCCTCCGGCTATGTCTCGCGCAATGCCGGTCGGCCCAAATTCGTCGCCGTACAGCTTCTGACCTTCTGCGTGCCGATGGCATTCGGCCTCATCCAGGCCCACAATCCTTATTATCAGTATATCGGCTACTTCGCCTTTCTGTATGTGGCGGCGAACATCGCCATCACCAATTCGCTGCATCGCAATCTCCTCGCGCTCAGCGATGCGACGAAGCAGTCGAAGGCGCTGGCCTCCGCGCTGCATTCGCAGAACCTGACGCTGGATGCCGCGCTCAACACCATGATCCACGGGCTGGCGATGTTCGACCGCGATCTCAAGCTCGCCGTCAGCAACGCCCCCCATCTCGCGCTCTACGGCCTGCCGGAGACGCTCGCCCTGCCAGGCACGCCGATCACCGCGATCGCCCGGTTCCTCGTCGAACGACAGGTCGTCGCCGCGGGGCAGCTGCGTGACCTCAAGGAAGCGCTGGCCGAGGTCCAGGCGACGCAGATGACGACCAGCCGCGAAATCCAGACGCGCGCGGGGCGGGTTCTGGTGGTCACCTTCGCGCCGGCGGCCGAGGGCGGCGTCCTGATGTCGACGGAGGATGCGACCGAGCGCAAGGCGACCGAGGCGCGGATCGAGCAGATGGCGCGTTTCGACGAATTGACCGGGCTCGCCAACCGCTTCGAGTACAATGCCAACATCGCGGAGGCCTTCGCGCGGCTCGACCGCACGGGCGAGCCGTTCGCGCTGCTCTATGTCGATCTCGACGGCTTCAAGCAGGTCAATGACAGCCTTGGTCACGATGTCGGCGACCGCGTGCTCGTCGAGACGGCGGAGCGCCTGCGCGGCGCGATCCGGGGAAGCGATGTCCTGGCCCGCTTCGGCGGCGACGAGTTCCTGCTGATCCTGCCCGCCGCCAACCATCTGGTGGTCACCGCGATCGCGCAGCGCATGATCGACGCGATGGCCAAGGCGTTCAGGCTCGACAACAAGACCGTCTACGTCACCGCCAGCATCGGCATCGCGATGGCGCCCGCCGACGGCGCCTCGCCCGCGGATCTGCTGCGCCATGCCGATACGGCGCTCTACAAGGCCAAGGCCGCCGGCCGCAACACGCTGATGTTCTTCGACCCGACGATGGCCGAGGAGATGACTGAGCGTCACGAGCTCGAGGTCGATCTGCGCAAGGCCTGCGAGGACGGCTCGCTCGAGCTCTACTACCAGCCGATCATCGACCTGCGCACGGGCGAGGTGGTCTCGCGCGAGGCACTGATGCGCTGGCGCCATCCCGTCCGCGGCATGGTGCCG
Source organism: Allobosea massiliensis (assembly GCF_042655245.1). Classification (NCBI taxonomy): domain Bacteria; kingdom Pseudomonadati; phylum Pseudomonadota; class Alphaproteobacteria; order Hyphomicrobiales; family Alloboseaceae; genus Allobosea; species Allobosea massiliensis. The sequence goes on along the minus strand of NZ_JBHSLU010000007.1, from coordinate 22,136 downwards.
GCGGGGCAGTTCATTCCGGTGGCCGAGCAATCGGGCCTGATCGCGACCATCGGTGACTGGGCGATCCGGCAGGCCTGCAAGGACGCCGCCTCCTGGGAGAAGCATGTCGGCGTCTCCGTCAACATCTCGCCGCTGCAGTTTCGCGAGCCGCGAAGGATCGTCGAGACGGTCAAGAACGCGCTGATCGCCTCCAATCTGAACTCGCAGCGCCTGACGCTCGAGGTCACGGAGTCGCTGCTGATCGAGGACAACAAGACGACGCTCGGGGTCATCGACGAGCTGCGGATGCTGGGCGTGACCTTCGCGCTGGACGATTTCGGAACGGGCTACTCCTCGCTCGGCTACCTCTCGACCTACCCCTTCGCACAGGTGAAGATCGACCAGAGCTTCACCAAGACGGTGCAGTCGAGCGAGGCCTCGAAAGCGATCATCGAGGCGGTGTGCCAGTTGGCGCGGCGGCTTTCCATGAACGTCGTCGTCGAAGGCGTGGAAACGGAGCAGCAGCGCATCGCCGTGCAACTGCTCGGCGCCCAGCGGGCCCAGGGGTATTTCTTCGGCAAGCCGGCGCCGGTCGCCAGTCTTGCCGAGGCCAAACGCCACGTCGCCTGAGCCACCGCCCAGCGCGCGGCCTTTCGGCGCGGAAGTGGCGCGAAACGGCGTGTAACCGCCGATGTGGTCTTGATTCCGCTCCGACGACACCCCATCAGCGAGAGGTGGATTCGTTCCGGATTGCGGGAGACAGCATGATCCGACCCGACGACGGCTCGCTTGCGCCCCTCGACTGGCGGGCCGGCGCTTGAGCGAGACGGCCGCCGCTGCTCCGCCGGCGCTGCTGGCGCCGGACCTCTGCGTCATCGGCGCCGGCACGGCCGGACTTGCGGTGGCCACCGCCGCCGCCGCCTTCGGCGTGCCCGTGGTGCTGGTCGAACGCGACCGGATGGGCGGGGAGACCGGCAGCAGCGCCATCGCGGCTCTCGCCAGTGCAGGCGCCCGGGCCCAGGCCATCCGCGAGGCCGGGCGCTTCGGCCTCGTCGTCGGCGAACCCGAGATCCGAGACCCGGCTCTGCACGACCATGTCCAGCGGGTCATCGCGGCGCGCCGGCCGAACGTCTCGGCCGAGCGGCTGACGGCACTGGGAGCCACCGTGGTTTCCGGCGAGGCGCGGTTCGTCAGCCGCAGCACAGTCGTCGTAGGCGAGCAGACGATCAAGGCCCGTCGCTTCGTGGTCGCGACGGGTGCGCGAAGCGCCCTGCCCGACATTCCTGGGCTCGCCGACCTGCCGCATTTGACCGAAGAGAGCCTGGCCAGCCTGACCCGCCGGCCGGAGAGTCTCATTGTGCTCGGTGGCGCGCCCTCGGCCGCAGCCCTTGCGCAGGCTCTGGCGAGGCTGGGCAGCCGCGTCGCGCTGGTCGAGCCTGCGGGGCTGCTGCCGGACGAGGATCCCGAGGCCGTGGCGATCCTGCGGCGGACCTTGCTGCGGGAGGGCGTCTCGCTGCACGAGAAGAGGACGATCCTGCGGGCGGAGACCTTCAAGAAGGGCCTGCGCCTCGTGCTGACGGGCGAGGGCGAGGGATCGGAGGCGGTCGTCGAGGCCGATCACATCCTGGTCGCCGGTCGACGCGTCCCGGACATCGCGGGGCTGGATCTCGAGTTGGCAGGCGTCGCCGCCAGCGCCGAAGGCATCCGGGTCGATGCCGGCCTGCGCTGCACCAACCGTCGGGTCTATGCGATCGGCGATTGCGCTGCCGGCGCCACGGGCGGCGCGGGGGGCGCAGAAGAGCAGGCGCGGCTGGTGCTGCGCAATGCGCTGTTCCGGCAGCGCGGGCGCTTCGATCCGGACGCGATCCCGCGCGTCACCCTCACCCAGCCGGTGATCGGTCATGTCGGGCTGAGCGAGGCGGAGGCGCAGCGGCGGGGCGAGGTGCGCGTCCTACGCTGGCCCTATGCGGAGAGCGACGCCGCCCAGGCCGGCCGACAGACGGAAGGGTTCGTGAAGATCCTGACCGACACCAAAGGCAGGCTGCTGGGCGCTACGATCGTCGGGCCGCAGGCCGGCGAATTGATCGCGAGCTGGAGCGTGGCGCTGGCGGCGGGGCGGAGCGTGCAGGACATGGCCGCGCTGCCGGTGCCGCAACCTTCACTGGCCGAGGTGTCGAAGCGCGCAGCGACATCCTTCCTGACCCCGCTCGCGACCAGGCCGGGGCTGCGGCGCCTCATCGGCTGGCTGCGTCGGCTCGGCTAGGATCGACGGCGATGGAGCCCCAGGGACGGGACAGCGAGCCGATCTCCGTCAGCCTGCCGCGCGGGCTGACGCGGCTCGGCCTGTCGGCGAAGCTGCTCGTGCTGACGGTGCTCTTCGTCATGGTGGCGGAGGTGCTGATCTATCTGCCGTCCGTCGCCAATTTCCGGCGCAACTGGCTGAACGACCGCTTGGCGGCGGCGCAGGTTGCCGTACTCGTCCTCGAGGGCGCCCCGGAGGACGGGCTGCCGGAGGGCAGCGAGAATCGGCTGCTGATGGGCGTCGGCGCGCGCGCGATCGCGGCGCGTGTCGGTGGGGCGCGGCGCCTGCTCAGCCTCGATTCGATGCCGCCCGCTGCGGTTTCGCGCACGGTCGACCTGCGCAGCCTGGGCTGGTTCGGCGCCATCGGGGAGGCGATGGAAACGCTCATCCTGCCGGCACAGATGCCGATCCGTGTCATCGGCGAGGCCGTCGGCGGGGCGGATTTCGTGGAAATCGTCATCGACGAGGCCCCGCTGCGGCGGGCGATGCTCAAGTTCTCGGTCAATCTCCTGCTGATCTCGCTGGTGATCTCGGGTCTGACGGCCGTGGCAGTCTATGTCGCGCTGAACTGGATGATCGTGGGGCCGATCCGGCAATTGGCGGCGAATGTCATGGAGTTCGAGGTCGATCCCGAAAATCCGCATCGGATCATCGAGCCGACGCGGCGAGCGGACGAGATCGGCGAGGCGCAGCGTGCCCTGGCGCGCATGCAGATGACGCTGGCGGGGGAGCTGCGGACCAAGAAGCATCTCGCGGAGCTCGGGCTCGCCGTCAGCAAGATCAATCACGACCTGCGCAACATGCTGGCCGCCGCGCAGCTGATGTCGGACCGGCTGACCGAAACGCGCGACGCCAAGATCAAGCGCTTCGCGCCGCGGCTGATCGCGACTCTCGGCCGCGCTATCGATTTCTGTCAGGCGACGCTGGCCTATGGCCGTGCGGCGGAGGCAACGCCGGTGCTACGGGAGGTCCTGCTGCGCCAGCTGGTGGCGGAGCAGGCCGAGCTGCTGGGTCTGGCCGAAGCGGCGCAGGTGAGCTTCAGCAACGAGGTCCCGGCCGATCTGGTCGCCCCCTGCGATCCCGACCAGATGGCCCGCGTCCTGCTCAATCTGATGCGCAACTCGGTTCAGGCACTCACCGAAGCCGGCACTGAGCCCGGCGGGCGCCCGCTGCTGGCCGTTCATGCCACACGCGACAACGGCTCCGTCGTGCTGCGCGTCACCGATAACGGACCGGGCGTGCCCGAGCGGGCCCGGGCCAATCTGTTTCAGGCCTTCCGCGGCTCGGCGACACCGGGCGGCACCGGCCTCGGCCTCGCCATCGCGGCCGAGCTGGTCCGGCTGCATGGCGGCACGATCGCGCTCGAGCCTTCGGAGATCGGGGCGGTGTTCAAGGTGACGCTGCCGGCCCCGCGGACGGTCGCGGCCTGAGGGCCGCCTACTGGCTCGCCCAGATCACGCGGGCCATGAAGGCGATCTCCGCCAGCGGCAGGACGCGGTCGCCATGCTCGGGATTGAGCGAAGCGAGCTCGACCGTCTTCGCCGTCTGGCGCTTGAGCTGCTTGGCCAGCACCTCGCCCTCGATCGTCTTGACCACGACGCGGTCGCCCCGGCGCACCGTCGCCGTCGGCGAGACGATGATGGTGTCGCCGTCGCGATAGAGCGGCAGCATCGAATCGCCGGAAATCTCCAGCGCGTAGGCCTTCTCGTCGGCGACGCCGGGAAAGGCGACTTCCTCCCAGCCGGTGCCGACGGGAAAGCCGCCATCGTCGAAGAAGCCGCCCGAGCCAGCCTGGGCGAAGCCGATCAGCGGGATGGTTCGGGAGGGCGCCGCGCCACGGCGCATCACCACGCTCATGAACTCGTCCAACGAGGCACCGGTGGCGGCCAGGATCTTCGCGATCGATTCGGTCGAGGGCCAGCGCTCGCGTCCGTCAGGGCCGATCCGCTTGGAGCGGTTGAAGGTGGTGGCGTCCAGCCCGGCCTTTCGGGCCAAACCCGAGGCGGTGAAGCCATAACGCTGGGCAAGGGCGTCGATCGCGCTCCAGATCTGGTCGTGGGAGAGCACCGCACACCTCGCGTGGGATGTTGCCTTGGCCGGGGATAAGAATAGGAAATATCCCCTATTCCCTAAGACATCAATCTGATTTCTGCCGCGGGCGACGAGAAAAATTGGCGAAGCCTCCTGACAGCCGCTAAGCCGTCCGCAACCGTCATTCGCCGAGGTCGCCCCGTGCCGCTCATCTACAAGATCTGCCCCGCCAGCCTTTGGCGCGAGGCCGAGGCCGCGGGCCGTTTCCACGGCGCGGCGATCGACCTCACCGACGGCTTCATCCATTTCTCGACCGGCGGGCAGCTGCGCGAGACGGCAGCCAAGCACTTCGCCGGACAGAGCGATCTGCTGCTGATCGCGGTGGAGGGCGATACGCTCGGCGCGGCCCTGCGCTACGAGCCGTCGCGGGGCGGGGCACTGTTCCCGCATCTCTATGCGCCGCTCGATCCGCGCGTCGTGCGCTGGGTGGTGCCGCTGGCCCAGGGCAGCGACGGCAGCCCCGTCATTCCGGAGGACATTGCGTGATCGGCTCGCTCTTCCATCTCGCCCGGCCGCTGATCCACAAGATGGATGCCGAGACCGCGCACCGCCTGACGGTCGCGGCGCTGGCGGCCGCCCCCGCACTGAGGCCAGCGCCGGATGATCCTGTCCTCGCGACGGAAGCCTTCGGCCTGTCCTTCTCCAATCCGGTCGGTCTCGCGGCGGGCTTCGACAAGCATGCCGAGGCGGTGGACGGGGCGCTCGGCCTCGGCTTCGGCTTCGTCGAGGTCGGCGGAGTCACCCCCCTGCCCCAGCCCGGCAACCCGAAGCCGCGCGTCTTCCGGCTGGTCGAGGATGCGGCCGTGATCAACCGCTACGGCCTCAACAGCGACGGTATGGAGGCCGTGGCGCAGCGCCTGGCGGCCCGGCGGGCGCGAGGCGGCATCGTCGGGGTCAATCTCGGGGCCAACAAGGAGTCGGCCGACCGGGCGGCCGATTATGCGGTGCTGACACGCAGGCTCGCACCCCTGACCGACTTCGTCACCGTCAATGTCTCGTCCCCCAACACGCCGGGGCTGCGTGATCTGCAGGCAGAGGCCGCGCTGGACGATTTGATCGCCCGGGCCCTGGACGCGCGTGACGAGGCAGCAGCGGGCGGGCGCCCAACGCCGCTGCTGCTGAAGATCGCGCCCGATCTCACCCTGCCGGAACTCGACGGCATGATCGCGGTCGCGCGCAAGCGCCAAATCGACGGGCTCATCGTCTCCAACACCACCATCGCGCGGCCGGAGAGCCTGCGCAGCCCGTCCAGGGGGGAAGCCGGCGGCCTCTCGGGCAAGCCGCTCTTCACCGGCTCGACGCGGCTGCTGGCCGAGGCCTTCCTGCGGGTCGAGCGGCAGTTCCCGCTGATCGGTGTCGGCGGCATCGACTCGGCCGAAACCGCCTTCGCCAAGATCCGAGCCGGTGCGGATCTCGTGCAGTTCTACTCAGCCATGGTGTTTCATGGCCCCGGGCTGGTGAGGACGATCAAGGCGGGACTGGCAGCCGAAGCGCGCCGCGCCGGGCTGCCGAAGCTCGCCGCGCTGGTGGGGCGCGATGCCGCCGCCATCGCCGCGGGCAAGGGTCTGTAGCGGCGATTGCGATCGGCATTCGGGCCGCGGCCTCTTGCCGCCGCCCGCGACCTGGCCTATCGGGCCTCCCGCACCCTGCGACGACAGATGCCTACCGCCGTCATCGCCGCCCGGGTGCGGCGGGATAGCGAAAGGCGGGGGCCTTGCCGATCATCGACTGGAAGAGGCTTGCGGCGAGCGCACTCGCGCCCGCGGTGCTGATCGGGCTCATTCTCGGGGCCATGCTCTGGCACCAGCACGAGAGCGTGGAGCGCGTCGCGGATCGCGATCGGGCGGCACAGATGCGGCTCGTCGGCTCGCTGCTCGACGCCAATCTCGACCAGGCGGCGAAATTCTCGCTTGCCCTGGCGGAGACCTTCGCGCGCAATCCCCAGATCCGCGAAGCCCTGGCCGCCGGCGACCGCGCCCGGCTGGAAGCCCTATCCAAGGACGCCTACCAGTACCTCAGCCGCCAGGCGAGCGTGCAGATCTTCGGCTATCACTCGCCCGACCTGCGCTACCTGCTGCGGATGCACCGGCCTGACCAGCATGGCGACGACATCTCCGGCTTCCGCGCCATGGTTGTCGCCGCCAACCGGCTGCGACGCTCCCAGACCGGCGTCGAGATCGGCATCGCCGGCATCGGCATCCGCGGCGTCGCGCCGATCGAGCAGGGCGGCGCGCTGCTGGGCAGCGTCGAGGCCGGTCTCGACATCCGCCCCATGCTGGACCTGGTGAAGACGGCGACCAATACCGAGATCGCCGTGGTGGCCGCCGCCTCCCTCAGCGGTGTCGCGCTCGACCCCAAGCTGCCCTCCATCGGCGATCTTTCGATCATGGCCTCGACCAATGAGGCCTTGTTCGCGCGCTTCCTGCGCGCCGTTCCGACGAAGCCCGTGCGGGATGTCGAGGTCGCCACGCGCCGGCTCGACGGCCAGAGCTATGGCGTGATGGCGCAGCCGCTGGTCGATTTCTCAGGCCGGCTCATCGGCATGGCGATCATGCTGAAGGAGGAGCCCAGCTCGGACTGGCGGCGACTGACGACGGAGCTCTGGGTCATCGCGCTCTGCGGCGGCATCGTCGCCTTCGTCGGCTTCCTCGTGCTGGCGCGCCGGCGGCGGGACGCGTGATGCATCGCCTGCTGCTGATCGCTGCGCTGCTGATCGCCTCGGTGGCGGGAGCCTCCGCCGAGGAGGCGGCCGCCTCCCGCACGGGTCTGCCGCAAAGCGTCGAACTGCCGGTGCGGGTCCGGGTCGCTTTGCGCGTCCTCAACGTGCTCGAGATCAAGGAGGTCGCCGGCCAAGGGCGCCTCCAAGTCGAACTGACCCAACGCTGGCAGGATCCGCGGCTTTCCTTCGATGCCATCGCGCGCGGCCTCGCTAGGGACGACCGGGTCGGGGACGAGGCGGACGAGTATCTGAAGACGATCTGGACGCCGGGCCTGACGCTCGACAACCAGATCGGCGACAAGGATTCGCGCAGCGTCGCGCTGTCGGTCCACGCCCATGGCGAGGTCATGCTGATCGAGCGGTTCGAGAGCGATTTCCGTTTTCGCATGAACATGGACGCCTTCCCCTTCGACCAGCAGAGGCTGACGCTGTCGCTCTCGCTGCCGCGCTACCCGCAGCAGGAGGCGGTGATCGTCACCACCGAGGCGGATCGGCAATTCTCGGGCGTCGATGCCACACCGTCGGTCGTCGACTGGCGCCCGATCGGCCTGCGCTTCACCAGCGAGCCGGCCATGGGCTGGAACGCGCGCTCCTATTCGCGGCTGAATGCCACGGTCACGATGGCGCGGGACGCACAGCGCTATGTGCTGCGCGTCTTCGTACCGATCATCGCCGTGCTGGCGGTTTCGCTCTTCGTGCTGTGGTCGCCCGGCCTCAAGGAGCAGGACAAGGGCGGGCTGATCTTCTCCTCGCTGCTCGCTCTGGCGGCGATCAGCTTCACCTTCGAATCGAGCTTCCCGGGTTCGATCTCGCTGAACACGCCGATCGCCGAGATGATCTCGCTCGGCTACCTCTATCTCGTGGCGGTACTGATGTTCGAGATCGCGCTGGCCGTCGTCATCGCCACGCCGCAGGGGCGCTGGACGGCCGAGGCCACGGCACTGCGCTATCACCTGCGCTGGGCGCTGCCGGCCATCATGCTGATCGTCTGCCTCGGCGCGGCGCTCAGGGCACTGCCGGGCTGAGCCGGCGCTCCGCTCAGCGGCGCGCTGCGAAGAGCCGCGACAGCAGCCAGAGCGGCACGACGATCAGCGCGCCGCCGATGATCCACTGGCCGACCTCGCGCAGCGCACCGAAGCCGAGATCGCCGAGCGAGCGGACGAAGCGGGCCGCAGCATCGAAGAGCGCGCGGGGCGAGAGGTCCAGAAAGGCCATCGCCGCGCCGACGAGCAGCGAGATGAAGAGCAGCCGCACGAGCACGCCGAGCGGCGAGCCGCCGAGAAAGCGTTCGATCCTGCCGTTGGCCATACCCTAAAATCCCAAGTCCTCTCGCGTCGAGAAGACGCCCGGGTGGTTGAACCCCGGCTGAACGGGCTGTCAACCCACTGGCCGGTCAGGAGGTGGCGGAGGCTCCGGCCGTGGCCCAGGCGGTGCCGGCGATCTTGGCGGCGGCGATGACGGCCTGGGTGCGGCTGTCGACGTCGAGCTTGGTCAGGATCGCCGAGACATGCGCCTTGACCGTCGCCTCGGAGACACCGAGCTCATAGGCGATCTGCTTGTTGAGCAGCCCCTCCGACAGCATCATCAGCACGCGCACCTGCTGGGGCGTCAGCGTCGAGAGGTTGCGCACCATCGTCGCCGTCTCGGCCTCGACCGGCGCAGTGAGATCGACGCCCGGAGGCGTCCAGACGCCGCCGTCGAGCACGGCGCGAATCGCCTCGCCCATCTGCTCGACATCGGCCGTCTTGGGCAGGAAGCCGAGCGCGCCGAACTCGATGCAGCGGCGGATCACGGCCGGATCGTCATTGGCGGAGACCACGATGACCGGGATCTCGGGATGGTCCGCCCGCAGGAAGAGCAGCCCGGAAAAGCCCTGCACGCCCGGCATGGTGAGATCGAGCAAGACGAGATCGGCGTCGCCGCCGCTGTCGAGCGCCTCGGTCAGCGCCTCCAGCGAGCCGACCTCGCTGACATCGGCGCCTTCGAGCGCGGTGGAGACGGCCTGGCGCAGGGCGCCGCGGAAGAGCGGATGATCATCCGCGATGACGATCCGTGTCGACGGCTGTCGTTTCATGGGATCCCATCCTCATGCCCGGCCCGCATTGTGCCTCAATCGGGCACCGGTTCAAGCCGTCGGCGCGGGCTGCCGACGGGCAGGCTGTGAACCATCCGGCGGCGGCGCGCAATCAGCCATTCGACGGCAGCAGCGCCTCCAGCGCCTCGATCCGGTCCGCCTCGCGGGGCGGTTTGTCCCAGCGGATACGGCTGATCCGGGGAAAGCGCATGGCGACGCCCGACTTATGGCGGGTCGAGCGCTGCAGCCCTTCGAAGGCGACTTCGAAGACGAGACCGCTCTCGACAGTGTGCGTGACCTCGCGGACCGGCCCGAAGCGGTTGAGCGTGTGCTTGCGGACATAGCGGTCCAGTTCGACCAGTTCTTCGTCGGTGAAGCCGAAATAGGCCTTGCCGACCGGCACGAGTTCGTCCGCCCCGCCCTCGCTGGCACGCCAGACGCCGAAGGTGAAGTCGGAGTAGAAGGAGGAGCGCTTGCCGTGGCCGCGCTGGGCATACATCAGCACGCAGTCGATGAGCCTGGCCTCGCGCTTCCATTTCCACCAATGGCCTTTCGGGCGGCCCGGCAGATAGGGCGAGTCGAGGCGCTTGATCATGCAGCCCTCGACGGCTTCCGCATCGGCGCCGGCGCCGGCCATCGCAGGGTCGGCGCGCGCGGCGGCGAGATCGTCCCAGTCGCGGAACGCAATCGGCGGGGAGAGATCGACGATCGGGCTGTCGAGGCGCGCGACGAAGGCCTCCAGCCGCGCCCTGCGCGCCGAGAGCGGCAGATCGCGCAGATCCTCCTCGCCATCGACGAGCAGGTCGTAGGCGCGAATATGCGCGGGATGCTCGAGCAGCATCTTCGCGGTGACGCTCTTGCGGTTGAGCCGCTGCTGCAGGCTGTTGAAGCTCTGGACGGCCGCCTCCCGCCGCACCAGCAATTCGCCGTCGAGCGCGCCGTCCAGCGTCAGCGCCTCGACAACGTCCGGGAAGGCGGCGGCGATGTCCTCGCCGGTGCGCGAGAACAGCCGCGTGACGCGCTCGCCATCCGGTCGCGTGCCGGTGACGGCCTGGACGCGGATGCCGTCCCATTTCCATTCGGCCTGGAATTCGGCCGGGTTCATCTTGTCGAAATCGCCGTCCTCGATCGGGTGCGAGAGCATCACCGGTCGGAAGGGCGCGGGATCGGTGGCCTCGGGCCGCGGCCCCCTGCCCTCGAGCCAGGCGAAGAGCGTGGCATAGGGCGGCTCGAGCCCGTGCCAGACCTGCTCGACCTCATCGGCAGGGATGCCGCCGAGGCTTGCGGCGGCCGTCTTGGCGAGGCGCGCGGAGACGCCGATGCGCAACGAGCCGGTGATCAGCTTCAGCAGCGCCCAGCGGCCGGTCTCGTCGAGCGCGTCGAGCCAGGAGGCGACGAGACGCGGCAATTCGGTCTTGCCGACGCTGCGCAGCCCTTCCACGACATCCGGCAGATGCGGCACGTCATTGGCGCCGTGCCGTGCCGGCCACATCAGCGCGACGGTCTCCGAGAGGTCGCCGACATAGTCATAGGAGAGCGCGAACAGCACCGGGTCGGTGCGCTCGGCGATCAGCGCCCGCACGAGCCCGGATTTCGCGTTGGGGAAGACCAGCCCCCCGGTCATCGCCGCCAGAGCGAGGCCGCGATCCGGATCGGGCGTGCTGCGCAGATAGTCCGCGATCAGCGCCAGCTTGGCGTTGCGGCGCGGCTCATAGGCCAGCCGGTCGAGCAGCCAGGCGAAGCGGTTCACCGGCGCGTCCCCCGACCGCGCCGGCGTTTACCAATGCGGCGAACTCTTGGCATCATTCAGTTTCCATTCATGAAGGCGCCCGCAGGCTGACCATCGCTGAGGGGGACATGCCGACCATGCGTGCTGCCATCCGGATTGCCGGCCTCGCCATTGCCCTGGCGACTGCGCTGTCGGGCGCCGCCCAGGCCGGTGCCTTCACCTGCCGTGAAACGCCGATCGTCGCGCCGAACCATAAGCTGACCGCGCTGGCGCCACGGATCGCAACAGGCGGCAAGCTGGACATCCTCGCGATCGGCTCCTCCTCGACCGAAGGCGTCGGCGCCACCAGCCGCGACAGGAGCTACCCTGCGCGACTGCAGAGCCTGCTGTCGGCCGCGTGGCCCCGCGTCCAGGTCAGCGTGGCCAATGCCGGCATCGGCGGCGAGATTGCGCCCGAGACATTGCTCCGGTTGAAGAAAGCCCTGAGCGAGCGCCGCTACGATCTGGTGATCTGGCAGGTCGGCACCAACGACGCCGTGCGCGGCGGCGACATGGCGGCTTTCCGCGCGATGATCGCCGACGGCATCGCCGTGGTGAAAAACGCCGGCGTCAGCCTCGCTCTGCTCGACCCGCAGTATTTTCCCGGCATCCGGGAGCCGGCGCGCTATCGAACCTATGTCGATGCAATCGCCGACGTCGCCAAGCGCGAGAGCGTTCCCGTGTTCACGCGCTACGAGACGATGCGGGAATGGCACGATGCCGATGCCCAGGCCTTCAAGGCCGCGCTCGCGGCGGACAGCTTCCATATGAGCGATGCGGGTTATGACTGCCTCGCCCGCGACATGGCGGCGGGTCTCGTCTCTCTGACCACCGGTGGCCGGCCCGTCGTCGCGCAGACGCGCTAGCGCTTCAGACCGGAACGGCATCGGCGCCCTCCACGGCAGCCTCGGCCTCGCCCTCATCACCATAACCCACAAGATGCAGCGGCCTGGCGCGCAGGCCGACGCTCGTGCACCAGTGGACGAGTGCATCGGCCTCGCCATGAGTGACCCAGATCTCGCCAGCGCCCGTCTCGCGGATGGTGGCCTGGAGATCGTCCCAGTCGGCATGGTCGGAGACGATCAGGGGCAGTTCGACGCCCTTCTGGCGGGCGCGGGCGCGGATCCGCATCCAGCCTGAGGCGAAACTCGTCACCGGATCGGGAAACTTCCGCGCCCACAGATCCTGGATTGCGCTCGGCGGGCAGATGACGATCTCGCCGCCCAGCGTCTTGCGCTCCGCGGCGACGACCTTGCGGACCTCGCCGAGCTGCGCGCCTTCGGAGATGTAGAACTCGGTCAGCTTCTCCATCGCGCCATGGAGATAGAGCGGGCGGTCGTAGCCGGCTTCGCGGATCAGGGCCATGACGCGCTGCGCCTTCCCCAGCGAATAGGCGCCGACGATATGCGTTCGCTCGGGAAAGAGCCGGACCGATTCCAGGAGCTTGCCGACCTCGGCATGGGCGGGCGGGTGGCGGAAGACCGGCAGGCCGAAGGTCGCCTCGGTGATGAAGATGTCGCAGGGCACAGGTTCGAAGCCGGCGCAGGTCGGGTCGCGCTCGCGCTTGTAGTCGCCGGAGGCGACGATCCGCAGGCCGCCGCATTCGACGACGATCTGCGCCGATCCCAGCACATGCCCGGCCGGCACGAAGGTGAATTCCACCTCGCCGATCCGGACCGTCTCGCCCGGAACGGCTTCCTGTCGCTGAGCCGTAAAGCCCTCGCCATAGCGCAGCGCCATGATGGCGAGGGTCTCGCGCGTCGCCAGCACGGCGCCATGGCCGGCTCTGGCATGATCGGAATGGCCATGCGTGATGAGCGCCCGCGCCACCGGCCGCACCGGGTCGATGTAGACATCGGCCGGGGGGCACCAGAGGCCGGCCGGCGTCGGGATCAGCAGATCGGAGGGGCGCATCGTCCCCGGCGCGTTGCGTCTGGCCAGCGTCATACTCCTCAGATAGACCCGCGCGCATGATCGAAAAGGCCCCGACCGCGCATTCCGCCAGTTCCGGCGATCCGACGCTGGACCGCCGCTATGGCTGGGCCGAGGCTGCGTTCAAGGAGGGAGACGCGCAGGACTGCGTCGAGATCCTCGACCAGACGCTGGCGCAGGCCTACCACTTCACCGCCGCCTGGCATCTCTACGGCCTCGCGCAGGAGGCGCTGGGCCACAAGGAGGAGGCGGCGACCGCCTGGCGGCAATGCCTGACGCTCGACCCCAATGACCATTTCGGTGCTCGGCTCGACCTCGCGCGGATCGGCGCGATGGCAGCCGAAGACGCGACCTCCGAGAATTTCTCCGGCACGCTCTTCGATGGCTATGCCGACCGGTTCGACAGCCATCTGACGCAGGCGCTGCACTACAATGCTCCGGAACTGATCAAGGCCACGCTGGCTCGGCTCTGTGAAAACGCCGGCCGCGCCTTCCGGTTCGCGACCGTCTTCGACCTCGGTTGCGGCACCGGACTGATGGGCGAGGCGATCCGAAACGAGGCCGGTTTCCTCGCCGGTTGCGATCTCTCGCCGCGCATGATCGAGCGGGCTCGGGCCAAGACGAAAGGCGATGGCTCGCCGCTCTACGACAAGCTCGCCGTGGCGGGCCTCACCGCTTTCCTCGCCAGCCGCCCAGACGCCAGCGCCGATCTCCTGCTGGCGGCCGACGTCTTCGTCTATCTCGGCGAATTGCGGCCGGCCTTCGCCCAGGCGGCCCGCGTCCTGTCTCTGGACGGGCTCCTGATCTTCACGGTCCAGAGCCACGAAGGCGAGGGCGTGGTGGTGGGTGAGGATCGGCGGTTCGCGCATGCGGAGGGCTGGTTGAGGCAGAGGCTTGCTGAAACGGGGCTCGAGATCGTCTCGCTCGAACCCGTCAGCACGCGTCAGGACCGTGGCGCTGCGGTTCCCGGCCTGCTCGTGGCCGCCCGGCGGGCCGCCTGACTGCCGCTGCGGCAGGGTGCCGCGGTGGGAACAATCGTTCGTTTCGCGCGATATAGAAGCGCCCGCGGAGCACCGAAGCCGAAGCCCATGTCCACCAGAGTTCTGATTGTCGAGGACGAGGTCCTGATCGCCATGGAGACGGAGGCGATCGTCGAGGATCTCGGCCATCATCCCGTCGGCATCGCCGCGACCTCCCGGGAGGCGCTCGCGCTGGCCGCCACCGAAGAGCCCGATGTCGCGCTGGTCGACGTCAATCTCGCCGACGGGCCGACTGGCCCTGCGGTCGGGGCCAAGCTCGCCGATCTGGGCATCGCCGTCGTCTTCATCACCGCCAATCCGCGCATGCTGCAGCAGCGGATCGAGAATGCGATCGGCGTGTTCGACAAGCCGGTGGCCGACCGCGATCTGGCGGAACTGCTCGATTACGTCACGAGCCGCGCCGCTGGAAGACCGGCCCAGCCGCCGAGCCGGCTGCGGGTGTTCTGACCTTCGCAGCCCGTTTCAGGCTTGGGAGTCGAGATCCCGCGCCAACCGCGCCGCCGCGACCGCGACCTCCACGACCAGCCCCTCGCGCTTCCAGTCGCGTGTCAGGCGGCCCCCGAGCTGCCGGCCGACGCTCATCTCCGCCAGCCGGGTGCCAAATCCCGTCCGGCCCGGCTCGCCCTCGATCTCGGGGCCGCCCGTTTCCGTCCAGCGCAGGATGATCTCGTCGCCGTCGTGACGGATCGCGATGTCGACTCTCCCGGTTTCGGCGGACAACGCGCCATATTTGACGGCGTTGGTGGCGAGTTCGTGGAAGAGCAGCGCGATCGGCGTGGCGCCGCGGTCGTCGACCGTGGCGTCCTCGCCCGTCACCGTCAGCCGCCCCTCGCTCACCGCCGGATAAGGCGAGAACAGGTTGTCCAGCAGGCCCTTGATCGTGGTGCGGCCGATGACCGGCTGCGACGCCTCGCTGTGGGGGCGCACGAATTCATGGGCCCGCGCCAGCGCCGAGACGCGCTCGCGGAACTGGGCGGCGAAGTCCTTGGCCTCCGGGAACTCCCGGGCCGAGAGCGCGATCAGGCTGCCGACCACGGAGAAGATGTTCTTGATGCGGTGACTGAGCTCGTGGCTCAGCAATTCATTGGCTTCGGCCGCGAGCTTCGCCTCGTGGATGTCCGTGCAGGTGCCGATCCAGCGGACAATCCGTCCCTCCGCATCGCGCACCGGCTGGGCGCGGCCGATCGTCCAGCGATACTGTCCGGAATTGTGGCGCAGCCGGTACTCGACCTCATAGACCTCGCCCGTCGCCAACGAATGGCGCCAGCGCCGCCAGGCTTCCGGCTGGTCCTCCTCGTGGAACAGCCCGGCCCAGCCCTCGCCATCGGTCGAACCACGCGGGACGCCGGTGAACTCGTACCAGCGCTCGTTGT
Organism: Allobosea massiliensis; assembly: GCF_042655245.1. Lineage (NCBI taxonomy): Bacteria > Pseudomonadati > Pseudomonadota > Alphaproteobacteria > Hyphomicrobiales > Alloboseaceae > Allobosea > Allobosea massiliensis. Next base: position 6,858 of record NZ_JBHSLU010000007.1, on the reverse strand, counting down.
AGTAATCGTGGAAGCCGTCCGGCCGCGTCGACCAGACCATCTGCGGCATCACATCGGTCAGGATCTTGAAGGTCGCTTCGGTGACCGGCAGCCCGGCTTGGTACAGGTGGGTATCGGGCAAAGGCGGGACCTCGGGCTCCCGGCGGGAGCAGATAGCGGCTCAAACGCCGGGGACGCGGTTTTGTTGCACAGGGCCGATGCCAGGGCCAGTGCAACCGGGCGGCATAGGGATATTCGCCTTTCGTTCCGGCTGCAGCCATCCTATCTCTGTTCTCTATGGCCGCGCCCTCCCCGCTTCCTCCCGCCTTCGAGACCTGGTTCGCCAGCCGCGGCTGGAGCGCACGGCCGCATCAGCTCGCTCTGCTCGAAGAGGCCCGTGCGGGGCGCTCGACGCTGCTGGTGGCACCGACAGGAGCCGGCAAGACGCTCGCCGGCTTCCTGCCCTCGCTGGTCGAGCTGTCGCAGCGCGACGGCAAGCGCGAGGGGCTGCACACCCTCTACATCTCGCCGCCGAAGGCGCTGGCCGTCGACATCGCGCGCAATCTCGAGGCGCCGATCCGCGAGATGGGGCTGCCCATAGCTGTCGAGACCCGGACGGGCGACACCTCCGCCGCCAAGCGCACGCGGCAGATCAGGACGCCGCCCGACATCCTGCTGACGACGCCGGAGCAGCTCGCCTTGCTGGTCTCGCATCGCGACGCTGCGCCTTTCTTCGCCAGCCTGCGGCGGATCGTGCTCGACGAGCTGCATGCGCTGGTGACCTCCAAGCGCGGCGACCTGCTCTCCCTCGATCTGGCACGGCTGCGCAGCCTCGCCCCGCAGGTCAGCGCGGTCGGACTCTCCGCGACGGTGCGCGAGCCGGCCGATCTGCAGCGATTCCTCGGGGGCAGCGAGACGCCGGCCGGCCTCGTCACCGTGAAGGGCGGGGCGGCGGCGCGCATCGGCATCCTGCAGACGCCGACACGCCTGCCCATGGCCGGCCACACCACCGGCCATGCGATGGGGGCGATCTACGAGGCCATCAAGGCGCACAAGCTGACGCTGGTCTTCGTCAATACGCGCATGCAGGCGGAGTTCGCCTTCCAGGCGCTGTGGACGATCAATGACGACAATCTGCCGATCGCGCTGCATCACGGCTCGCTCGACGCCACGCAGCGCCGCAAGGTCGAGGCGGCGATGGCCGAGGGGCGGCTGAAGGCGGTCGTCTGCACCGCGACGCTCGATCTCGGCATCGACTGGGGCGATGTCGATCTCGTCGTCAATATCGGCGCGCCGAAGGGCGCAAGCCGGCTGATGCAGCGCATCGGCCGCTCCAACCACCGCATGGACGAGCCCTCGCAGGCGCTGCTCGTGCCTTCCAACCGTTTCGAGCTGCTGGAGTGCCGGGCTGCGCTCGATGCCGTGGCCGAGGCCGCGCAGGACACGGCGGATGCCCGCATCGGGGCGCTCGACGTGCTGGCCCAACATGTTCTCGGCGTCGCCTGCTCGGACGGGTTCGACTCCGAGGCGCTCTACCGGGAGGTCTGCACCGCCTCCCCCTATGCCGGGCTGGAACGCGCCGATTTCGACGCGGTGGTGAACTTCGTCGCGACCGGAGGCTATGCGCTGAGGAGCTATGAGCGCTTCGCCAAGCTCCGCCAGGTCAAGGCGGGGCATTGGCGCGCCAGCAACGCCAAGGTGATCCAGCAATACCGCATGAATGTCGGCACCATCGTCGAATCGACGATGATGAAGGTCCGGCTCGGCAAGGCCCGCGCCGGCCAGCCCGGCCAGCCGCAGACTCCTCTCCGCGGCGGGCGCGTGCTCGGCGAGATCGAGGAGTACTTCGCCGAGACGCTTGTTCCGGGCGACACCTTCATCTTCGCCGGCGAGGTGCTGCGCTTCGAGGGCATCAGCGGCAACGAGGCGGTCTGTTCGCGCGCCGCGCCGGGCACGGACCCGAAGATCCCCTCCTATGCCGGCGGCAAATTCCCGCTCTCGACCTTTCTCGCCGCACGCGTGCGGGCGATGCTCGCCGATCCGAAGGAGTGGGACGCCCTGCCCGAGGAGGTCTCGTCCTGGCTGCATGCGCAGCGGCTGAAATCGCGCCTGCCCAAGCCCGGCGAATTGCTGGTCGAGACCTTCCCGCGCGGCGGGCGCTTCTACCTCGTCGCCTATCCCTTCGAGGGGCGCCTCGCCCATCAGACGCTCGGCATGCTGCTGACGCGCCGGCTGGAGCGCGCGCGGATGCGGCCGCTCGGCTTCGTCTGCAATGATTATGGCATGGCCTGCTGGGGGCTCGGCGACATGACGGCCGCGATCGCGCGGGGCAGCTTAAGCCTCGACGAGCTGTTCTCGCAGGATATGCTGGGCGACGATCTCGAGGAGTGGCTGGCGGAATCGGCGCTGATGAAGCGCACCTTCCGGCAATGCGCCGTGATCGCCGGCCTGATCGAGCGGCGCTTTCCCGGCCAGGAGAAGAATGGCCGGCAGGTCACCATGTCGACCGATCTCGTCTACGACGTGCTGCGCCGGCACGAGCCCGAGCATGTGCTGCTCAAGGCCGCACGCGCGGATGCCGCGACGGGCTTGCTCGACATCAAGCGCCTGGGCCAGATGCTGACACGGATCAGCGGGCGAATCGTGCATCAGCCGCTGGATCATGTGTCGCCGCTCGGCGTCTCCGTCATGCTCGAGATCGGCCGCGAGGCGGTCTATGGCGAGGCGGCCGACGAGATCCTGGCGGAGGCCGAGGCGATGCTGACCGAAGAGGCGATGGCGTGAACGCATTGGCGGCCAGCGACAGGGTGCCGACTGAAGCGGTCTTTCTGCTTGGCCGGCTCGTGGTCGTGCCCGATCATTCGGGCGCGCTCTGGCTGCCCGACGAGCGCACGCTCGTCGTCGCCGACCTGCATCTCGAAAAAGGCTCCTCCTATGCGAGGCGCGGCGTCTTTCTGCCGCCCTATGATTCGGCGGCGACGCTGGCGGCGCTTGCGGCCGCGATCGCCCGCCATGCGCCCACGCGCGTCATCGCGCTCGGCGACAGCTTCCACGACCGCGACGCGGAAATCCGCCTCGACGAAGACAACCGCGCGACGCTGAAGCGGCTGCAGGCAGGCCGCGACTGGCTCTGGGTGACCGGGAATCACGACCCGCAGATCAGCGCGGCGATGGGGGGCGACAGCGCCGCAACCGTCGATCTTCGCGGCGTCACCCTGCGCCACGAGCCTGATGCGTGTGAGACGGGGTTCGAGATCGCCGGCCATCTTCATCCGGCCGCAAAGATCAGGATGCGCGGGCGGGCGCTCCGGCGGCGCTGCTTCGCGCTGTCGGCCCGGCGCTGCGTCATGCCGGCCATGGGCGCCTATGCCGGCGGGCTGAACCTGCGCGATGCCGCCTTCGGGCCGCTGCTGGGCGCCGGCTACAGCGCCCATCTGCTCGGCGACGCCCGGCTCTTCCGCATCGACCCGCGGCTGCTGCTGCCGGACTGAACGCGGACGGGCCGACCCCACGCCGGCGGCCGACCGCAGGGCCATAGACCATCTCGTCCGTGCCGCGACGATGTGGGTTGCGTCCACCCGGCGCTTGTGGCATCAGGACGCCGCTTCGGAACGACGCCCGCCCTGCCCTCGCCCCGGCGACCGCAGAGCAACCTGGCCGACGATCCTGCTGCGGTAGCTCAGTGGTAGAGCACACCATTGGTAATGGTGAGGTCGAGAGTTCAATCCTCTCTCGCAGCACCAGCCCATCTCCTTGATGCGGCTGAGAAAATAAGAGAAACAATGGGTTAGTTCGCCTCTGGTGATACACAGAGGTGCTACACATGGCCCTTCCGATGTCTCGCCCGACCAAGCATCCCAAAACCGGCATCTATCAAATTCGACGGCGTGTCCCGAGGGACATTCGATCCATCATTGGGAAGGGTGAGCGGGTAATCAGCCTCCGCACCAAAGACCCTGAGGAGGCCAAGAGGCGAGCCCCTGCTGCCAACCGGAAGATAGACGAGGAGTTCGCGGCGGCTCGCGCTTCGCTTGGTCCCGCACGGCGTCTGTCGCATCGGGACATCACGGCCCTCTGCGGGGAACTCTACAGGGAGACCGTAGGGCTCTGGGAAGATGACCCTGGATTGGCGGAGGATTGGCTGGCCTACGCCGATCACCTCTATGACGAGCTGGAGCGGGACAGCGAGACAGACGAGCCGGTGGGCCCAAGCAAGGCGGATGTCGCCGACGCAATCAGGATCACGCGGGCGCACGGCATTCCGGCCGATCAAGACAGCCTCCGCCGCCTCGCCTCCGCGATGTACCGCACCAAGCTCAAAGCAGCGGCCACCCTGTCCCGCAGGGCGGAGGGGGACTATTCGCCAGACCAGAACCTTGCCGCCTTCCCGCCTGTCCCCGCCGCCGCCGCAGCCGAGAAGCCGCAGCCATCGGCAACTGAGGAACCCCTGACGGCGGAAACCTTACTGACCCTATGGGCAGCCGAGCGCACCCCCGCACCGGCCACGCTACGGGCCTACGGGGGTAAATTCCGGCAGCTCACGCGCATCTTGGGGTTTGACGACCTCCGCCGGGTGACGCCGGAACTGGTGGTCACGTTCAAAGAAGCGCGGCTCAAGGAGGGGCGCGACGCCGGCACAGTAGCTGACGACGTGTTGGCGATGGGGGCCGTCTGCAATTGGGCGGTCAAGAATAAGAAGCTGGCGGGCAACGCCTTCACCGGCCTTGCGCCGACTGGGAAGCGCAGGGGACCGCCAGCGAGAGACCGCTACGAGGACGACGAAGCCAAGGCCCTTCTGCTCGCTGCGCGGAAAGAAGAAGGATGGATGCGGTGGCTACCGTGGGCGCTGTGCTTCACTGGCGCCCGCATCAGCGAATTGGTGGAGCTTCGGCGGCGCGACATCCGAAAGGAAGCCGGGGTATGGATTTTCGACATCGTCCCTCTCGCCGGCCGGGAGGGGAAGAATGACATCTTCCAACGCATGGTCCCAATTCATCCGGCGCTGGTGGCAGAGGGCTTTCTGGACTACGTCGCCGGACTGAGAGGGGACGCGGACGGGCCGCTTTTCCCTTCGATCACGCCGGACAAACATGGCAGCCGAATACCGCCTGCCACACGCCAAAGCGGGCAGTGGGTGCGCGGGGTGGTCGGCATCACAAGTGCCAAGAAGGGCCCAAATCACTCTTGGCGGCATCGTCTTGAGGACGAGTTGCGGAAGGTTCGCGCCCCTGAGGAGTTGGTGGACGCAATCACCGGACGGTACAATCCCCGGAACGCTGGCGCAGGCTATGGCAGGGGCTATCGGGGAATGCCCGACGAGGTGCTGAAAGACCTCCGGCGCGTTCCTTCTCCTATCGAGACGCAGAGGACCGACGGCCCCGGCGGACCGGCCTCTTAAAGTGCAGTCAGACTGCACCTACCGGGAGGCCCTATTGCAGCCTTCCGGCCTGCCCCGTTCGTCCCGCTCGATTACCACAAGGAGCCTGTCGAGCCGGGCCTGTAGCGCAGCGCCATCCCGCAGTGCCTCGTCATAGGCTTCCATCCGGCGGAGCAAGAACTTCTCCTCAGGGGACAGCGTACCGGCCTCTGGCTTGCCCCTGAGATGGGCCAAGCCCTGTTCGATCACTGCCTGTCGGCTGGCGGCATCATTATCGGCCCGGAGGTCGGGCGGAAGGGTCCCGAGCGGTCACGCATCGGGCAGGTCCAGTGCATCGCGCGGGAGACCTATCGCTGCCATGAGGTCACCTACCGACACTCCCGCAGTTGCGGCCGTTTCCACCAGCCGACATCGTGCAGCTCCGCGCTCGGCCTCGTTGCCTCCGTTCGAGAACAAACGATGCAGCTTTCTCGCGCGGGCCTTCACCATAGGGGTCAAGCCCGTCGGTGGGCGCTCCACCGGCCGGAAGACAACGCGGGGCTTCTCGGGACGGTTGATCTGCGAGCCGGGGTTGTCGGGCGGGCGGGAGCTAACGGTGGTGCCAACAGGGGGGCTAACGCGCTCTGCGGTGCTAACGGCCGGGCGGGAGCTAACAGGGGTGCTAACCTCCGGGCGGGAGCTAACCGCGGAGCTAACAGGCACGGCGGTGCTAACGGCCGATTGGGTGCGGGCTCGTGCTCTCCGCTCTCGCATCAGTTCGCGCATGTAGTCCCTGCGCCTGTCGCGCCGGGTCTGGGGGGCTGCATAAGGCATCTGAGGTTTCCTTGGGTGCTAACAAAAAGACCCCGCCGGCACTGAGGCACGACGGGGCTGTTGGATTGATTTGCTCGGATCGCCGTAACTGGCCTGAAACGCCTGCCCTGTACGGTCTCTGCATGAGGCAGGGTCGGTTTCGACAGCGGCGCAGGGCGCCAGCATGGCGGAGGTGGATCGCCCGCCCCCGCAACGCCGTCTTTGTTGCTGGGCTGGTGCTGGCGGGCGGCATGGCGCTCTACAGAACGCCTTTGCAATCGGCGCTTTCGCCTAACTGCACCATTCGCGGCAACATCAGCGACGGTAGCGGCGAGCGCATCTATCACCTGCCGGGCCAACGCTATTACGGTGACGTCAGCATCAAGCCTTGGCGGGGCGAGCGGTGGTTCTGTTCCGAGGCTGAGGCCATAGCGGCGGGATGGCGCCGGGCGCAGGTGTAGCTACACGCCCGGTGAGCCGGCGGCCGCAACTGCCGCTACGCACATGCTGCCACCTCCGGAGACCGGGCGCGGAGTTCTGCCGGGAGTGCCCTGTATCGGCGGAAGACGGGACCTTCGCGGTCGTTCTCAGAGACCGTGAGCTGGGCAGCGGTGTCAGGCGCCACGACAAACTGCCCCCCTGACGCCATGAGGAACTGACCCCTCTGGAGAGGAGGTCGGCATGGAAGAGCAAGAGGTTCAGAGTTCTCC
>NZ_JBHSLU010000006.1:0-8377 GCF_042655245.1 Allobosea massiliensis | reverse complement strand
ATCGGGGATCTCTCGGTTCAGGGTTGGCGTTCACAACCCAAACCTAACCGGCAATCGCCGGTGACCACCGTCAGCTACACCACGCTATGGGACACGACCCATTGGTGCTACGCTTTGGACAGATTTCAACCTCAACCGCCGGCCTGTTACTGATCGTAAGGCCGCTCTGCGAGGCATGAACGATTACAGGAGGATCAAGGTCACCATCGACGGGAAAACCCGCACGGTCAGGCCGCATTACATCCAAGGCCTCCACAAAGTGGATCGTGCCTTCATCGAGGGAGAGCTCGCTATCCCTCACGATGGCCCAACCATAGTGGTGACCCACCACGCACCCCATCCTGAATCGGTCGTGCCCATGTACCGCGGTGAACCGTTGTCCGCGTGCTACGCGTCAGATCTATCTGAGGTTATCGAGAAGTATCAGCCGAAAGTCTGGATACATGGGCACGACCACCATCACCATTTATACAAGGTTGGTGAGACGACTATATTCGCCAATCCCGCAGGATATCCCGTCGCCCACCACGGTGCGCGCGCAGGTGAGCGCGAGTGTAAAGAATTCAACCCTCGATACATTGTCGAAGTCTAAATTAATCGAAGCCCGGCCAGCGAACTCGATTACAAGCGCTGGCCGGACGGTTAGATTAAGTCAAACTTCACGGCTTCCAGGAAACGGCTGCCTTCACGCAAGGCGAGCAGGCGCTCGCGCAACGTCTCCGGGGGCGACTGCGAGGCGGTACGGATGGAGGACGATGTCAGCTTCATGGTGGCTTCTCCTACGCGTTGGTGACGGGGGCCTGGTCCAGACCGCTGAGGGCGGAAGGCCAAGGGTGCTGATCTGACGAACGTCGCGCGATGCCGGCCGGGGGGCGAGCTCCATATAGGTTCGGAGGACAGCTGAAACGGTCGCTTGTGAGGCATAGGTCAGGACGACGTCAAATTCGCTTAGCGCTGGTTAGAGTAGGGTCCGCCGTCGTATAGCGACTCAAATCGCGCCTTCATCGGAGCTGGTTCCCGATGGTGCGCCCGTGAGCGCCGGTTCATCCGACCAATATTCCAATGGTGCGCCCACGTGCACCCATTCATCGGACCAAATCGCTAATGGTGCGCCCAAGATCACCCTGAATTTAACCGTTCGATGTCGGCCTTTTCAGCTTTTTGATGGGCGGCTTTTGGTTAAGGCGGCCTTCCCAATGGCACGGCGTCGGGAAAGCTTTGCGACGTTGGCCTTGATGTTGGGAAGGTCGATGCCATTTCGGTCGACCGGAGCGGGCCGCGTCATGATCGCGACGAAGCCATCGACTTCCGCAAGGGCGCGGAGGGTCTTGGTGGCGTTGGTTCGTGAGAGCATGGGCGCCGATCCGTTCTCCGGCACGATTTATGTGTTCGGGCGCGGCGCGCCGAACGGATAAAGCTGGCCTGTTTCGATGGAACCGGCGTCGGCCTGTCCTCCAAGAGGCTGGAGGATGGCAAGTCCCAACGGCCTGCTCTCGCCCATGCTATCGTTCGACGCCTGTCCAGCTTCAGGCCTTGTTGGAGGGTCTGGACTGACGCCGTGTACATGAGCGGCGCCAGCCGCGCGTGGGACTGTCAGGATTTCCGTGTGCGGGCGGCCATAATGGATCCGATGGAGGTTCCCGATGGCATGACGCAAAGCCCCCCGCATTCCTGACGCGCTTCTGGACCAGTTGCTGGCCGGCGTCGATCCCAAGACGGCTTTCGACCCCAATGGGGTGCTCGACGATCTGAAGAAGGCCTTCGCTGAGCGGGCCCTGAACGCCGAGATGGATCACCATCTGTCAGCCGACGAGGCCGGCAACAGCCGCAACGGCTACGGCCGCAAGACGGTGACGACCGACACTGGTCGGATCGAGCTGGAGATTCCGCGCGATCGGCAGGCGACGTTCGATCCGCAGCTGATCGCCCAGTATCAGCGCCGCTTCCCTGACTTCGACGACAAGATCGTCTCGATGTATGCCCGGGGCATGAGCGCCCGCGAGATCGTCGGGGCATCTGCTCGAGCTCTATGGGATCGAGATCTCGCCCGATCTGATCAGCGCCGTCACCGATGCCGTGCTCGACGAGATCGCGGCCTGGCAGGCAAGGCCGCTGTAGCCGGTCTATCCGCTGGTCTTCTTCGATGCCCTGCGCGTCAAGATCCGCGACGAGGGCGTCGTCCGCAACAAAGCCGTCCATATTGCCCTCGGCGTCCGCGCCGACGGCGCCAAGGAGATCCTTTGCCTCTGGCTGGAGCAAAACGAGGGCGCGAAGTTCTGGTTGCGGGTCATGAACGAGCTTCGCAATCGCGGCGTCGAGGACCTTCTGCTAGCCGTCGTCGATAGTCTGAAGGGTTTCCCTGACGCAATCAGAGCCGTCTTTCCCGAGGCCGTGGTTCAGACCTGCATCGTTCATCTGCTGCGCCACAGCCTGGACTTCGTCTCCTACAGGGCAGGAAGGCGGTCGCCGGGGCGCTGAAGGGCATCTACCGCGCCATCGATGCTGCCGCCGGCGAAGCGGCGCTCAGTACCTTCGAGGAGGGGCATTGGGGTCGCCGCTATCCGGCGATGGCCCAGAGCTGGCGACGGGCATGGAGCGAGGTCGTGCCTACCCTTTCCCGGCCGACGTCCGTCGCATCCTTTACGCCACCAACGCGATCGAGGCGCTGAACGCCAAGCTGCGCCGAGCCGTGCGCACCCGGGGCCACTTCCCGACCGACGAGGCCGTGATGAAGGTCCTCTTCCTCGTCTTGAACCGCTCGGAAAAGGATTGGAAGATGGGGCCCCATGAATGGGTTATGGCCAAAGCTCAGTTCGCCGTCATCTTCGGCGAGCGCTTCACCAGGGCCATGGCGGCCTGATGTTCAACCCGCCGCCCGCACATGGATTTCCTGACAGTCCCGGATCGAGTTCGGGCTGGGCCTCGAACCAGTCGCGGCGCCGCTTCAGGACATCGGGCCGCTCCTTCTCCAGCGCATGGGCGGACTTTTTTGAACGTCCAGCCCCGCGCGCGAAGCCAGGCGCTCAGCGCGCTGCGACGGATGGAGACGGTGCGCTCGGCCAGGAGCCGTGCCGCCGTCTCGTGCAGGGTGATGTCCTGGCGCTCCTCGATCAGCCCGACGATGAAGGCTTCATGCGCGTCGAGGCTCGAGCCGCGCCGCCGCCCTTGCGGACGGGCCGTCCGCTCGCCTGTCCTGGACCGGGCAACCCACCGAATCGCTGTCGAGACCCCGACGCCGCACCGGGCCGCAGCCTGTCGCGCCGACAGGCCGTCCGTCGACGCCTTTAAAACACGCATCCCAAGATAGTCGCTCAGAGCTCGCGCCATCCAGCACCTCCTTCAACAAGGAGGTTGAATCAGCTCGCCCCAAAATCGTCGCATCACAATCGATTGAACGATCGACGGAAACGCTCTAGGATGGAAAACACCGATCGGGATTCTCGATCGGCGCCTCGCCCCGCGGAATTATGCCGGTGTTGCGACAGTCGATGCGGTCCGCCAAATACACGTAGCTAGCTTTCGGTGACCGCTGCAAGCACGCGAGCGTCAGGCCGTCGACGGCTTCGTCGGCGACGCATACGATGATGCCACTTGCGAGAGCTTCTCCACGACCCCGGAATGCGAGTTACTCGACCGAAACCGCGTTCGCATGAGCGAAAGGGTTTGGATGGCGGTCTTGTACTTCATCGGAGGCTTCTAGAGCCCGCCACACTGCCATTCGGTGCTGAGATACCTCTCGTCCATCGATACCAGAGAATGGTTCATGAGCTGCTTGATCCGCCGAAAGCGGGATTAGACCATTGAAGCGGGTCAATTTCAATCATGGGGCCGATGATGTGCTGCTGAGTTGGGGCTCTTCAATGTTAGAAGTCAGTCGCTCAATACCTTCGCTAAGAAGGTTCCGGACACGCACTAGCTCAGCAATGAATATTCGACGAGCCTCAGGATCGGGTGTGCCAACCCTGGGGTCACCCTTTAAATTCAAGGTTATTCATTATCTGCAGATTCGTAATTGACGAGCTAGACCATTTTGGGTTTGATTCTTCAGCTACACCTTCGGCTGTGAGAGTAAGATTTAAGCCCCCATCTGTCGCCAGCGCTCCGCTGATTTACATTCAAGGGATGTCATGATCATCTATGAAATCTAAGCGTTTTACATTTAGAATATAGTATTTATATACGTCAGCCGATTCTGTAACGATACGATTAAATTGAATCTTCATACATCTTACTCGTATGCATTCACGTGTGTCAAAACGTATTTAGATTATATAGCATTTGAATCGTCGTATTGCAAGAGGGTGATTTGATGCTTGGAAATAATGTGATTGAATATCTGACAAGGACAACTTTTGAACTCGCAGGAATCAATAGCATAGTTCATCAAATCTATTTAACGGTACGATTAACATTGCCAAGAATTGATGATGAAATCCATTCGCCAGCGTCATCCACTCAGGCAGGGCGTAAGGATTGGGCCTCAAGCTCGGCGCTCAGGTTCTTTATTGGATCAGTCTTGACAGCGCTCGCACCAAAATGAGAGCTCCTCGGTCGGCCGCTAGAATCCTGCCCGTCAGCGCACTTGCATACGCTAAGCTCTCGGAGAATGCGCCTTGCGCGCCATCACATATGTCACATTGATCGAGCGATAGTGCCCGTCGTCCTCGACCCAGCGATCAATGAAGCCTCTGTCCCGCTCGACTTTGCCCGTCGTCTTGGCCCGATAGGGCCGTCAGGCGCGCGGATGGAAGCCGTAATGCCTGGCCAGCGCAAGGAGCGGCCGATTGTAGATGATGTGGCCCTGCTCATCCTCATCCGCCACCGCCGTCTTCATGCGGTCGTAGAGGATCTCGATCGGCACGCCGCCGATCGCGGCAAACGCGGCCATATGGCAACGCAGCAGCGTCTGCAGATCCTGATGCAGACCGAAGCGGGCGATGATGTGCCGGGAATGGCCCAGCACCATCGAGAACAGCCAGATGATCCGGGCGATGCCGGGCTCATCGTCGAACACCGTGACGAAGCGAGCGAAGTCGACCTGGGCCTGATGGCCGGGAGGCGTTTCGAAGCGAACCTCGAAGGTTGGGGCCGTCGCTCGGGCGGATCGCCGCCACGAACCGCTTCACGGCCGTATAGGCGCCGTTGTAGCCGCGCTCCCGCAACACCCGCGTCAGGCGCGTCGCCGTCAGTTTGGGGAAGGCCGCGATCCGCTCACGCACATAATCGAGATAGGGCGTAATCTTGTTGGGCCGGCCAACCTGGCGGGGCCCGTAAGCCGGCAGCTCCAGGCCTCGCTCGATGTATTTGCGGATCGTCTTGGGACCACGCCCCGTGCGACGCGCGATCGCCGTCACGGACAGTCCCTGGCGGTGAATATCCAAGATCATCATCAGTTCTCCAAGCTGGACCACCGCCGCCCCCCTACCGTTCCACGGCGGGCATCCTCCGCGACAGGTGGAAAGCCTGAAGCTGCGGGGCGCGCCCCGCAGCTTCAGGCAAGGACGCCAGCCAGGGAATTCTCGGCGCCCACTTTCAGGGAGAATTCAACGCCCAGCGACAGCACGGCCAGTTCGACCATCAGCCTGACCGATGGCGTCGACAACGCGACGCCGGTCGAGATCGCCTAGAACACGACGAAATTCGAGGTAGCGGGAACCGACATCACGACAACTGCTCCGGTAACCGAGGCGATCCAGGGCGGCCTGACCAAGAATGGCCTCGGCGAACTGACGCTGACCGGCGTGAACTCTATCGCGGGCAGATGATCGTCAATGCCGGCCGGCTGATCGTGAACGGCTCGATCGCCAACACATCAGGCGTGGTCATTGCCGATGGCGCCGTGCTCGCAGGCAATGCCGCGATCCCGAATCTGACAGTTAAGCCGGCGCAAAACTCTCGCCTGGCAATTCGATCGGCACGTCAACGTTGCCGGCAACCTGACCCTAAATGCCGGCTCGACCACGGTGATCGAGATCCAGGGAGCGACGGTCGACAAGATCACGGTCGGCGGAACAGCGACCATCGCTGGCACTCTGCAACTCGTAGCTCTGGGGGGCACCTATCAGTTCGGCTCGCCTTACACCTTCCTGACTGCGACCGGGGGCGTGATCGGAAGCTTTGCGACGATCACCACGGATGCGGGTTTCGGTGTCGGTGTCAGCTCAGCCGTGAGCATAGCAGGCAACAGTGCCGCCGTGACTCTCACGGCTGCGCCGTTGGTCACCACAGCTGTTGCGGCGGCGACGGCCAACACTGTGGCTGCCCAGAAGGCTCCGGTTCTGGGCCTGACCCAGACGCGCAACATCACTGCTGTGGCCTTGGGTCTCGACCGGGCCGTCGCAGCCGGGGCGGATGTGTAGTCGCTCTTTTCCGTCTACAACCAGTCGACGCGCGAGGCTCTGGCCGCAGCCGTCAACACGCTGTCGGGCAAAGTCCACACCGCGACCAGCGCGGCGGGCCTGCGCGTCTCAGCCCAATTCCTGGCGCGTGATGCTCGATCCCTTCGCGATCGGGCGCGACGGGTCACTGATGGGCGGCGGGGCCAGATCATACACGGCTGATCTGCCGGGTCGGAAGGGGCTGGTCCCCGCGCCCTAAGCCCGGATTGCAGTCGAGCCGAACTATAATGTCTGGGCGGCGACATTCGGCGCTTCCGGCCGGACCAATTGCAACGCGACGCGTGGCGGCTTTGCCAAATGCGAAATCACCTACGGCTGGGGCATGACGAACGCCGACCCCTCCCAGGCCGGCCTCTGCGGATCGACCCAGATCGGGGCGCTTCGTCTGGGCGCTCAAGCCTCCTATGGCTCGATGCAGATCGAGACGTGCCGCTCCATCGCCGTTCTTGGGCGGGGGCTGGCGGCCGACTATCTGGCGGAGGTTCTGTGTGGACGGCTGCAGGCGGCCAATGACCTGTTCGGCAGCAACGGCTTCGCGTTCGCCCTCCTTCGCCGAGCTGCAGATCCAGAGCGTCCGGACGCCAGACCTCAACGAGAGCAATGCGATGACGGGTAGGGAGCGGGCGTGAATGGCGTGGCCGGACCAACACCGCGATCCGCTTGGAACTGGGCATGTCGGCGACGATGGTAACTAGCTTCAGCGGGCGCCGCTCGACCCTGTTCACGAAAATTGGCTGGGGGCACGACTATCTGCGCGACATGACCTTCGCCGCGACGCTGACGGGCGTGCCGGGAGCCGGTTTCGTGGTCGCCGGCGCGCGGCAGGACCGCGACATCGGGCTGGTGGCGGCAGGCTGCGAGTACAAGCTGACGCCGAACGCGGTGCTGTGCAGTCGCTTCGACAGCAGCGCGTCGGCGAGTTCGCGCAGCTACGCCTGCAGCGGCTCGATGAGAATGAGCTTCTGAACCCGGTTCGTCAGCGACGTCGAGCGGTGCCCGTGATGACGTGGGCCTTCAACAAGCGCGGCGATGTACGAGGCGTCACCGCCGCACCTTATCACGTCCAAGTGGCATGCACGGCTGTTCGTCCGAAGCCCGTCGTGCCGCGCAACAAGCCAGCTGCCGGGCCATCATCATCGTAACGGAAGTACTGTAGCTTAGGGAGAAGCCCGTCCTTGTCCACCACAAAAGCAGGCTCACTGATGCCATCAGCCGCGCCCTTTTCCGCCGGCAGGCCCTCACGGGCTTCGGCTTCTCCTGCTATGGCCGCGTCGAATTCAACCTCAGTGTGGTCTGGCATGCAACTTGGCTTGTTTCGTTCGATCGCAAGACCGCGGTCTTCGCAGGCTCCGACAACAGGGGCACGCCGTGTCCACATCGTCTCACCTGTGGCGGGCTGCAAGCTCAAGGTCATTGACCCGCAAGGGCTCCTCGCCGACGTCAGCTATCGTATCGTCGCCGAACCCTGCAAAGCTCGCTAGACGACCTGCCTCGTGGGGCCTGCGTGATCCCAGCCTATCTCGGCAACGGCCTGACAGCATCCGGGCGCGCCAGAGCCAAATCGACGACCTGCTGCACAAAGCCTTACGTGCCCGAGTCGCTCGCAGGCCTGGCCTGCAAAGACCGCCGCCGCGCCATACCACTCTGACGAAGTAAATGTGCGGTGCAGAGCGTACGCACAGCGTACCATGTGCGCCCGTCCATCGGAAGAATAGTCCGATGGCCATTGACTGCTGCCGGCGCAAAATGCGTTCTCCGCGATCGCCATCGAGTCGGAATGAACGGACGCAGTTACTGGCTCAATGGGAGAATAGCCAATTGGTCCGGACGACGATCTGCCCTTCAGAGTGCTGAAGATTGCCTGATCAGCGCCGAACGGTGGTCGTGTCCCATAGCGTGGTGTAGCTGACGGTGGTCACCGGCGATTGCCGGTTAGGTTTGGGTTGTGAACGCCAACCCTGAACCGAGAGATCCCCGAT